>CAZIHY010000014.1:0-31286 GCA_964539115.1 uncultured Oscillospiraceae bacterium
AAAGGAGGGACAAATAATGCTTAAGGAAATGCTTGAAAATGTACGGGAACGTAAGCCTCTTATTCATAATATAACAAACTACGTGACGGTGAATGACTGTGCAAATATTCTGCTTGCGTGCGGCGGCTCTCCCATAATGTCCGATGATATTGACGAGGTCGAAGAAATAACAAGCGTATGCGCCGGGCTGAATATCAATATAGGCACATTGAACCAGCGTACGATCCCGGCGATGCTGGCAGCCGGTAAGAAGGCCAATTCGCTGCGTCACCCCGTTGTTCTTGATCCGGTCGGCGCCGGCGCGTCTGCGCTTAGAACAAATACAGCATTTGAACTTTTGGAAAAAATACAGTTTACCGTTATACGCGGCAACATCTCCGAAATCAAAACCCTTGCGACCGGAAGCGGCACAACAAAGGGCGTTGATGCCGACGTTGCTGACTGTGTGACCGAGGATACCCTGGCACAGGCGGCGTCGTTTGCTAAAGCCTTTGCGGCGAAGACCGGAGCGGTTATTGCGATCACGGGAGCGATCGACATAGTTGCAGATGAAAATAAGGCATATTGTATTTATAACGGCCACCCGATGATGAGCAGCATAACCGGAACGGGCTGCCAGCTCTCCGCTCTGACAGCGGCCTATGTGACCGCAAATCCGGGAGAGGAACTTTCTGCGGCGACCGCCGCCGTATGCGCTATGGGTATATGCGGAGAGATCGCACATCAGCGGCTCGGAGGCGTTGACGGCAATTCAAGCTACCGCAACTATATTATCGATGCGATATATAATCTTGACGGTGATACTCTGGAGTCACGCGCAAAGTATAAAATAATATAAAAAGTCAGGAGAATATCTGTGAGATGTAAAAGAGAAACTATGCTTCTCTATGCTGTGACAGACAGAAGCTGGGTGGGAAAGCAGACCCTGTTTGAACAGGTCGAGTCAGCGATCAAAGGCGGAGTTACCTGCGTTCAGCTGCGGGAAAAGGAGCTGGATGAAACTGCATTTCTTGACGAAGCCATTGCGATCGGAAAGCTTTGCAGGGATCATAACGTTCCCTTTATCGTCAATGACAATGTTGAGATCGCGATGAGGTGTAAAGCGGACGGAATCCATGTCGGTCAAAAGGATATGGAAGCTTCAAATGTTCGTGCGCTTGTCGGAACACAGATGATGATCGGCGTGTCTGCACAATCCGTTGAACAGGCCCTCGCTGCAGAGAAAGCGGGCGCCGATTATCTCGGTGTCGGCGCGGTTTTCTCAACCACGACCAAATTAGACGCCAGTGACGTCACTTACCAGACGTTAAAAGATATCTGCTCTGCCGTGAATATTCCGGTCGTGGCTATCGGCGGTATCAACAAGGAAAACATTCTGCAGTTGTCCGGCTCAGGAGTGGATGGGGTGGCGCTGGTCTCCGCTATATTTTCGGCTGATGATATAGAAAGCGAATGTAAAGCGCTAAAAAAACTCTCTGGTGAGATGACAGCGAGATGATAAGAGGCGCTGTTTTTGATTTGGACGGAACTCTTCTGGACTCAATGTTCATTTGGGATACTGCCGGGGAAAACTATCTTCGGTCTATCGGATATGAGCCAAAAGAGGACCTGAGAGAGACCTTCAAGTCCTTCAGCCTATACCAGGCTGCATGTTATTACAGGAGCGAATACGGTGTTACATTGTCCGTCGATGAGATCATGGACGGCGTCAACCGCATGATAGAAAAGTATTATAAGGATGAAGTCCCGCTGAAACCGGGTGTGGCGGAGTTTTTGCAGCTGTTAAAGGATAACGGCGTAAAGATGTGTATTGCCACGGCGTCTGATAAATATCTGGTGGAGGCGGCATTAACGCGCTGCGGAGTCAGCGAATACTTTTCTGAAATATTCACCTGTTCGTCCGTGGGTCGCGGCAAGGACGAGCCAGTTATATATCGGGAGGCGCTTAAGTTTCTTGGTACTCATAAATCAGAAACTGTCGTGTTTGAGGACGCGGCCTATGCGATAAAAACGGCAAAGAACGACGGTTTTATAACAGCCGCAGTATTTGACATTCACGAGCAGAGGCAGAATGAGATCAGAGCGCTTGCCGACTTTTATATTACCGATTTTTCGGATATTAAAGATTTTTGGAAGTTCGCTTTGGAAATTTGATCCGAGGCCTTCAAGCGGCAGACCGGGGGCACCACTCTCTGCCGCTCAATAAAAATAATGCAAATACGATCGTAAAGGAGTAAAAGTATGAAAACTGCATTATCAATCGCGGGGAGCGATTCCTGCGGAGGCGCCGGCATTCAGGCAGATATTAAAACAATGACAATGAATGGTGTTTACGCCATGAGTGCAGTTACGGCACTGACAGCGCAAAACACGACCGGCGTTACGGCAATTTCGGAATCGTCTCCGGAATTTTTGCAACAGCAGATCGATGCTGTGTTTGAGGATATATATCCTGATGCGGTAAAGATCGGTATGGTATCTTCGGCTGGCTTGATAGAGGTCATCGCCGAACGGCTGCGGCATTACGGAGCCAAAAACATAGTAGTTGATCCTGTCATGGTGGCAACAAGCGGCTCAGCTCTTATTAAGACTGATGCGGTATCCGCGCTGATAAAAGAACTGCTGCCCATTGCCGTTCTGGTTACGCCTAACATTCCCGAAGCGGAGGTCCTGTCAGGAATGTCTATTCACAGCAAAGAGGATATGCTTGCAGCGGCCGAGATGATTGGCAATACATATGGTCCGGCTGTTCTTTTGAAAGGCGGTCATAGCGTCAACGATGCTAATGACCTTCTGTATGCAAACGGCGAGTGCCGGTGGTTTGAAGGCAAACGGATAAATAACCCGAACACGCACGGTACAGGCTGTACTCTTTCTTCCGCTATTGCATCGAACCTTGCCAAGGGATTTGATCTTGATGAGTCCGTAAAGCGTTCTAAGGAATATATTTCAGGAGCTCTTGCGGCGATGCTTGATCTTGGCAAAGGATCAGGTCCAATGAACCATGCTTTTGATCTGCAGGGGAAATTTGCAAGGGAGGCTGAGTAATATGGAGGAAAAGCGCACTACAACATTTGAGAATGGACTGATTTGGTTTGGAGCAGCTGTTTCGATCGCGGAGATTCTGACCGGCACATACTTCGCGCCGCTTGGATTCGGCAGAGGATTACTTGCCATTCTGATCGGCCATGTTATCGGCTGCGCGATGTTGTTCTTTGCCGGTCTTATCGGCGGGAAGGTCCGCAAAAGCTCGATGGAAACCGCAAAAATGAGCTTTGGACAAAAAGGCGGCCTGCTGTTTTCTCTGCTTAATATTATCCAGCTTGTCGGTTGGACAGCCATTATGATCTATGACGGCGCGTTGGCAACAAGCGGAATATGGAATGTAAGCAGTTGGGTTTGGTGCCTTATTATCGGCGGCCTTATCATTATCTGGATACTTATTGGTATCAAAAATCTTGGGAAAGTGAATACGGTCGCAATGGCCGCATTGTTTATCCTTACAGTTGTTCTTAGTTTTGTCATCTTCGGAAAAGGGACAATGCAGAGCATTAACGGCGAAGGTATGGGCATGACCTTTGGCGCCGCGGTAGAATTATCGGTTGCAATGCCTCTGTCCTGGCTGCCTTTGATCAGCGATTACACCAGAGAAGCAAAGAAGCCTTTACGGGCAACAGCCGTCAGCGCTGTCACTTACGGCATTGTCAGCTGTTGGATGTATGTTATAGGCATGGGCGCCGCTATTTTCACGGCAGAATCCGATATCGCACAGATTATGGTGAAGGCGGGGCTTGGCGTTGCAGGGCTCCTCATCATTGTGTTTTCAACAGTTACGACAACGTTCCTTGACGCATATTCCGCCGGTGTTTCCAGCGAGTCGGTTTCAGCAAAGATAAACGCAAAATGGGTCGCCGTCTGCGTAGCGGTAATAGGCACGGTCGGAGCAATATTGTTTCCGATGGACGACATCACCAATTTCTTGTATTTCATCGGTTCGGTATTCGCCCCTATGATAGCGATTCAGATCGCGGATTTCTTCATTCTCAAAACGGACAGCGGAGAAAGCGCTTTCAACATTAAGAATCTCATTGTCTGGCTTGTCGGATTTATTGTCTATCGTCTGCTGATGAGAGTTGATATTATCGTGGGCAACACCTTGCCGGATATGGTAATCACGATTTTGCTTTGCTGTGCGGTAAACAGAATCAAACGGAGCGTAAAAAAGTGAGCAGATGCGTTATTATTGGCGGCGCCGAAATCGGGGACTACGCTGTTATCCGTAGATATTTAAAAGCCGATGATTTCAACATATTCTGCGACAGCGGCCTTCGCCACCTGGATAATTTGAAGCTTAGGCCGGATCTGATCGTAGGCGATTTTGACTCCTGCACAAATCCGAATTCTGAGGTCGAGACCATTATACTTCCGTGTGAAAAGGATGATACCGATACGGTGTTTGCCGTAAAGGAAGCTGCCAAAAGGGGATGGGATGATTTCCTGCTCATCGGCGTCGTGGGGGAGAGATTGGACCACACTCTCGGAAATGTATCTATATTGCTTATGCTTGATTCGCTTGGTAAGCAGGCTAAGATCGTTGATGATTATTCCGAAATGGAGATAGTATCAGGAAAAACGGCGTATATTGATGACTCATTTGCATATTTCTCCTTGCTGAACATTTCCGGAACAGCAAAAGGGATCACCATAGAGAATGCAAAATATCCTCTTAAAAACGCTGAAATAACCTGTGAGTATCAATACGGCATCAGCAACGAAGTTTTGCCCGGACGATCGGCAAAAGTGTCTGTAGATGAGGGTAAGCTATTACTTGTCAAAGTACGAGGCGATTAAAGCTGTGGTTTTGAGCGGGGATATTTTGCGGAGTTGCATTATTGCGCTATTTATGGCAGAATACAGCCATGGCGGGGAAGTATTCCCGCGATAATAAAAACAAAGATAAAAACGCAACGTGCATCTAAACAGATGTGCCAGAGCCGGAAGGTAGCCCGGCCGTCCCGTCTTATAAGACGGGGTAAGTAACCTGCCCTCCGGGTTGTCCGTTCTTTGTTCATAACATTTTTCAGGAGGGTTCGTTATGGACGAAGTAACAGGAAAATTGACGGTGTTCTTTGAAGACCCTTTCTGGGTCGGCGTGTTCGAGCGGGAGGAGGGCGGAAAGCTCTCCGCGTGTAAGGTCACGTTTGGGGCGGAACCAAAGGATTATGAAGTTTGGGAGTTCGTTTTGAAGAACTACGATTGCTTGCGATTCAGTCCTACTGTCGCTGTCACGATGAAGCATGATCCGTCTGATCCAAAGAGGCGGCAAAGACAGGCGCGAAAGCAGACCTTGCATACCGGCATAGGCACAAAGTCTCAGCAGGCTTTGCAATTGCAGCGGGAAGAAAACAAGCTTGAGCGCAAATCCGCCGGCAAAGAACGGCGGGATGCTGAAAAACAGCGAAGATTTGATTTGAAGCGACAGAAGCGAAAGGAGAAGCACAGAGGCAGATAAGGTCCCTGTGTCTCTGAAACAAGGGAAAAACCAGCAAAGCCCTGTAACTTGGCTTTGCTGGTTTTTCTTAATTATAATTCGGCGATGGCTGCCTTCATTTTGGATACATATTCCGAAACATAGCTCTCGGAGTCCGGGCCGTGCTCACCTATCATTTTAACAATAGCGGAGCCTACGATAACGCCGTCTGCGAAGCGGGCCATGTTTGCCGCCTGCTCAGGCGTCGAGATACCGAAACCTACTGCGCAGGGGATATCGGGGTTTGCTTTGCGTACCAGCTCTATCATGGCGCCGATATCTGTTGTAATACTGCTGCGAACGCCGGTAACGCCGAGAGAGGACACGCAGTAAACAAAACCCTCTGCCGACCTGGCGATCTGCGCTATGCGCTCATGCGAGGTAGGGGCGATAAGACTTATGAGATCAAGCCCGTATCTGCGGCATGTCGGCGCAAATTCCTCCTTCTCCTCGAACGGAACGTCGGGCAGAATAATGCCGTCCATCCCGATCTCAGCAGCTGTGCTGACAAAGCGCTCCATGCCATAGGAAAAAACGACATTTGCGTAAGTCATGAATACCATCGGTACTTTGACGTATTGTCGGAGCCCGCGCACCATGTCAAATATTTTGTCCGTAGTGACGCCGCCCGAGAGAGCGCGGAGGTTGGCACCCTGAATGACCGGTCCTTCAGCCGTCGGATCAGAGAAGGGGATGCCGAGCTCGATCAGATCGGCGCCGTTTTCAGCCATGGCGCGGACGAGCTTTGCCGTCGTTTCAAGGTCGGGATCGCCGCAGGTGATAAACGGGATGAAGGCTTTTCCGGTTTTGAATGCGTTTTTTATATTACTCATAGATGTTCTCACCTCTGTATCTTGCGATAGCGGCACAGTCCTTGTCGCCTCTGCCGGAAATATTGATAACAATGATCTGGTCTTTATCCATTTGCGGCGCAAGCTTTATGGCGTGTGCCACGGCATGAGCAGATTCTATCGCGGGGATGATGCCCTCTGTGCGGCTGAGATATTCGAAAGCATCGACCGCCTCGTCGTCGGTAATGGCGACATATTCGGCCCTGCCGATATCGTGCAGCCAGGCGTGTTCCGGGCCAATGCCGGGGTAGTCCAGCCCGGCGGAGATAGAATATACAGGGGCTATCTGGCCGTATTCATCCTGGCAGAAATATGACTTCATGCCGTGGAAAATGCCGAGAGAGCCGGTGTTTATCGTCGCGGCAGTTTCATAGGTGTCGATGCCGCGGCCCGCGGCCTCACAGCCGATCAGGCGGACAGAGGGATCGTCAATGAAGTTGTAAAATGCGCCGATAGCGTTGCTTCCGCCGCCGCAGCATGCGATAACAGCGTCCGGAAGGCGGCCTTCCTTTTCCTGAAGCTGCTCTTTGATCTCTTTTGAAATGACAGCCTGAAAGTCGCGGACGATCATGGGGAAGGGGTGGGGGCCCATAACGGAACCGAGACAGTAATGTGTGTCATC
Organism: uncultured Oscillospiraceae bacterium; assembly: GCA_964539115.1. Lineage (GTDB taxonomy): Bacteria > Bacillota > Clostridia > Oscillospirales > Oscillospiraceae > CAKSXP01. Next base: position 7,004 of record CAZIHY010000014.1, read on the forward strand.
TATCCTGCTTGTCCATTCGCGCATCGCCTCCGATACAGCGTCCTTGAGCGTTGCCGTTCCGGTCGTGACCGGGATCACTTCGGAGCCCAGCAGCTTCATGCGGTATACGTTGAGCGCCTGGCGCTCCGTGTCCTCCTTGCCCATGAAAACGACGCACTCCATGCCCAGAAGGGCGGCGGCAGTCGCGGTCGCAACGCCGTGCTGGCCGGCGCCCGTCTCCGCAATAAGGCGGGTCTTGCCCATCTTTTTCGCCAGAAGCGCCTGACCGAGTACGTTGTTTATCTTGTGCGCTCCGGTGTGGTTCAGATCTTCGCGCTTGAGATAGATCTTCGCGCCGCCGAGATCCTTAGTCATCTTCTCTGCATAATACAGACGGCTGGGCCGGCCCGCATAATCGTTCAGAAGGGCAGCCAGCTCTGCCTGAAATTCCGGGTCGTTTTTGTAGTGATTATATGCCGTTTCAAGCTCAATGACGGCGTTCATCAGTGTTTCGGGTATGTACTGGCCGCCATGTATGCCGAAGCGCCCTGTTGTGTTTTCCATTTTAAACTCCTTCTAATTACTCCTGACGTAGTCTATAAACGATCTGATCTTCTCCGGATCCTTGACGCCATCAGATTCAACTCCTCCGGAGACGTCAAGCAAACAGGCTTCGGTTTTGAGCGCGTCTGGCAGATTTTCGAGATTCAGACCGCCTGCGAGTGCAAAATCGCGGGGAAAACCGTCCAGAAGGTCCCAGTCAAATGACTTTCCTTCGCCCTGTCCCGCATCCAGCAAAACAAGGTCCGCTTGGCTTTGAACCGCTTGGGAAACATCCGACTTGGAATGTATCTGGAATGCCTGCCATATGGGGTGGATTGTGAGCTTTCTCAGGCGCGCGATATATTCCATGTCTTCCTTTCCGTGGAGTTGGGCCACGGAGATGACCCCGCTGTTTAGCAGTTCGGCTATCATTTCAGGCGGCTGGTCGACAAAAACGCCCACAGGTGTGACCTCTGAGGAGAGCCCTGAGCGGAGCTCTCTCAACTTTTCCGGGGAGACGTTGCGGCGGCTCTTGGGGAAGTTTATGATAAAGCCGCAGTATTCCGGTTTTACTAGATTTATTGTTTCAATGTCAACGGGGCGGGAAAGCCCGCATATCTTTATCTTTTTCATGCTCCACCTCTCAGCGCACGAAGCATTTCACCCTTATTGGAAGCGCGCATCAATGTTTCTCCGATCAAAACGGCGTCGACCTGTTCGCGGCGCAGCGCCTCTATATCCTCGGGGGTTTTGATCCCGCTCTCGGCAATGAACACCCGGTCATGGGGTACGGACGAGCGAAGCCTGCCGCTGTTTCCGACGTCGACCGAAAAATCCTTCAGGTTGCGGTTGTTAACTCCAATTATCCTAGCGCCCGCGGAGACGGCCTCGGCGATTTCCGTCTCGTCGTGAGCCTCGACTACAGCCGCGAGACCGAGCTGCGCGCATATCTCCAGATAGCGGGCAACGGTTGGAGTATCCAATATCGCACAGATAAGGAGTACTGCGTTGGCGCCCATGAGCTTTGCCTGATACAGCTGGTATTCGTCAACGACGAAGTCTTTGCGCAGCATAGGCGTTTTGACAGCGGCCCGTATTTCGCGGAATATATCGTCCGATCCAAGAAACCATTTTGGCTCTGTCAGGCAGGAAATACAGTCAGCTCCGGCGGCTTCATACTCCTGCGCGATCTCAAGATATGGAAAATCCTCGGATATGACGCCCTTGGAGGGGGAGGCTTTCTTAACCTCGCAGATGAAGCTCATTCCCGGCTTTTTAAGCGCCTGTTCAAAGGCGGCGCCGTTTGCCGGGCCTTTGCCGCAGCGCTCTATAAGTTCGCCGGCAGGTATCTGGGCCTTGTCTGCTTCAACGCGGGTCCTGGCATGGTCCGCGATAGTCTGCAATATCGTCTGCATAGCGCGGCCTCAGTTGGTTGCAGTGATGAACTGCTCAAGCTTTTCGGCGGCCTTGCCCGAATCGATGAGCTCCGCCGCGAGCTTAATGCCGCTTGCCAGGCCGTCTGCCTTGCCTGCAATATAGAGCGCTGCGCCCGCGTTGAGCAATACTGCGTTTCTCTTCGGGCCCTTTTCACCGGAGAGTATCGCACGGGTGATAGCCGCGTTTTCCTCCGGCGAGCCGCCGGTAAGGTCTGCCTTGCTGCATCTTTCAAGGCCAAAGTCCTCGGGACATATCTCGTATGACCTGTACTCGCCGTCTGCTATCTCGCATATAGAAGTGGACGAGCTGGCGGAGATCTCGTCTAGCTTATCCTGACCATAGACCACCAGACCGCGCTTTACGCCCAGATTGGAAAGAACCTTAGCCAGGGGTTCTACGAGAGAGCCGTCATAAACGCCCATGAGCTGCATTGAGGGAGAAGCGGGGTTTGTAAGTGGGCCGAGAATATTGAACACGGTCCGGATCCCCAGCTCCTTGCGGATGGCGCCTACATATTTCATAGAGGTATGGTATTTCTGCGCGTAGAAAAAGCATATGCCGACGTTTTTAAGGAGCTCTACGCACTGCTCAGGGCTCTGGTCAAGATTGACCCCGAGCGCCTCAAGGCAGTCTGCCGTACCGCACTGGGAAGAGGCGGCGCGGTTTCCGTGCTTTGCTACCTTAACGCCTCCGGCGGCTGCAACAATGGCAGAGGTCGTTGAAATATTGAAGCTGTGCGCTCCATCTCCGCCGGTGCCGACGATCTCCAGAAGATCCATATCGTGTTCCACCTTCAGCGCGTGGTCGCGCATAGCGGCTGCGCAGCCGGAAATTTCGGCGATCGTCTCAGCATTCGTGCTTTTAGTGGAGAGTGCGGCCAGAAATGCGGCGTTCTGGATCTGAGTTGTCTCTCCGTTCATTATCTCGTTCATAACGCTGTATGCTTCGTCGTAGCTCAAATCCTGTTTGTCAACGATCTTAATAATGGCTTCTTTTATCATTTTTTGCTCTCCTTTGCAATGTTCAAAAAATTCTCCAGCATCTGTTTCCCGTCAGGAGTCATAATGGATTCCGGGTGGAACTGAACGCCGTAGATATTGTATTCATTGTGTCTGACGGCCATGATCTCGCCGTCGTCTGCCTTGGCTACTGCTGTCAGAGTGGAGGGGATGGTGTCCTCAATAACGGAAAGAGAATGATATCGTGCGACAGGGGCATATTCCGGACAATCATGGAAAAGCCTGCAGTCTGTGTCCAGTTTAGCCATGGACTGTTTTCCGTGCATCAGTGTCTTGGCATAGGATACGGTCGCTCCGAAAGCCGTGCAGATAGCCTGGTGTCCGAGACAGACGCCGAGAATGGGGATGGTGTTTCCGAGTTCTTTTACGACGTCAATACAGACGCCTGCGTCCTCCGGCCTTCCGGGACCGGGGGAGAGGATAATAGACTCCGGGGCTAATTCCCTTATTTCGTCTGTCGTCATTGCGTCATTGCGTATGACCATGATATCCGGGTCCAGCGATCCAATAAGCTGATACAGGTTATAGGAAAAGCTGTCGTAATTATCCACTAGAAGTATCATCAGAGCACCTCCTCTGCCAGTTCCAGCGCTTTTATAACTGCCGCCGCCTTGTTGATACACTCCTGATACTCGGTTTCAGGTACGGAATCGGCGACGATACCGGCGCCGCTGCGCACAAAAACCTTGCCGTTTTTCTTGTATGCGATTCGTATCGCGATACAGGTATCCAGATTTCCGGTGAAGTCCAGATAACCTATTGCGCCGCCGTAGATGCCGCGCTTGTTGTTCTCTATGTCGTTTATGAGCTGGCAGGCCTTTATCTTAGGGGCTCCGGAGAGGGTACCGGCGGGCAGAATGGCGTCGATCGCGTCGAGCGCGCTTTTGTTCTCCGCAAGATCTCCGCGGACGGTAGAGCCGATATGCATTACGTGGGAATAGCGCTCGATACTGTGGTATTTTTCGACTGATACGCTGCCGAATTTGCTTATTTTACCAAGGTCGTTTCGCCCGAGGTCCACCAGCATGTTGTGTTCAGCAAGTTCCTTCGGATCGGCAAGAAGCTCCTCCTCCAGCCTTTTATCTTCGTCGTCCGTTTTTCCTCTGGGGCGCGTACCGGCCAGGGGGAAGGTGTGCAGGACTCCGTTTTCAAGCTTGACCAGGGTCTCGGGAGAGGCCCCGGCAACCTCCATGTCCGAGCTTGAGAAGTAAAACATATACGGCGAAGGGTTTACGGTCCTCAAGATACGGTATGCGTTGAGAAGCGTCCCGTCATACTGTGCCTCAAGGCGGTTGGACAGGACAATCTGGAAAATGTCGCCCTCCTTGATATGATATTTGGCGTGGCAGACCATATCGCAGTATGTGTCCTTATCGAACAGTGCGGAGATCTCGGATTTGAGTTTTCCCGGGTTATCCTCTTTGGGCACACCGGAACGTATCAGATCCGCTATTTGCTTAAGTTCCATCATGGCCCTGTTGTATTCTGTTTCACAGTTTGCAAGGGAAATGTTGACGATAAGTACGATCTTCTGCCTGTAATTATCAAAGGCGATGACCTTGTCGAACAGCATGAGATCGACGTCATTAAAGCCTTCTGTGTCCTCGGCGTCCAGCCGGAGCGTTGGTTCGGAATATTTCAGGTAGTCATAAGAAAAATATCCAACAAGTCCGCCGGTAAAAGTCGGAAGGTTTGCGAAACTGGGACTTTTATGTTCATCGAGTATCTGTTTTATGTATTTCCCGGGCGAGTCGGTCTCAAAGCTTAGATCGCCGACCCGCATTTTTCCGTTTACACAGGTTATCTCAAGCGTCGGGTCATATCCCAGAAAAGTATACCTGCCCCATTTTTCGTTATCGGATATCGACTCGAGCATATAACAGTGTTCTGAAACATTCTTAAGTATCCGCATCACTTCTATCGGCGTCTTGATGTCTGACAAAATCTCCATGCTAACCGGAGCAGTTTTGTATACGCCTGTTTCGGATGCCGCTTTGATCTCTTCCAGCGATGGATAAAACATAGATTTCCTCTCTTTCCTAATTCTGAAAAAACAAAAAGTCCTTGACAGAATTAATATGATTCTGTCAAGGACGAATTTATAAATCCGCGGTGCCACCTTGATTTACGGCGAAAGCCGTACGCTTAGCAGGGTACCTGCATACCCCCGGCAACTGACGTATGCCACACGTCGCAGAATACTCTCACAGCTCTCAGCGCCGCGATTTGACTGCGCCCTCAACGGTCCATTTGATGACTTGTTTTCCATCTGTCTCTCAGCAACGCAGACTCTCTGTGGGAGCATCATCATCTTTATCTCCGCGTCAACGGTTTAATAAATGATATTCAATTGCTGTCAATTTACCACTGTTTATCTTACTTGTCAAGAGCATGACAGAATTTTTGTGTAATATGAATAATGCTCTTGCAGAGACAGTCAGGATTCTAACATCAATAAGAGGGCGGAAATAAGCCTTATCACTGAGGCCTGATAACGCCACCGCCGAGAACGACATCGCCGTCGTATAACACAACGGCCTGTCCCGGAGTGACTGCGCGCTGCGGATCGTCAAAGAGGATATCGACAGAACCGTCGTTGTTTTCGGTGACGGAGGCCCACTGCTCAGGCTGGCGGTACCTGATCTTTGCCCGGCATCGTAAGGTTTTTCCCGGCGCGCTTCCGGAGATCCAGTTGAACTCCGCGGCGCACACGCGGCGGCTGAACAGCTCCCGTTCCGGTCCCAAGAAGACTGTATTCGTCTCGGGACTGATCTTGAGAACATAGTGCGGCTCGGAAAAGGACAGGCCAAGCCCGCGCCGCTGTCCTATGGTATAATGGATAACGCCTCTGTGCATCCCGAGAATATTTCCCTCAGAATCGATAAAATTCCCGGGCACCGCTTTCATTCCGGTGAAGCGTTCGATAACAGCGGCGTAATCGCCGTCCGGAACGAAGCAAATGTCCTGGCTGTCAGGCTTTGCAGAATTGAGAAAACCGGCGTTTTTGGCTGTCTGGCGTGTTTCGGTTTTGCGCATGGAGCCGAGCGGAAAGAGAGTGTGCGCAAGCTGCTCCTGTGTCATCGAATAGAGAACATAGCTTTGGTCCTTGCTTGCGTCAAGCGCTTTTTTGAGGACAAAATGGGACCCGTTTTTTTCTATCCGTGCGTAATGTCCCGTGGCAACATAGTCGCAGCCCAAAATTTCCGCGCGCTCGAAAAGCTTGTCAAATTTCATATATCTGTTGCAGTCAATGCAGGGATTGGGCGTTTCCCCGTTTTGATAGCTGCTTATGAATTTTTCGATGACTTTTTTTCGGAAATCTTGGCTGAAATTGAAAACATAGTGCGGCATGCCAAGTTTGAACGCAACACTTCTGGCGTCCTCGACATCGCTGAGGGAACAGCATGTCCGTTCCCGAGGGATGCCGGCATCTTCGTTATGAAAGAGCTTCATCGTGCAGCCGATGCACTCGAAGCCTTCGTCTTTCAAAAGCTTAGCAGCGACTCCGGAATCAACTCCGCCGCTCATTGCTATCAGGACCTTCATTAGCGCTTTTCCCTTAGTTTAAGCCGCAGGCAGGTAAGCATTACGTCAACAGCTCCAACGGCCGTATAAAAAATATGATACGGCGGATTCATTATAGCGTATTTTGTCATATGGATTATCCCCTATAGGCGACTAAAAAGTTTCTGTATTTCTTATAAACATATTAGAGAAGTAGGCTGGTGCAATGATAACTCTGCCGGAAAGCTTTGTCAATAATTTTCCATGAAAGCGGACGGATATTTTAAAATGTATAAAGTCCATTGACGGCTTAGTCTATTCGTCGCGGAGGGCTGGATCCTGCTTTCCGGGCTTCCGGAGGATTATTCGCTTGAGGATGCACGGGCCGACGGCTGTGTAGTCATGTAAAACGGCGATGTGACCTCATGTGCTATGAGGGCGAGGCGGGATCACTCCCGGCAAGCTATTCAAGCTATGTCCGATACATGCTGACGAATGATAACACGGTGACATGGGCGGACCTGACCCGGGGTATGCTCAGCTCCATTCTGGGAGAATATATCCCGTTCAGCTCTGTATACACGGATTTGAGCTGAGAAACAAAAACCTGACAGGTCCCGCGACCTGTCGGGTTTTTGTGTTTGCTATGCGCGTTATCCGATTGAAAAAAACACTGCACTGTGGTAGAATGCCTTATCATCGCTGACAGGGGAGGGATACAGGTGAGGTGTTCGAAATGCGGAAGAGAGGTTTGGCAGGGACAGGATCACTGCGGCTTCTGCGGCGCCCCGGTACGGGAGCAACGCATGAAAAGCCTGAGCCTGGAGCTTACCCCGGATGAGGCGTATTATGGCTGTCAAAAGATCGTCAACTACAGCGGTTTCGTTTCGCCTATGCGCGTTGTGATCGCGCCAGGCGCTTTGGACGGAATGCGCTTGCTGATAAAAAACGCACAGTTTTACGACAGCTCCGGTAGTAAGGTCGTACGGCCCGTATGCGTTGTCATCAGCATACGACTGAAAGTTTCGGCTGGGGCTTCAAAAAAGGCTGCGCCGACCGATACAAGTGCCGGATCGAAAAAGGTCTTTGGCGTACTGGGCGTATGTCTGTTGGCGCTTTTGCTGCTTTTAGCCGCTGCCGGACTCTGTCGGCCGTCGGACGGTGCAGACTCGATAAGCGGTTTTATTGCGGATGCCGTTGACGGCAACGACGATGATACAATTGTTCCTCTGAGCGTTATAAGTATAATAGACGACGATTCCGCACCGAGTCCGTCGCCGTTAGTTCAGCCCACACCTGTGCCTGACACGTCGCAGCCGCAGCTATCCGCGGTCCGCACAGAGGCTGAGGCGCTTATCGAAAATTTTGGCCTGCGCTATTTTATCAATGCAATGGATGATGAGCAGCTCGAAAACTTCTGCGCCATGTACGAGGCTGCGCTTAATTATGAGCCAGCATGCACGCTCCCGCATGAGATGACAAAAGAGGAACTCGATGATATGTATAATATCATGTACGTCGAGTGCCCGGAGCTTCTGCACATCTACGGCGCCGAGAACAACTCATATTCATATTCGTATTACCAGGACACCGGTATGATATATGAGCTTCAATTCAGCTATGAGCTCAGCGAGGACGAATACCGTGCTCAGTACAGGGCGTGTAAAGATAAGATAGCCGGGCTCGTGAGCGAGACTGAAGGTATGACAGACGCTGAAAGGGAGCTGTATGTCTACCGGGCCATAGCTTCAAACTGCTATTATAATATGGAGAGCACAAACTGCGGCTCGTCTTATGGCGCGCTGATCGAAAACCAGGCGAAGTGTATCGGGATCAGCCTTGCTATGAAGTGGACGATGGAGGAAATGGGAATACAGTGCATGTGCATAACGGGGGACACCCCGGGAGAGCCGGTCGGGCATGCATGGAATATCATCAGACTGGATGGAGAGTATTATGACCTCGATGTTACTGCTGATGCGCAGCTGGATGCCCATACTGGCGTGCTGACATATTATGCCTATAACGTCTCTGATACGCTTATCCGCAAAAAGCATATAGTGAACGACTTTTTCGAGCGGTATGCTCCCATCTTGGGAAGCTCAACTATGGATAACAGCTATTATGCTCTTGCCGGACGATATATCCGAAGCGGACAGCCCTATTCTGCCGTTATGGATGAACTCGTGCTCGAGGCTGCGGACAATGGCGGAGAATATGTGGGCCTGCAATTTGAAAGCAAAAGCGATCTGGAAGCCCTTCTCGGAAATTTTGACTGGGAAGTGAACAGCCGCATGGAGGCTGGGGGACTCAGTTATCAAAGCTGGAACAGCCTTTATGAGGGCGAATATGCCTATGTTTTGTGTTTCAGGATAATAAGGTGATATGACCGTGCAGACGTTTGCCGTTTGCACGGTTTTTATTTAGAGTATTTTCCATAAAGAATGACGCTCTTACACTTCGATATATCCGACAAAGTTGTAGTAGATTTTGATATACCGGTGGGTTTCCCCGTCCAGTTCGTACTCCTCTCCAACCTCGATGCGCTTGACCAGCCGGAGAAAGGTGGGGGCGGTCAAGTTCCTCAATCTGGGTGTAGTCCCGAATCATGTTGAGCCAGTCCTCCGTGACCTGCTCGTCCTCCTGTGTGGCTTCCAGTTGCACCATGGGCTGCGTCCGCTGTTCCAGCTTGTCCCTGCGCTCGGCCTCGTAGCGGTTCATAAGCTGGATGCACACCGCTTGTCCAGCCCGGAGAGCGTTGCCTTGAGCGCTTTCGTCTGCTCCATACTGGCGGCGTTTTTCTGCGCAATGATTTTCGTCTTGAGGACTTCGGGATTGTTGAGTTCTCCGTATTCTTGTTCGTTTCAAAATGCTGTCCCCCTCTCGCATGAAAAAAGCAGATACACAAAACCAACCACAGCGGTAGACTGCGGCTCCCTGTCGGGGGAAATCTCCGTCTTGTGTTGGCAATATCCCGATGATACAAAAAATTCTGAAACTACTGAAATAGTGTTGACAAGCCAAAACTATTGTGGTAGTATAGCTGGCGTAAACTATTGCAATAGTTCATAAGAAAGGATTTGATCGTATGGCAATCAAGCTCTTTGACTCGGAGCTGAAGGTCATGGGAGTTTTGTGGAGAGAGGGTGACACGACTGCAAAACAGATCTCTGACATTCTGAAAGCGGAAATTGGATGGAACATGAACACGACCTACACGGTCATCAAGAAGTGCATTGCCAAGGGAGCGATCAAACGCAGTGAGCCGAACTTCCTGTGCCATGCGCTTGTAAGTCGTGAAGAAGCGCAGGAGACCGAAACGGACGAACTGATCGGCAAGCTGTTCGATGGTTCCGCCGACAAGCTGTTTGCCGCTCTGCTTGGGAGAAAGAAGCTGACCGCAGAACAAATCGCGCAGCTCCGGCAAATTGTCGGCGATCTGGACGGGGAGGCAGACCCATGAGCATATGGGAGATGAGCATCTCCGGGGCGGTCATGATTGTGGCTATTGTCGTGATCCGCGCTCTGGCAATCAACAGGCTCCCGAAGAAAACCTTTTTGGCGCTGTGGGGCATCGCTCTGTTTCGGCTGTTGATTCCGTACTCGCTGCCCTCCGTGTTCAGCGTGTATTCGTTGGCGGGAAGACTGACCCCGATGACGGAAGACGCCGCATATTTCCCCACAGTCCAAACCATGCTCGCAGTTCCCACATCGGGTGTGGAATCGGCACCATCCGTGAACCCGTGGACAGTCGTATGGCAGATTGGCGTGGCGGTCTGTGCCACGTTCTTTGCCGCAACATATTGGAAATGCCGCCGACAGTTCCGGGAATCCCTGCCCGTTGAAAACGGCACTGTAAAGAATTGGCTTGCTTCACACCGGCTCCGCCGCACCGTGGAAATCCGGCAAACTGACCGGGTTTCGGCCCCATTGACCTATGGTGTGCTTCGCCCGGTGATCCTCCTGACCAAGCGCACCGACTGGGAGGATGAAACGGCGCTGGCGTATGTGTTGGCCCACGAGTATGTGCATATCCGCCGCTTCGACGCGGTGACCAAACTTGTGCTGACCGCCGCCGTCTGCGTCCACTGGTTCAATCCGGCGGTATGGCTCATGTACGCCCTTGCCAACCGCGATATTGAGCTCTCCTGCGATGAGGCGGTGGTGCGCCTGTTCGGGGAGCGCACAAAATCCGCTTATGCCATGACGTTGATCCGTATGGAGGAGACCAAGAGCAACTTGACGCTCTTCTGCAACAATTTTAGCAAACACGCGATTGAAGAGAGGATTGTTTCGATTATGAAGATGAAAAAAACATCAGTGGTGGCGATACTTGTCGCCATCATGCTGATTGTAGGCGTGGCAACCGGCTTTGCCACCAGCGGACAGACTGCGGCGGTGCAGGAAATGTCCACCGCGCAGCTTACGGATATCCCGTCCGGCACACCACTCTACGGCCTTGAGGATGGAACCCCCGCAGAGATGGCAAGCGGGACCTCATCTTTCAACAGCGGTGCCTTAGACTACCAGAAAGGCGGCGGCAACACGATTAATGTTTGGTATCAGAACACCAACGATGCCAGCGTTTCCGTCATATTATATAGGTACAATTCCTATGATACCGAGCAAATATTGAGCTTCCAGGTCGCAGCCGGGGAGGCCGCGGGAATGTCTTGCTCCGGAAACTCCGTGGCAGGGGAAACCTATCTGGTTCGGATCGAGGTCTATGAATCCGGCATCGGAGAACGCCGTTCTCCCGAAATCAGCGGAGCCCTGTTGGTGACACAAAGCGATTGATATTGACGTGGAGCCGGGGGCAGATCCTTTCCCATCCCCACATACCCCATCACTGCGAAAGCCCCGTCGGCGGGGCTTTCGCAGACTATGGACCTCGCGCCGGGCGCGGGATAATTCTTTTCTCCGGGAGAGACTGCGGAGGTGTGTCCTGTGCTTCAGCAGGTGAACAAAAATAAGGACCTTTTGGATGAACGAGGAAGAGCAGGTCGTGTCACTGTAAAATGTCATTGATGGGTTAAGTTCCGATGGAGAATACCGCGGTTTGTGTATCTGATAAAGTGTAACGCTCCTATTGCCGTTTACAGACATTCAAAGGTTTTGTATTACCGGGTGGGTTTTGGCCTCATGGAAGTGGCTTGGTGTCTGCGTTTCAGAGGCCAGAAGCGTTACATAGCGGTAGGGGCAGCACCGCCAAAACGGTGCCGCCCCTGTTCGTTTATTAGTAGATCAACTTGGCTAAGGTAACTTACTCAGCCTGTGCCTTGCAGGTGCTTATCAGCCTGCCCCACCTGAGCGGATCTACGGATTTTAGCTCCTCCGTCACTCCCGCCGCCTCCGCCAATTTCGGCAGCAGGATTTCCAGCCTGTTTCGGGCGGCGTCCTCAATTTCCGGCAGGTGCGCTTGCAGCTTTTCAGACAGAACCAACCGATTATACAGTCCCGGCCTGTGTTCTTCAAGATACCTTTTCCGCATCCTACCATACTTCCCGATATTTTCGGAAGCGGCTTCTTTTAATGCATAATGCAATATTGGGGAAAAAGTAGTCGTCACTGGCGGCGTAGGTCAGCTTCACGCCTTGATTTTTCATAGTCATGTCCTTCATTTCAGATGCCGACTCTGTCGGAGTAACAGGTGATGCCATGCCCTGTGTGTGCTGTCATTCATTATGGAAGTCTTTCATTGCCGATTTTCCCGAAAGGAACTTTTTCATTAACTCCTGCGTCAATTTGACATATCCCATAGGAGGTGTTTTATAATGAAAAAATCTATGATCGCCGCAGCCGCAGCAATAGCGCTTCTATGTGCCTGCGGGCAGTCGCCGGCACAGGATCAGTATGAGGAACATATACCAGCACAAACTGAGATACCGGCGGAAAGCGTGCTGTCCGCAGAGGAGACGACAACTGTCAAATACAGCAGCAGATACATGAACATGAGTATTGAATTGCCCGACGGATGGGGATACGAGATAATTCAGAGCGGGATCTCAGAGGAAGAGCCTGACCTGACTATGGAGCTGGAACCGTTCGGCATACGCTTTTGGCCGGAGGAGAGTCCGGAAGCAGAATTCAAGCTTTTTTATAATCCTGACGGTATCGGCCTGTGCGGAACAGGAATAACCAGCGAGAGCGTGAGCTTTGACAGCGGGCTGAGTGCTTTAAAGAACACGGAGACCTATCAAAGCGGAGAGAAATGGGTACTGTATATTTTTGATAATGTACCCGGTACATATTCTCTCGAGTATATGCTGCCATCCAATATGGCGGAGGAGTATGAGCCAAAGCTGGATAAGATCCTTGAAAGCGTAAAGCTGGGAACTGAGGTAATGGGCGAGCGCCGCGCCACAGACCTTGCCGCGGGTGAACTTGACGGGGAGTATGAAAATGTCATTGGCCAGTTCGATTTTATCCTTGGAGTATGGGAGATACGCTTTTATGATGCGGATTATACCCAACTTGAGAGCCTGTATGTCAATCAAGACGGAAATATATCAAAAACTCCGGGTGGATAAAGACTTATTATTCTTGCAGAATCCGCGAATATGTTGTATAATCAACCTTTAGAAAATGAGGGAATAATATGAAATTTACGAAGATGCATGGGGCAGGCAACGATTACATATATGTTGACTGCTTTAAGGAGAATATAGAGAACCGCCCCGAAATGGCAAAACGCGTGTCCGACAGGCATTTCGGAGTCGGTGGAGACGGACTGATATGCATCTGTCCGTCCGATGTCGCGGATGTAAAAATGGATATGTACAATCTCGACGGCTCTCAGGGTAAAATGTGCGGTAACGGTATTCGCTGCGTCGCAAAATATGCCTATGAACATGGCTATGCAAAGGGAGAAGAGATGACGGTCGAGACGCTTTCCGGAGTGAAAACCGTCTGGCTTGACGTCGAAAATGGCGTTGTCAAGAGCGTCAAAGTCTGTATGGGTTCTCCCGAGTTCCGGCCGGAAAATATTCCGGTGCTCGATGAGGGAGAGAACTTTATCCTCCGACCGGTGACTGTCGCGGGTAAACAGTGGCTCGTGACCTGCCTGTCCGTCGGGAACCCCCATGCGGTAATTTTCGTTGACGACGTCGATTCTATGGAACTTGGCTCCATCGGACCGCTGTTTGAGAACAATAGTCTGTTTCCTGATAAGATAAACACGGAGTTTGCTCAAATCGTGGATGAAGAGACTATCAAAATGCGTGTTTGGGAGCGCGGCAGCGGTGAAACGCTTGCATGCGGCACCGGCGCTACCGCGACACTCTGTGCCGCATGCGTCTGCGGCAAGACGGGAAACAGAGCGAAGCTTCGCCTTTTGGGCGGAGAATTGGTGATTGAATGGGACAGAGACAAAAATCTGCTCTATATGACAGGCCCTGCTGAATATGTTTTTCAGGGCGAACTATTGTGAGGTAATGACAAATGCTTAAAATCAACGACAACTATCTTAAACTGCCCGGAGGCTATCTTTTTCCGGAGATCGGACGCCGCGTAAAGGCGTTTACAAACCCCTCCAAACCGATAATCAGGCTTGGTATCGGCGACGTTACGCGTCCGCTGGCGCCTGCTGTTGTTGAAGCGATGGTGAAGGCGTCCCGTGAGATGGGCGAAGCCGCAACCTTCCGCGGATACTGTGAAGAGACCTGCGGGGCATATGACTTCCTGCGTTTTGCGATCCGCGATTCGTATAAGGCAAACGGCGTTGACATTGCAGACGACGAAATTTTTGTCTCAGACGGAGCCAAGTCCGACTGCGGCAACATAGGAGATATCTTCTCTGTGGACAATGTCGTTGCTGTCTGCGATCCCGTTTACCCGGTATATGTTGACACCAACGCAATGGCCGGCAGAGCCGGTGAATATGTTGACGGCAAGTGGTCGAACCTGATATATCTGCCCTGCGTGGCAGAAAACGGTTTCTTCCCGGAGCTTCCGGCAGAGGGCGTGCCTGATATTATCTATATCTGCTCTCCTAACAATCCGACGGGAGCAGCTGCGACTAAAGAGCAGCTAAAGGTCTGGGTCGATTATGCAAACGAGCATGGCAGCATCATCCTCTACGACAGCGCCTATGAGGCGTATATTACGGAGCCCGGCATACCACACAGCATATATGAGGTCGAGGGCGCCAAGACCTGCGCTATCGAGTTCCGCAGTTTTTCCAAGACTGCCGGCTTTACGGGAACACGCTGCGGCTATACGGTCGTGCCAAAGGCGCTGGAGCGCGGCGGCGCGAGCCTCAATGCAATGTGGAACCGCCGCCAAGGCACTAAGTTCAACGGCGTATCCTATGTTGTCCAGCGTGCGGCGGAGGCCGTATACAGCCCCGAGGGCTGGCAGCAGAATTTGGAGAACATCGCCTACTATCATAACAATGCAAAGGTAATACGTGAGGGGCTTAGCAAGGCCGGACTGACAGTTTACGGCGGCGTCAATGCGCCGTATATCTGGTTTAGAACTCCGGAGGGGACCGGTTCCTGGGAGTTCTTCGATAAGCTCCTGCACGAGGCCTGCGTCGTAACTACTCCAGGTGCGGGGTTCGGGCCCAGCGGCGAGGGATATATCCGACTTACTGCTTTCGGTGAGGCCGGGGCTACGCAAGAGGCTGTTGAGAGAATCGCCTCCATCCTTTAACCGAAAAGAGGAGATCCTATGTGCGGAATTGTTGGATTTACCGGCAGAATGCAGGCTGCTCCGGTTCTTCTGGAGGGGCTTGCACGCCTTGAGTACCGGGGATATGACTCCGCGGGCATTGCTGTCAGCAGTGGAGAGAGCATGCAGGTCGTTAAAGCTAAAGGAAGGCTCTCCGTCCTAAGCGAAAAGACCGACGGAGGGAAGGACGTCCCCGGAACCGTCGGCATCGGCCATACCCGGTGGGCGACGCACGGTAAACCGTCTGACGAGAATTCCCATCCACATGTCAGCGAAAACGGACGTATTGCGATCGTTCACAACGGGATAATTGAAAACTACGCACAGCTAAAGGAGATGCTTGAAAAACGGGGCAGATCCTTCACGTCTGAGACAGATACTGAAGTTGCGGCTCAGCTCATAGATTATTATTACGATGGGGACCTGCTTGAGGCTGTTGCCAAGGCTGTGCGTGAACTGACGGGCAGTTACGCCCTTGGCATCATGTGCGAGGATGACCCTGGGACCATAATCGGAGTCAAGAGCCATGCTCCGCTGATCGTTGCGTATTCCGAAGAGGGAAATTTCTTTGCCTCCGATGTTATGGCCATAACGAAATATACCAGGGAGGTGACTTATCTCGACGATGGAGAGATAGCAGTCGTAAGCCCTGATGATGTCGAATTCTATACGCCGTTTCTCGACAAGATCAAGAAGGAGCATGTTGTCATTGACTGGGACACCAATGCTGCTGACAAGTGCGGCTATGAGCATTACATGTTTAAGGAGATGATGGAGCAGCCTGATGTCATAACAAAAACCATCGTTCCCTATATAATAGACGGCCGGGTTGATCTGTCTTCTGTACTGGACGCCGAGTATATCAGGAAAATAGACAAAATATTCATTGTTGCCTGCGGCTCATCCTATCATGTCGGGGTAGTAGCCAAGTATAATATCGAAAAGCTTGCCAGAAAGCCCGTAGAGGTAGTGCTTGCAAGCGAGTTTCGCTATTGCGATCCAATAGTCGGGGAGAATACTCTTGTCGTGTTTATAAGCCAGTCCGGAGAGACGGCTGATACGCTGGAGGCGCTGCATGAGGCAAAGCGCCTTGGCGCAAGAACGCTGTCAATCGTAAACGTCGAGGGCAGCAGCATTGCAAAGGACTCCGACTGCGTTATCTATACGAAGGCAGGGCCGGAGATCGCTGTCGCAACAACCAAGGCTTACAGTACCCAGCTTGCGGTTACAGTCCTTTTGGCGCTGTATATCGCTGACGTCTGTGGAACCCTGTGTGAAAGCGAATATGAAACGATACTTGCAGAGCTTCTCGCTGTGCCTGACAAACTTCGCAGGATACTCGACAATAAGGACGAGATACAGTATCTGGCCTATCAGCACTTTTCAAATGAGGATATGTTCTTTATTGGGCGCAACATAGACTACGCCCTGTCTCTGGAGGGCTCGCTCAAGCTCAAGGAGATCTCCTACATACACTCCGAGGCTTACCCGGCGGGCGAGCTTAAACATGGCACAATATCCCTTGTTGTTGATGAGACGCTCGTTATAGCAATAGCGACCTATTCAAAGCTCGTTGAAAAGACGATCAGCAATGCCAAGGAGGTTCAGGCCCGCGGCGCTCATGTTCTCGCCATCACGACTGAGAGTATGAAAAAGCTTGTTGAGGTCGCCGCAAACGAAGTGTTCACAATTCCGGATACCCACGAGGCTCTGCTTCCTTCCGTCGCTGTGCTGCCGCTCCAGCTTTTTGCCTACTATATGGCTCTGTACCGCGGCTGCGACGTCGATAAGCCGAGAAACCTTGCAAAGTCCGTTACGGTCGAATAAGGCGGATATTTCAAAAATAAATAAAAAAGTGACCGCCGTGCGATATTCGCACGGCGTTTTTTTCCAATATATATTATAATAATGGCAGGTACACATTCTGAATATCTTTCCGGAGGAAATACCGTATGAACACTTATGAGCATCTTCTCAGTCCGATAACGATCTTGGGTAAGACATATAAAAACAGGATAGGCGCATCGCCGGTCGGCCGTCTTGTTCTGGACGGGGATGGCAACGTTGTACAAAGCGAGATAGAGCAGTTCGCAAACAAAGCAAAAGGCGGCTGTGGGGTCGTATGCGTAGGGGAGTGCTTCGTCGACGACGAATATTCCTGCCGCGAGAATGACACCCCGATGGTATTTGACCCGGAGGACAAGGTCCTGCTGGGCAAGATAAGCCAGTATGCCAGAGCGATAACCGGTAACGGTGCGATAGCGCTTGCGGAACTCAACCATTGCGGACAGTCCAAGGTGGGAAAGGCCTGTGATAACAAGATCGCGATCGGCCCCATGTCCTGGGAGCAGGAGGACGGTATCCATAACATTGCGATGGATGAGGCTATGATGGATCATGTTGCAGAAAACTATGCCAAGTGCGCATATTTCATGAAACTTGCGGGTTTCGACGGCGTGGTTGTTTTCTGCGGCCATGGATGGCTGCTTCACCAGTTCCTGTCCCCGAGACTTAACAGGCGCGAGGATAAATACGGCGGAAGCCTCGCGAATAGGGCGCGTTTTCCTCTGATGGTCCTCAACCGCATTCGCGACAGGGTTGGAAAAGATTTTATTATGGAGATCCGAGTGAGCGGGTGCGAGCTTATGCCCGGAGGTATGGATGTCGAAGAGGTTGCTGAGTTTTGCCGGATGGCAGAAAAGGCGGGCCTTGCCGATGTTATCCAGGTGTCGCAGGGCGTTTACAGGGAGCCTGTGCTGTCACGCGAGTTTTCCTCCATGTTCCATGAGCCCGCCTGCAATTCGATGGATGCGAAGTACATAAAGCAGCGTGTTGGCATTCCCGTGTCCGTCGTCGGAGGCATAAACTCCCCCGAGATAGCCGAGCAGATAATAGCCGAGGGACGCTGTGATATTATCCTTCTCGGACGCCAGCTTTTCGCGGATATTGACTTTGGAAATAAAGTGACATACGGCAGTGCCGATGAGGTCAACCATTGTGTCCGCTGCTTCCGCTGTTTCCCCGGTCCGCATGAGGATGTTGATCCGGCAGAGCTTGATATGGAGGGCGGCGCTCCCGGCGGTATCCCGTTTAAGGAGTGTACCGTAAACCCAATGTATGGACGCGCTGAAAAGAGTGTCGGCAGAGCGGCAGTCAAGAAAAACGTTCTTGTTATCGGCGGCGGCGTCGGCGGTATGCAGGCGGCGATCGCTGCGGCTGACAGGGGGCACAGTGTGACTCTCCTTGAAAAGACGGGAAAGCTTGGCGGCATTCTGGAGTTCTGCGACACGGATGTTCACAAGACCGATTTGAAGTTCTTCCGGGACCAGCTGGGCCGCAAGCTCGAAAGGCGGGGAGTCAATGTACTTCTGAACACCGAGGCAGGGGAGGACTTTGCTGAGAAATATAAGCCCGACTATGTCATCTGCGCCGTCGGCTCTCACGCAGCCGTGCCGCCGATCAAGGGCATAGAGAATGCGCTTCATGCGCTTGAGGCATACAGAGAACCCGATAAGGTCGGGCAGCGGGTAGTTATGATAGGCGGCGGCCTTGCCGGCTGTGAGACCGGACTGAATCTGGCCGACCAGGGCAAGAATGTGACAATAATAGAAATGCTGCCCAAGCTGGCGCCGGACGGAGAGAATCTCCACCGTGCAATGCTTTTGCACCTGCTTGCGCAGAAAGCCGATTGCCGTACTGAGATGCGCTGCACAGAAATCAGCAGGGACTATGTGATCGCGCTTGATAAAGACGGCAGGGAGTGCCGCTTTGACTGTGACACCGTCGTTTTCGCTGTCGGAATGAAACCGAATTCTGACACCGTTGAGCTGCTTCGCACGGCTGCAGGGGATATACCTTTTGTAACAGTTGGCGATTGCTTTAAGGTTCAGCAGGCGGCGCAGGCAGGATTTGACGCATATACTGAGGCAATGAAGATTTGATATGCTGCCTTGACAGAGGCGCAGCATTAGTGTTACCATCTCAATATAACCATTCGTATACGAAAACAAGGAGGGAGCCATGGACAGAAAGCATCTTTACTGGCTGGGAGAAGAGCCGGAATTTGATGAGAGCGAAATCAGCGAGACCTATGAGACGGACGTTATAGTCTGCGGAGCCGGTATTGCCGGCGTTCCCGCCGCGAGAGCCGCTGTTGAGGCGGGGGCTGAGTGCATTCTCTTTGAAAAGTGTAGTCAGCCGCAGGCCAGAAGCGGACAGTTTGGCATAATCGGCGGTGAATTTCTCAAAAACTGGGGGATAGACAATGCCGATAAAGCGACGGAAATTGTAAACTGCCTTATGCGGGACGGCTGTTACAGGCCCAAACAGAAGATACTCGAGCGCTTTGCAAATGAGATAGGCGAGGACTTCGACTGGTATCTGGAGGGACTGGACAAGGAGAACCTGTACATATCCAACCACTCCTCTGACGTACCGCCGGAGGGGACAAAAATGCATGTAATGCTGATGCAGTATCCCGTTTCGGATAAATATGATCTATATGATGAGCGCTATCCAACCTATCCATATACGATACAGATCCGTCCGGGACATATATTTGTCCTCAAGGAGAATCTGAAAATAGCGGAGAGAACCGGGCTGCTCAAAACATTTTTCAAAACGCCTGTCAAGAGACTACTGCGCGACGAGGAAACAGGCCGCGTAACAGGCGTTATCGCGAAGGCTTATGACGGTAAAGTCATCCGCGCCTACGCCCGCCGCGGCGTTGTTCTGGCGACAGGAGATTATGCAGGCGACCAGGATATGCTGGAGTATTACTGCCCGGGCGTGGCTGATAACCCAAAAATGTCCTGTGGTATCGACCCTGAGAAAAAGCCCAATAATACCGGCGACGGACACAGAATGGGCTTGTGGATCGGTGCGAAGATGGAGACGGGGCCGCACGCGATGAACGCACACAACATGGGCGGCGCGATGGGCGTTACGCCGTATCTCCAGCTCGATGTGAACGGCAAGCGCTTTATGAACGAGGACTGCCCCGGACAGCAGGTAGAAAACCAGCTCTCGATGCTCAAGGACAAGACTTCATGGCAGTTCTTTGACAGCAATTGGCGCGAGCAGGTGCCGTATATGCCGCTTGGACACGGCTGTTGCAGCCATGTCGTGGACGACGATGCAGTCGCGGCGGGAACCTATTTTGACGGCCTGGGGCCAATGGACGGATATGCGTCCCAGACGTATATCGACAAGTCGATCGAGCGCGGCGGCACCGTCAAAGCAGACACGATCGAGGAGCTGGTCGAACTGACCGGACTTCCGAAGGAGACGGCGCTTGCCTCCATCGCGCGGTATAATGAGCTTGCGCGCAAGGGCGTTGACGAGGACTTCGGCAAGGTCAGCCGCCGGCTTTTCCCGATAGAGAAGGCCCCCTTCTATGCCAGCAAGCTAACGAGTGCTCCGCTTCTGTGCTGCCACGGCGGACTTGAAAGCGACGAGGAGGCGCACTGCTACGACGAGAACATGAATGTTATCCCGGGTTTGTATGTCGCGGGTAATGTTCAGGGCAACCGCGTTGCCGTCGAATATCCGACAACGCTTCCCGGCTTCAGCCATTCGATCGCGCTCGTGTTTGGCCGCGTCGCCGGCTATAACGCCGCGATGGGTATCTGAGCATATTAATGAAAAAAGTCCTGACGGAATTTCCGTCAGGACTTTTTGGTTTACTCCTCCTGGACCTCTTCGCAGCGGCAGTCATGCGTCCTGTCAGGCGGATAGAATTCGTCGATAGGAAAGTCGATGCGGCTGAACAGCGTGCAGGGGTCATCCTCGTTTGCGCCTACGCACTCCTTGCTGGGCAGGCAATAGTCGTACATCGGTATGACGATCTGGGTGTCGCGCTCGAGCCGGATGATCGAGAACTGGCCAAGCGTTACATACCATAGCCTTGTGCCGTCGGAAACGGAGAGCGGCTCCTCAACATTTGCGAGTACCTCCTGCGGTATCACAGCGCAGCTGGGTTCCGGATTGATCGCACAGGAGCTGTCAACGAGCTTCATGCTCAGGGTTATCGGATCGACGACCTCAACGGTTGCTACGGGTGACATGATCGGGCAGTCGCCGGCGGAACTGTAAGTGACCGCCGCGCCTTCGCTGCCGTAGAGCATGACCCGCTTTGAAAATACTGCAATGCCCTTTACCAGTGCATTGCCGGGCACAGTCTCGCCGGTTATTTTGTAGAAAAATGTGACGTCGATGGTATAGTATCCGCGGTTGAAACATATCTCCTCTACATTGACTGAAACGTGCAGAAGATTTGCGCATTGAGGTCTGATGCTGCAGGCACAGTCTATGTATGACTGCGACGACATGAAAGGAAAGACGCGAAGGTCCTCAATACAGTCTTTATCCTTACAGGAGTCAATGATCTTCTTTGTGTGAATGCAGACGGCTTCATTTATGCTGGCCGAACTGTCGATGGGTCCGGGCAATACCCTATCTGCCATTTTAATACCTCCTCCGAATGAAACGAATTTCATTACAGTCTATGCCGCTTTTGCCTCCGTGTGAAAAAAACAGAAAATATTCTCTGTACGAGAATAAATTAATATGGTAAAATACTAAGATATAGAAGCAAAGTTTTTTCTGAAGGGAGGAAACAACTTTGGATAAATTCGGACTTGTGCATGATAAGCTTGATATCAAGATCCTTATTCTTTATATACTTAACCGCCTGCCTGACCTTGTTGACAACTCGACACTGGCTGAGTTATGTCAGTGTGATGCAGGCGTGGGGTACTTCGACTATGCCGAGTGTCTGTCTGAGCTTGTCGACACAGGTCATGTCTATGCCAGCAACGGAATGTATGCTGCAACGGAAAAGGGGCACCGCAACGGAACGACGATCGAAAGCAGCATACCCTATACCGTGCGCGTTAAGGCGGAAAAGGCACTTGCCCCGGTTGCACAGGAGATGCGGCGCAGCGCGATGATAACTGCGTCCCATGTCCGCGGACAGAACGACGAACTGACTGTAACTCTGGGCATGTCGGACGGTGTGAGCGATGTTATTTCAATACAGCTGCTTATACCCGATGAAGAAACTGCAAAGGAGATAGAAAAGAACTTCCGCTCAGATGCGGAGGGAGTTTACAACAGGATAATCAGCTTGCTCACACAAAAATAAACCTGAGGTGAAATATAAAATGAACACGATCATTCCTGAAGGCTATAAGAGTCTTCTTACAGTATATGATACGCAAAAAGCGATTGGGCTGCTAAAGCGTCTTTTTGAAGACAGGCTTTCCGCTGAACTCAACCTGTACAGAGTTTCCGCGCCGCTGTTCGTAGAAGAAAAGACCGGCCTTAACGATAACCTGAACGGTGTTGAACGCCCCGTAGCCTTTGATGTTATGGTGACGGGAGGGGAGGCGCAGGTCGTCCAATCTCTTGCTAAATGGAAACGCTTTGCCCTCGCGCGCTACGAGTTTTTCCCGGGAAAGGGCCTGTATACGGATATGAACGCGATACGCCGCGACGAGGAGGTCCTTGATAATCTCCACTCCGTATATGTTGACCAGTGGGATTGGGAAAAGGTCATAGAGCAAAAGGACAGAAACCTTGAGTATCTCAAGGACACCGTGAAAAAGATTGTAAACGCACTGTGCGATACGCAGAACACTATCCATGCGCTTTATCCTCAGCTTGTCTCCGGCGGGAAGCTCTGCCGGGAAGTTTCCTTTGTTACGGCGCAGGAACTGGAGGATATGTATCCAGATCTCAGCCCAAAGCAGCGGGAGGATGAATACCTGCGCGTACACAAAACGGCCTTCATAATAGGCATCGGCGGCAAGCTCAGATCCGGAAAACCTCATGACGGACGTTCACCTGACTATGATGATTGGGACCTTAACGGCGACATTCTTGTCTGGAACGAACTGCTTGGCCGTGCGTTTGAAGTCTCGTCGATGGGTATCCGGGTTGACCCGGAATCGCTTGACAGGCAGCTTACGGCATCCAGATGCGACGACAGGCGCGGGCTTACATATCACAAGATGCTGCTCAGCGGAGAGCTTCCTCTGACTATCGGCGGCGGTATCGGTCAGTCACGCGTTTCAATGCTTCTGCTCAATAAGGCACACATAGGCGAGGTACAGGCATCCGTTTGGGATGACGAGACGACCGAAGCCTGTGCCCGGGCCGGGATAATGCTGCTGTAAAGGAAAACAGGCTGTTGACTCATCCGTAACGGAATGCTAACGGCCTGTTTTCTCTTGAAATATGAAGTAGAGTTCGTACACAAAATTAGGCAAGGGGATAGAATTTATGGGAATTTTCAGTGCATATGAATTCAAAAACATACCGGAACTTACTCCCGGGCAGGCCGAGAGCCCTTTTGCAAAGTTTTACTATGAGCCTGTGAACAAGCCCGCCCCGGAGGTGATGGAGGCGATAGGGGAGACGCAGATGGATCCTGATCTTGCACTGCCGTTTTCCGCAATGGAAAAGGTTTTTCTTCCGGATGCATCGCCCTGCAAAAACGGATGGTGCATGCTGCCGGACGGCACCGGTTTTTCCAGCATAATAACAAAAATGCCGGATGTGACGCTCGAGATGGAGCAGTGGTGGGGGACTTGGTTTGCATCACCTGACTATGACTATATCAATTACCGTATATGGTTGCCAGGGCTGCACAGAAGTCATGCTATGTCTATAACGGAGAATCTTGGCTGGGGCTTTGTCAATATCTCTATGGCCCAGCCGGTAATGCCGTCCATGCTCAATCTCTCTGCCGAACCGAAGGATCTCGATCCGAACTTCATCAACTTCATGGGCAGCTCCGGTTACAGCCGTCCTGACGGACAGCCCGAGGCAGAGCCGTATTATATAGCCATCTTCAACTGCATCAAGCACATGGAAAAGGGCATGCAGGTGCAGACATTAGCATATTCTGGGATGGGGTGGCGCGACGGCACGCTGGTCAAGGTCCATGACGCTGATCCGGACAAGGTCCGGCTGTTTGCAACGCACAATGCATACGAGTTCGGCCGCAAGGCAGTTCTCCTCCCCAAACTGTTTGAATACTCCAGAACCCTTTAACGCAAAAAAGCGCCGGAAATATTCTTCCGGCGCTCTTTTTATCATATGTCTCAGGGATTCAGGATCGTAAAAGT
>CAZIHY010000015.1:0-17441 GCA_964539115.1 uncultured Oscillospiraceae bacterium
CCATGCGGTGAACGCCTGTTTTTTATTCCAGAGTGACATTTTCATATTCCCAAAGACATAGATTTTCGGGCTCACATCCGAGAATAAGCGCTTCTTTCCGGGCGTGGTTGAGCTGTTTGATCCGGTGTTCAAGGCGAAGCGCATCGCCCTTTCCGGCACAGCTCCATGCGCGCTCGAAGCGCAGCGGACGGCGGGAGCGGGTGTATTTTGCGCCCTTTCCGTCATTGCCGCAATGTTCGGCGAAGCGGCGCGCGAGGTCTGTTGTTATGCCCGTATAAAGGCTGTTGTCCTCGCAGCGCAGGATATAAATGAAGTATGGCATTTTTGTCAGTCAAAAACAACGGCGCGCAGGCGAACAAAATGCATAAGGGAACCGAGCTTTCCAAAAAACGCCATGTCAAAGCGCTTGTTGTACTGGCGGACATACTCATTGTACCGCGCGGCGGCGTCCGTCAGGCGCAGCTCGATCTCCCGGCGCTCTGCGGTCTGTTCACAGAGAGAGGGAAGACGCATGAAAGCGATTATTTTCTTTTCCGGCTTTTTTGCGATGTTGTATTCCTCAAGAGCCTCGCCAAAGCCGGGTGAATCGGCACTGTCGGCGGAGGCGGAAGCTATCCACTCGTCAAAAAGCGGTTCCAGCGCAGGCCACTGGCGCTGGCTGTAAAAACGGTATTTATCCAGCGTCTGGTATACGATGCCGACGACGATGAGAGCAACGCCGACAATAAAGACAATGATAGAGATCAAAATCTGCATGGGAAAGCCTCCAATGTCAAGTATACAAGCATTATACAACGTTTGTTTATAAATCACAAGAAGGCAAAGCCTTGACATTGCCTGCCGGCGAGAATAGAATTTATGGTACGCCGGGAGGAGGTAATACCTGTGGCGGAGAGGAAAAATGACTTTACACAGGGCAGTATGTGGGTGAACATTCTCCGAATGTCGCTGCCGATGACGCTGGCGCTGCTCATAAATGTCCTGTACAGCGTTGTGGACAGAATATATATCGGGCATATCCCCGGAGACGGCCGTCTTGCCCTTACGGGGATAGGTGTGGCGTTCCCTGTCATAACGATAATCAGCGCCTTTCAAAATCTGTGCTCGTCCGGCGGCGCACCGCTGTGCTCGATCGAGCGGGGAAAGGGGAATGACGCCCGCGCGGAGCTGGTGCTTGGAAATTCATATGCCCTGCTGGTCATTTTCGGACTGCTGCTGACGGCTGTCGGGCTCCTTGTGAAAGGGCCGGTGCTGCGCCTGATCGGCGCGTCGGAGGATACGTTTCCCTATGCAAACGACTATCTGACCATCTATCTGTTTGGTACGGTGTTCGTCATGACGGGCCTTGGTATGAATCCGTTTATCAATTCGCAGGGATTTGCAGCGACCGGAATGCTGACAGTGCTTTTGGGCGCGGTGGTCAACATCGTGCTCGACCCCATTTTTATTTTTGTGCTTGATATGGGCGTTCGCGGCGCGGCGCTGGCAACGGTCATAGCGCAGCTTTGCTCCTCTGTTTGGGTGCTGTGCTTCCTGACAGGCAAAACGGCAATACTGAAGCTCAGACGTGAAAATCTGCGCCTGCGTGCGGATGTTGTTAAAAAGACCCTGGCGCTCGGGGTGACCGGCTTCACTGTTGCCGTAACAAACTGCGCGGTGTCGACGGTATATAACGCTTCGCTCCTGCGCCTTGGCGGGGACATGTATGTCAGCGTTATGACAGTCATAAATTCCATCCGCGAGATAATACAGACCCCGGTAAACGGTATATCCAGCGGCGCGCAGCCTGTTTTAAGCTATAACTACGGAGCGGGCCGCCCAAAGCGTGTGCGCCAGGGAATAACCTGTATAACTGTAATGGTGCTGTGCTATACGGGCCTTGCGACAGCGGTCGCGGAATTGATGCCGCAGGTGTTCATAAAGATGTTCAACTCAGAACCGCAGCTTGCCGAGGCGGGCGCCCCGGCTGTGCGCATATTCTTCTGCGCTTTTGCGGCAATGGCGTTTCAGATATCAGGCCAGTGTACATTCACGTCGCTTGGAAGAGTCAAGCAGGCGATATGCTTTTCCATCCTTCGCAAGGGCATAATCGTCATTCCGCTTGTATATATCCTCCCGATGCTAATAACGCCCGCGGTAAACGGTGTTTTCTGGGCTGAACCCATATCCGACATAGTCGGAGGCGGAATTTGCTACACGACCATGATGTTGACCGTCTGGCGCGAAATGAAGCGTACGGAGCAGGAATCGGCGGCCTGAAGCGGCGTTTGGCATTTTTCACTTATTTTCCGACGTAAATTGGCAAAGATTTGGCGTGGCAAATCGGGCGAAATTCCTTGACGAAACGGATCGAATATAATACTATTATTATATATAGAGAAAGCCTTTTGCAACTGACGGAAAGGCGGGTAAAAACCGCAGGGGAGCAAAAGGTATATCGAGTCGACCGTCTGGGCAGTCCTGTTTTTTAACTAAATAGGACTGCCTTTTTTTAATGGAGGTTGGAATATGAAAAAAATCGCGATCATTATGGGCAGTGACAGCGACCTTCCGGTTCTCGAGAAGGCGATGACCACGCTGGATGAGTTTTCCGTTCCCTATGAGGTACATGTCTACTCTGCGCACAGAACGCCGGAGCAGGCGAAACAATTTGCCGAGACTGCGCGTGCAAACGGCTTCGGCGCAATAATCGCGGCAGCGGGCAAGGCGGCGCATCTGGCCGGAGCTCTGGCGGCCAACACCACTTTACCCGTAATAGGTATACCGGTCAAGGCCTCCGTTCTCGACGGTATGGATGCGCTTTTATCAACTGTGCAAATGCCGTCGGGCATTCCTGTTGCTACTGTCGCTATTGACGGTGCGCAGAATGCGGCGCTTCTGGCGATACAAATGCTTGCGATAAGCGACGCGGAGCTTGCGTCCAGGCTCGACGAGTCGAGAAAGGCCGCCCGCGAAAAGGTGCTTGAGAAGGATGCTGTCATATCCAGGAAATATGAGAGGGGTAATTGAGAATGAAAAATTCGCGTTCAGAGAGCTACGCCGCGGCGGGCGTTGACATCACGGCCGGATACAGGGCTGTTGACCTTATGAAGGAGCATATCGCCCGCACGATGACGAGCGGCGTCGTTTCCGACATCGGCGGCTTTGGAGGCCTTTTTGAGCTGGACGTAACGGGCATGAAACGCCCTGTTCTTGTCAGCGGAACGGATGGGGTCGGAACCAAGCTCAAGCTTGCTTTTATCATGGGCAAGCACAACACTGTTGGAATCGACTGCGTTGCGATGTGCGTCAACGACGTTATCTGCTGCGGGGCCAAGCCTCTGTTTTTCCTCGACTACATAGCCTGCGGCAAGAATGTACCCGAGCGCATTGCGGATATCGTATCCGGTGTTGCGGAGGGCTGTGTTCAGGCCGGCTGCGCCCTGATCGGCGGAGAGACGGCCGAAATGCCGGGCTTCTATCCGCTGGACGAATATGACCTCGCGGGATTCTCTGTCGGAGTTGTCGACAAGGAAAAGATAGTTGACAAGGAGAAGATGAACGAGGGTGATGTCATTATCGCCCTGCCGTCAAGTGGCGTGCACTCGAATGGTTTTTCGCTCGTCCGCCGTGTGTTCGACGTTGAGCACAGCAATATGAATATTGCGGTTCCCGAGCTGGAAGGAAAGAGCCTCGGTGAAACGCTGCTGACGCCGACGAAGATTTATGTTAAACCCATGCTCGCCCTGTTTGAAGCCGTAAATGTAAAGGCGGTCTCCCATATAACCGGCGGCGGTTTTTATGAGAATATTCCCCGCAGCCTGAAGGCGGGACTCTCGGCAAAGATCGAAAAGTCCGCTGTTCGGGTCCTTCCGATATTCGACCTTATAGCGGCGGAGGGTTATATCCCTGAAAATGATATGTTCAATACCTTTAATATGGGCGTCGGCATGACTGTCGTCGTTTCCAAAGAGGAGGCGGACCGTGCGCTTGAGGTCCTGCGCGCAAACGGAGAGGACGCCTACATAATCGGCGAGACGGTTGCCTCTGACGAGGGAGTTATCATATGCTGACGCGCATCGCGGTTTTCGTTTCGGGCGGGGGAACGAACCTCCAGGCGCTCATTGATGCTCAGAACATGGGTATACTCAAGAGCGGGCGGATACAGCTTGTCGTTTCCAGCAACCCTTCGGCCTATGCTCTTGAGCGTGCGGCGAAAGCTGGGATACGGTCGGAGACGGTATCGCGGAAATCCGCCGTATCTCAGGATGAGTTTGAAGAAAACCTCGTGTCCCTGTTGAATAAACATGAGATCGATATGATCGTATTGGCAGGGTTTATGAGTATTCTGAGCGAAAACTTCACAAGACAATATCCTAAACGGATAATTAATGTGCATCCGTCACTTATTCCGTCGTTTTGCGGCAAGGGCATGTATGGCCTGCGCGTACACAAGGCGGCGCTCGATTACGGCGTAAGGGTGACGGGCGCGACAGTCCATTACGTTAACGAGATACCCGACGGCGGAGAGATAATCCTCCAGCGCGCCGTTTCCGTTAGGCGCAACGACACGCCGGAGACCCTGCAGAAGAGGGTAATGGAGCAGGCGGAGTGGAGGATACTGCCGCGCGCGGCGGAGATAGTTGCAAAACAGATTGCAAAGGAGAAGAAGGCATGACGAATTTTTTTGATTATCTGCGCGAGCGCAGCTATCCGGGAAGGGGCATAATGCTCGGAGTAACGCCCTCCGGAAAACAGGTCTGCGCTTATTTCATTATGGGACGCAGCGAAAACAGCCGCAACAGGGTCTTTGAGGAGACGGAGGACGGTATACGTACCCGCGCCTTCGACGAGAGCAAGATGACGGACCCTTCGCTTATTATCTACCATCCTGTACGCGAATTTAATGGCAATTTCATCGTCACAAACGGCGACCAGACGGACACTATCTGCGAACATATGGCAAACGGCCACTGCTACCGCCATGGCCTGCATACGCGCGAGTTTGAGCCCGACGGACCGAACTACACCCCCCGCATATCCGGCGCTGTGAATCCGGAGGGAAAGTATTCGCTGTCCATTCTTAAATCGCTGGACGGCGATCCCTCCTGCTGCTGCCGTTATTTCTATGAATACGATGCGCCGCGCGCCGGTATGGGGCATTTTATCAGCACCTATGAGGGCTTTGGCTCCCCAATTCCCTCCTTCTCCGGCGAGCCGGTCGCGGTGGAGGTCCCGGAGATGAGCGCAAATGAGCTTGCGGACGCTGTATGGGCGGCGCTCAACGAGGACAACAAGGTCTCTCTGTACGTCAAGGTCGGCGGCGAGAGCGTGATAATAAACAAGAATAAATAACTAGGGGGAGAGATAAATGAAAGAACTCGCGCTCAAATACGGATGCAATCCAAACCAGAAGCCGGCACGCATTTTTGCCGCCGGGGGTGAGCTTCCCCTCGAGGTGCTCAACGGAAACCCCGGATACATAAATTTCATGGATGCGCTCAACTCCTGGCAGCTTGTCAAGGAGCTGAAGGAGGCGACCGGACTTCCCGCCGCTGCATCGTTCAAGCATGTCTCCCCCGCGGGTGCAGCACTCGGCAATCCGCTCAGCGAGCTTGACAGAAAGGTGTTCTTCGTCGAGACCGATGCGGAGCTGTCGCCCATTGCCTGCGCATACATCCGCGCCCGCGGCGCGGACCGTCTGTGTTCCTATGGCGACTGGGCCGCCCTGTCCGACACCTGCGACAAGGCGACAGCGCTGTATCTCAAGAACGAAGTCTCCGACGGTATCATCGCACCCGATTATACGGATGAAGCGCTGGAGATACTCAAGACCAAGAAAAGCGGCAAATATAACGTCGTTAAGATCGATCCGAATTACGTACCCGCACCTGTCGAGCACAAGGACGTTTTCGGCATTACCTTCGAGCAGGGCAGAAACGAGTATAAGATCGACAAGAGCCTGCTTGAGAATATTGTAACGAAGAATAAAGCGCTCAGCGAAGAGGCCAAAAATGACATGATCCTGGCCCTTATCACGCTCAAATATACCCAGTCCAATTCCGTCTGCTATGTCCGCGGAGGACAGGCCATTGGCGTTGGCGCGGGACAGCAGAGCCGTATCCACTGCACCAGGCTCGCGGGTACCAAGGCGGACAACTGGGCGATGCGCCGTCATCCCAAAGTCCTGGCGCTTGATTTCATAGACACGCTCAAGCGCGCGGAACGCGACAACGCCATCGACGTCTATACATCCGACGAGTATGACGACGTCCTGCGCGACGGCGAGTGGCAGCGCATATTCAAGACCCGTCCTGAGGTGCTGACGGACGCTGAGAAGAAGGAATGGATATCGCAGCAGCACGGGTTGACCGTCGGCAGTGACGCGTTCTTCCCCTTCGGAGACAATATCGAGCGCGCCCGCAAATCCGGCGCGGAGTTCATCGTTGAGCCCGGCGGTTCGATACGGGACGACCAGGTCATTGAGACTGCGGATAAATACGGCATCGTCATGGCCTTCACCGGCATGAGGCTTTTCCACCACTGATAAACGACATTTAGCTCCAAGGGAGGGAGATCCTCCCTTGGAATTTGGTGCTTTTTGGAGGTAATTACATATGAAAGTCATGGTAATAGGCGGCGGAGGCCGTGAGCACGCGATAATCAAAAAACTGCGTGAGAACGAGAGAATAACTGAGCTTTACGCACTTCCCGGCAACGGTGGGATCGCAAACGACGCGGAGTGCGTTAACATAGGCGCAAAGGACATTCCCGCAATCGTCAGCTTTGCAAAGGAGAAGGGTATAGATTATGCTGTCGTCGCGCCGGACGACCCTCTGGTGCTCGGCGCAGTTGACGCGCTGAATGATGCCGGCGTTGAGTGCTTCGGCCCTCGTGCCAATGCTGCGATAATCGAGGGAAGCAAGGTTTTCTCAAAGAACCTTATGAAGAAATACGGCATCCCGACAGCCGCGTACGAGACCTTCGACGATATGGAAAAGGCTTTGGCCTATGTCGCCGAGGCGCCGCTGCCGACCGTCATAAAGGCCGATGGACTTGCGCTGGGAAAGGGTGTTATTATAGCGGAAACCCGCGAGCAGGCCGAAACCGCCGTCCGCTCGATGATGGAGGACAAGGTTTTCGGCGAAAGCGGAAGCCATGTCGTCGTTGAGGAATTCCTGACCGGCCCTGAGGTCAGCGTGCTGGCATTTACGGACGGAGAGACGATGATACCTATGGTCTCGTCCATGGACCACAAGCGTGCCCACGATGGCGACGAGGGGCCGAACACCGGAGGAATGGGTACCATCGCCCCGAACCCGTATTATACCGGGGCCGTTGCAGCGGAGTGCATGGAAAAGATATTCCTTCCTACGATGAACGCGATGAACGCCGAGGGCAGACAGTTCAGAGGCTGCCTGTATTTCGGCCTGATGATAACGCCCGCCGGTCCGAAGGTCATAGAGTATAACTGCCGTTTCGGAGATCCTGAGACGCAGGTCGTTCTGCCTCTTCTGGAAAGTGATCTGCTGGAGATAATGCTTGCTGTTACCCGGGGAGAACTCAAAAACGCCGACGTGCGCTTCTCGGATGGCAGCGCATGCTGCGTCGTCATCGCGTCGAAGGGCTATCCGGTCAAGTATGACAGCGGCTTTGAGATAGAGCTTCCCGCACCGGAGCCGGGAAGAGACATATATGTTGCCGGCGCAAAGCGCGACGGGGACAAGCTCCTGAGCAGCGGGGGCCGTGTGCTCGGAGTCGTCGCGAAGGGAGAAAATCTTGCCGAAGCCGTTGAGAGCGCATATGCATATGCAGATAAGGTGAAGTTTGAAAACGGATTTTGCCGCCGCGATATTGGGGCGCGCGCCCTTGCGGCAGGATCGGAGAGGTGAATCCCGTGGTATACAGAATATATGTTGAAAAAAGGCCGGAGCTTGCAAATGAGGCGCGCTCGCTTTACAGGGACGTGCGTGAGACACTGGGCATAAAGAGCCTTGAAAAGCTGCGCCTGTTTAACCGTTATGATGTTGAGAACATCTCCGAAGAGTTGTTC
This sequence comes from uncultured Oscillospiraceae bacterium, assembly GCA_964539115.1. Taxonomy (GTDB): domain Bacteria; phylum Bacillota; class Clostridia; order Oscillospirales; family Oscillospiraceae; genus CAKSXP01. The sequence continues at coordinate 8,033 of CAZIHY010000015.1, forward strand.
GGCTATGCGCGCAGGACGGTTTTTTCGGAGCCTCAGCTTGATATAGTGACGGATGAGCTGCCGAGCAGCGGGGGATATGTGTTCGCTGTCGAGTATCTGCCCGGGCAGTTTGACCAGCGCGCGGACTCTGCGATGCAGTGCATCAGGATCATTTCCCCCGAGGCCAAGCCGGAGGTCAGAACCGCAAAGGTATACATACTGGAGGGCACGCTCTCTGAGGGAGAGATCGCGCGCATAAAAAAACATGTCATAAACCCCGTCGAGGCGCGCGAGGCAAGCCTTGAAAAGCCCGAAACGCTCATCGACGACTATGCCCTTCCGGAGCCCGTCGCGACAGTTGAGGGATTCCGCAAGTTCGGCGAGGCGGAGCTTGCCGCATATGTTGCGGATATGGGCCTTGCGATGGATATTGACGATCTTCGTTTCTGCCGCGATTATTTTGTAACGGAAGAGCGCGACCCGACCGTTACGGAGATACGCATGATCGACACCTATTGGTCGGATCACTGCCGCCACACGACCTTCAACACGATAATCGACAGCGTCACGTTTGCTGATCCCCTGCTGCAAAAGACTTATGAGGAATATCTGGCCGTCCGGGAGGAATTGGGCAGAACGAAGCCCATAACGCTCATGGACATCGGTACTATCGCCGTTAAGTATCTGCGCAAAAACGGACAGCTTGGCCGGCTTGACGAGTCCGAGGAGATCAATGCCTGCACCGTCAAGATAGACGTCAATGTAAACGGTGTTTCCGAGCCTTGGCTGCTTCTGTTCAAGAACGAAACGCACAACCATCCGACCGAGATCGAGCCTTTCGGCGGCGCGGCCACCTGCATCGGCGGCGCGATACGAGACCCACTCTCCGGACGAAGCTATGTCTATGCCGCTATGCGTGTGACAGGCGGCGCAGACCCGCTGCGCCCTGTTGAGGAGACGATACCCGGCAAGCTGCCCCAGCGCAAGCTAGTGACGACTGCCGCGGCGGGTTACAGCTCCTACGGCAATCAGATAGGTCTTGCCACCGGACAGGTGGACGAACTTTACCATGACGGCTATGCCGCAAAGCGTATGGAGATCGGTGCGGTTATCGCCGCCGCTCCGGAGAAAAACGTCCGCCGCGAGCGCCCTGAGCCGGGCGATATCGTTATAATGCTGGGAGGCAGGACTGGACGCGACGGCTGCGGCGGCGCTACCGGTTCCTCGAAGTCGCACACGACCGAGTCGCTTGCAACCTGCGGCGCCGAGGTGCAGAAGGGCAACGCTCCCGAGGAGCGTAAGCTACAGCGCCTGTTCCGCAATGAGGAGGCGTCGCGGCTCATAAAGCGCTGCAACGACTTCGGTGCGGGCGGCGTATCTGTTGCCATCGGCGAACTTGCCGCCGGCCTTGAGATAGAGCTGGACCGCGTTCCGAAAAAGTATGAGGGGCTCGACGGCACCGAGCTTGCGATAAGCGAGTCGCAGGAGCGCATGGCGGTCGTTGTCGATGCGAAGGATGCCGCTCGTTTTCTTGAGCTTGCTGACTCCGAAAATCTCGAGGCCACGATAGTTGCAAAGGTGACGGAGACTCCGCGCCTTGTGATGAATTTGGGAGGCCGCAAGATAGTCGATATCTCCCGCGTATTTCTTGACTCCAACGGCGCCGAAAAGCACATCTCTGTCGCTCCCGCCGCGCCAGAAGCGTTCGGAAAGACTATTCCGGCGCGCTTCGGGGAGGGATATAAGGAGCTCGCGGGCGACCTGAATGTCTGCTCCCGCCGCGGCCTTTCGGAGATGTTCGACTCTACCATCGGCGCAGGCACAGTTTTGATGCCTTTCGGTGGAAAAAATCAGCTTACGCCGATCCAGGCGATGGTCAACAAGATATCACTTGAGCGCGGCGATACTGACACCTGCTCGTTCATGTCCTGGGGATTTAACCCGTTTATTTCGGAGAAGAGCCCGTATCACGGAGCATATCTTGCAGTCGTTGAGTCAGTTTCGAAGCTCGTGGCCTCCGGAGCGGAGTTTAATGAAGTGTATCTCAGCTTCCAGGAATATTTTGAAAAGCTGCTGCGCGACCCCGAGCGCTGGGGGAAGCCGCTGGCGGCGCTGCTTGGCGCATTTGCGGCGCAGAAGGGCCTTGGAGTTGCCGCGATAGGCGGTAAGGACTCGATGAGCGGGAGCTTCGAAAAGATGGACGTCCCGCCGACGCTCGTTTCCTTTGCGGTGACGACCGGACGCATTGCCGACGTTGTTTCGCCCGAGTTCAAAAAGGCGGGCAGCCGAGTATGGCTCCTTGAGCCGGAAAGGGACGAGAACGGTCTGCCGACGGCGCAGTCGCTGAAGGAGAACTTCGCGAAGGTTTATGAGCTTGTGTCACAGGGCAAGGTGCTCGCCGCGTATACGCCCGGTTTCGGCGGCGTGGCCGAGGCGGTCATGAAGATGTGCTTTGGTAACGGGCTTGGCTTCTGCTATTCCGAAGGAATGGGACTTGAGGACCTGTTTGGCTATAAGTACGGCGCATTCATTCTGGAACTCGCCGACGGAGCTGAGCTTGGAACTGTGCTTGGCGAGGTGACGGACAGCGCTACTATCGGGCTTGCGGGCGAAAGCGTTGAGCTTGCCGACCTGCTTAATATATATGAGGGCAAGCTTGAGAGCGTATATCCCTGCAACATCGAAACGCCTCACGCGAAGATAGAGGCCTTTGAGTATAACGCGAAGGTGTATCCCACGCCCGTGTTCAAGAAAGCGAAGCCGCGCTTCCTTATCCCGGTGTTTCCCGGCACGAACTGTGAGTATGATTCGGCAAAGGCTGTTGAGCGTGCCGGCGGCGAAGCGGAGATTTTTATCATCCGCAATTTGACGGCTTCTGCTGTTTCTGAGTCCGTCGAACGCTTCGCGGAGAGACTGGGTCAGGCGCAGGTGCTCTTCATCCCCGGAGGATTCTCCGGCGGCGACGAGCCGGACGGCTCCGGCAAGTTCATAACCGCGTTTTTCCGCAATGAACAGATAAAGCAGGCTGTCGGCGAGCTGCTTGACCGCCGTGACGGACTGGCCTGCGGCATCTGCAACGGCTTCCAGGCGCTTATCAAGCTTGGGCTTGTGCCATACGGCAGAATAATAGACACCGATGAAAGCTGTCCGACGCTGACATTCAACACCATTGGTCGCCACCAGTCCCGCCTTGTGCGCACGCGCGTAGTCTCCAACAAATCCCCGTGGCTGTCGCTTACGGAGCCGGGACGGATATATACCGTGCCCATTTCCCACGGCGAGGGACGGTTCTATGCCTCCGAGGAGCTTGTGCGCTCACTTGCGGCCAACGGACAGATCGCAACGCAATATGTTGACAACAGGGGAGAGCCGACGGACGACATCCGGTTTAACCCCAACGGTTCCGTGCTCGCAGTCGAGGGCATCACATCTCCGGATGGGCGCGTTTTCGGCAAGATGGGCCACTCTGAGCGTATAGGTAAGGGACTTTACAGGAATGTTCCCGGCGTTTACGATATGCTGATGTTTGAGGCTGCGGTCAAGTATTTCAGATGAACAGGCAGATGTAATTAAACAAAAAACAGGGACGACAGCTTTCACTGTCGTCCCTGTTTTTTTGTGGTACTCAGTATTTATAAAAGCCCTCTCCGGTCTTGACGCCGAGCTTTCCCTCCGCGACCATCCTTTTGAGAAGCGGAGCGGGCCTGTATTTTTCTTCGCCGAGGGTCGTTGAAAAATACTCCGTAACATGCAGAAGCACGTCAAGTCCGACCATATCCGCCAGCGCCAGCGGCCCCATCGGGTGGTTTGCGCCAAGCTTCATCGCGCTGTCGATGCCGTCGCGGGTCGCAACCCCGCTTTCAAGCAGGTATATCGCCTCATTCATAAGCGGACAAAGGATACGGTTCACAATGAAGCCGGGGCTGTCGAGCGCGACGACTGGGGTCTTGCCCAGGGCCTCGGCAAAGGAGCAGACTTTTTCGATCGCCGCGTCGGAGCTTTTCTCTCCGCGCACGACCTCAACAAGCTTCATAACGGGCGCGGGGTTGAAAAAATGCATGCCCGCGGTGCGCTCCGGGAGGCGGAGCCCCCGTGCTATCTCCGTAAGGCTGATGGAGGAGGTATTGCTGACGAGTATGCATTCGTCAGACACTGCGTCCTCAAGAGCTGCAAATACACTCTTTTTAACGGCGGGGTCCTCAAGTGAGGCCTCAACGACAAGCTCACATTCTGAGAGCGCCGCATATCCATCTCCGGCAGAAAGGCGGGAAACCGCGCTGGCGGCATCCGATGCGGACATTTTTCCCTTAGCCGCGAGCTTTTCGATGGAAGCTGCGCAGAGGGTGCGGCCCTTCTCCGCCAGCTCAAGCGAGACGTCCGTCATGACGACCTCATACCCCGCGGAGGCAAAGCACTGGGCGATACCGCGGCCCATAACGCCGCTGCCTACGATACCGATAACGGACATTTTTATCAACGCTCCTCTCTAAAGTATGCCAGACCAAGTGACGCTGGCGGCTGATTCTCGCGTTTTTTGCGCAGGCTGACGACGATCAAAACAATAATGGTGACGAGATAGGGAACCATTTTGAACAGCTCCTGAGAGCCACGGGTCAACGTTACGCCAAGGATATTGCCGATGTACAGGTACAGCCAAAACAGGGCTCCGAAGAGATATGCGCTCCAGATGCCGCGCAGGCTCTTCCAGCTTGCAAAAATGACGAGGGCGACTGCCAGCCAGCCGAGCGATTCAATGCCGCCGCCGCTGTCCCAGGTGCCCTTGGTGTAGTCCATAACATAATACAGGCCGCCAAATCCGGATATGCCCGCGCCTGTGCAGGTCGCGAGGTATTTATAGCGCGTGACGTTTATGCCCGCGGCGTCAGCAGTGGCGGGGTTCTCGCCGACCGCGCGCAGATTCAGGCCCATGCGGCTACGGTTCAGGAACAATGAGATGACAACGGCAAGGATGATCGACAGATAGACCATGAAGCCGAAGCCCTGGAGAAATTTACCGAAAGAACCCATACCTGAGAAAAACGCGGGGGTAGCACGGAAGGCCTTGCTTGTGATCGCAACGCTGATCTGTCCTACGCCGCCGGCCAGCTTGTTCAGGCTGCCTCCGAGGAAGTTGGCAAGCCCGCCCGCGAAAATGTTGAGCGTAAGACCGGTTACGTTCTGGTTTACGCGCAGGGTTATCGTGAAAAAGCTGAAGATGAGGCCGCCGAACGCAGAGGCGATGAATGACGCACAGAGTGCGATGAGAAGACAGACTATTCCGGATGGTTCTGATGCGTACATCTCATAGAAGAAAACACTTGTGAGGCCGGCGATACCGCCGAGGTACATGATCCCGGGCACGCCGAGGTTGAGGTTGCCGCTCTTCTCAGTTATGATCTCGCCGAGCGCGCCGAAAAGTATGACCGTTCCGAAGATGATGGCAGATTGGAAAAGTTGTATGTATTGCGTCATTTGGACTGCACCTTCTTTCTGCCGCGGAATATAAGCTTATAGTTGATGAAAAATTCGCTGCCTAGAATGAAGAAGAGAATAATGCCCGTCAGCATGCTGGAGACATAGTCGTTTAGATTATACTGTGAGGCGATTTGGACCGCGCCCTTTTCCAGGAAAACAAGCAGGAATGAAAACAGGATCATAACGAAGGTGTTGAATTTGGAAAGCCACGCAACGATAATCGCCGTGAAACCGCGTCCGCCGGCTGTGTCGGTCGAAATCGTATGGCTTGCGCCGGAAACCGCAATGAAGCCCGCGAGACCGCAGACCGCACCGGAGATCGCCATAGTTCGGATATAGACCTTGGAGAGTTTGATTCCTGCGTAGCGCGCGGTATTTTCGCTCTCGCCGACGACGGATATCTCATAGCCGTGCTTGGAATATTTGAGGTAAATGAACATCGCGACAGCGAGAACGAGCACTATTATGACGTTTATTCCGAAGTCTTTATTGAATCCCTCGGAGAACAGGCTGGGCAGCCAACCGGCCTTGCTGTTCTGATTGATGACGCCGACGACGTTGGAGCCCTTTGGATTTTCCCATAGGGAGACGAAATAACTGGTGAGCTGTATTGCGATATAATTGAGCATGAGGGTGAAAAGGGTTTCATTTGTATTCCACTTTGCCTTGAAAACGGCCGGAATAATGCCCCAGACAGCTCCGGCAATTATACTGCTGACGATCATGATGAGGAAGAGCGCGGGGGTAGGAAGTCCGGGACAATAGATCATGCAGGCGGCGGTTGCGATACCGCCGACAAGGATCTGGCCCTCGGCGCCGATGTTCCAGAAGCGCATCTTGAAAGCGGGAGCAAGACCAACGGCTATGCACAGCATCGTCATCGCGTCGCGGATGGTAGCCCATGAGCGGCGGCCGGTGCCGAAGGCGCCGTCATACATTGCGGCAAAAACCTTCAGAGGATTGAGCTTGACGATTATATAAATGACAATGGAGCATACTGCGAGTGCCGCGATAAGCGCGATGAGGCGGATACCCCAGGATTGGAGCCTGGGCATGCCATCGCGTTTTACGATGCGGATCGCGGGTTCCTTGTGTCCGTTCATGCGTTCTGCACCTCCTTTTTAAGATTCGTCATGAGCAGGCCGACCTCTTCCTTCGTGGTCGTGCGGCCGTCGACAATGCCGTTGACATAGCCGGAGCAGAGCACGAGAATGCGGTCGCAAAGCTCCAAAAGGACGTCAAGATCTTCACCGACGTATATGACGGCGACGCCCCTTTGCTTTTGTTCATTTAGGAGGTGGTAAATCGTATATGAGGTGTTTATGTCCAAGCCGCGGACAGCATATGCGGTCATCAGCACTGTCGGATTGGAGGAAATTTCACGCCCGACGAGGACCTTCTGGACATTTCCGCCGGAAAGCCGGCGTATGGGGGTCGACAGCCCCGGCGTTACAACCTCGAGCTCGCCGACGATATTCTCCGCGAGCTGTTTGGGCGCTTTGCGCAGGGCAAAGGGAGTATGCCCGCGACGGTAGGATTTGAGCATGACGTTATCGGTCAGATCCATACTGCCGACCAGACCCATTCCGAGGCGGTCCTCCGGCACGAAAGAGAGGGAAACTCCCTTTTTGTTGATATCTATCGGGGAAAGCCCAATAAGCTGGCTTTCGCTACCGTCCTCATCAATGTATTTGATGGAGGAGCCGTCCTGGCAGTGCTGAAGGCCGGCAATAGCTTCAAGCAGCTCCTTCTGTCCGCTGCCGGAAATACCGGCAATGCCAAGAATTTCGCCTGTGTATGCGCAAAAACTGACGTTTTTGAGGGCGGGCAGACCCTCCGCGCTTAGGACGTTCAGGCCCTCAATGCGCAGACGCTCGTGCTTTTCACTGACAGTGGGCCTTTCAATATTGAGGGTGACGGCATGTCCGACCATCATATCTGTCAGTTTCTGCGGATTTGTGTCCTTCGTGGCAACGTCTCCAATGTATTCGCCCTTGCGCAGAACGGCAACGCGGTCGGAGACCTCCATGACCTCGTGCAGCTTGTGAGTTATTATAACAACGGCCTTGCCGTCATTCCTCATGTTGCGCAGAACGGCAAAGAGCTTGTCCGTTTCCTGCGGGGTCAGAACGGCGGTGGGCTCGTCCAGTATGAGAATATCCGCTCCACGGTAGAGGACCTTGACGATTTCAACGGTCTGTTTCTGTGAGACGGACATGTCATAAATCTTCTGGTTGGGGTCTATGTCAAAACCGTAGGCATCACATATCTCGGTGACTCTGGCGGCAATTGCTTTGCGGTCAAGCTTACCTTTTTCTTTGAGGCCGAGAACAATATTCTCTGCGGCAGTGAGCACGTCGACAAGCTTGAAGTGCTGATGGATCATGCCAATGCCGAGATCAAAAGCGTCCTTTGGCGAGCGGATCATGACGGGCTTTCCGTCGACGAAGATCTCTCCGCTGTCGGGGAAGTAAATACCTGCGAGCATGTTCATGAGGGTCGTCTTGCCGCTGCCGTTTTCGCCCAGCAGGGAGAGAATTTCACCTCTGTGGATTTCGAGATCGACGTTGCTGTTTGCGACCACCTGACCGAAGGTCTTGGTGATGTTTTTCATGCTGACAGCATTTGAATGTTCCAAAAGCGTCACCCTTTCAGAGATTGCAAAGTTAAAAAATACTGAATAATTATAGCATACATATAGGACTCATGCAAAACAAAATATGAGCTTAAACGACAACCCGCCGATGTGAAAAACAGACAACAAAGCATATTATTTGATATAGAAGTCAATAGGAATATGTATGCCGATTTGTCCATTGATAAATGGCTTGCGCAGCAGCGTTAGATAGGGGAGGCAAGGGTTATATCCCTTGCCTCCCCAAAAGACGTTTTATATCGATTTATAATGGGCTCAGCTTAGCAGAGCGTTCTCCAAATCGGACAGCATGATGCCCAGAGAAGTGATGCCGCCCTCGGCCAGGTACCAGATGCCAGGGTTCTCAAGAATGATAAGGTTGCCATTCTGGTAAGCGTCGGTTTTCATAATCAGTTCGTTCTCCATGATCTCCTGGGCCAACTGTGCGCCGTTGGTGCCGATAGCGGAGTCACGGTCCATGACAAAGATATAATCGGGATTCAGAGACACGATAGCCTCAAAGGAGACCTCATTGCCGTGGGTGGGAGTCGTGCCGGTGTTTTCAGTGCTGTCGGCGTTGTCAGATCTGTCGGAATTGTCGGTGCTGTCGGTGCCGTCAGAACCCTCAGCACTGTCAGAACTTTCATCGCGGCTGCCGCGTCCGCCGCCTCCGCCGCCACCGCTGCGCTCGCTGTTGTTCGCAGTAGCAGCGTCGGCGCCGATGTTGTTAAAGCCAATCTCATTGACGATCAGGGAGCAGCGGCCGTCGTTGCCAAGCAGGTTGAAGCTGCCGCTGGTGCTCATACCCAGCACACAGGTCTTGCCCTCAGCAAACTCAGCCAGGGCAGCGATGCGGGAGTCGTACTGTGCCAGCAGCTCGTCGACCTGCTCAGTTTCGCCGAAGATGGTGCCGATAGTTTTTGCGTTGGCGCGTATCGCCTCAACAAGGCCGTCGTCAGACACAGTGGTCAGACGAAGCACGGTGGCTATCTCTCCGAGGGAGTCATAGTACTCAGCCATACGGCCGCCCATGAGGATCAGGTCGGGCTCACAGGCCATGACAGCTTCCAGGTCAGGCGTTTTGACAGAGCCGACAATGGGAAGGTTATCATTATAGGACTCGAGATATGGAAGGGTAATGGTCGGGGCGCCAACGACGCAGTCGCCCAGTCCCAGGTTATCCAGAATATCCAGGTTTGCCAGGTCAAGGACTACAACGCGCTGGGGCTTATAGGGGACCGTGACCTCGATCTCAGCTCCGGTGCTGTCAACGCCAGTGACGGTGACTTCGGTAGGCTCTTCCGCATCCGTGTCATCCTC
>CAZIHY010000015.1:17541-20631 GCA_964539115.1 uncultured Oscillospiraceae bacterium
GGCTCATTGGTATCATTGGAAACGGGAGTATCGGTAGTGTCGGCTGGGGTATCGCTGCTGGGAGCCTCGGTTGTGCTGCTGCATGCCGCGAGGCTCAGGATCATTATGGCTATGAGCAGCAGAGAAATAATTTTTTTCATTGTTTACACTCCTTTAAAAAAGTACTGAAAAATGGGTAATGCGATCAATAGTAGATTGACAGAGGTCTTCCTTCGATCTCCATAATCTCAAAATCTACGCCGTAAATTTGGGACAGATTTTCTTTTGTCATCACTTCCTCTACGGTTCCAAATTTTACAATTTTTCCGTTCATAAATGCGCAGATATAGTCGGAATAAAATGCTGCGTAGTTGATCTCGTGCAGAACCAAAATCACCGTCTTGCCCAGCTCGTTGCAGAGCCGACGGACGATCTTCATCATGTTGGACGCGTGGTAGATGTCCAGGTTGTTGGTGGGTTCGTCCAGAAGGACATATTCCGTGTCCTGGGCGATGACCATGGCAATATACGCCCGCTGCCGCTGGCCGCCGGACAGCTCATCAATGAACTGGTCCTGGATATTCTCCAGCTCCATGTAGGCGATGGCCTGGTCAATGATCCTTTCGTCCTCATCCGTGTTGTGTCCGGCGGAATATGGAAAGCGTCCAAACGTAACAAGCTCCCGGACTGTCAGCTTCATCTGGATGTTATTGGTTTGGGTCAGGATAGCCAGACGTTTGGCCAACTCCTTGCTCTTCCATTTGGATATATCCTGCTCCTCGAAGTTGACTGAACCGCTGTCTCGGCTTATCAGCCGGGATATGATGCCCATGACAGTAGATTTGCCCGCGCCGTTTGGGCCGATAAGAGATGTCACTTTGCCCTTTGGAATCTCAAAGCTGACGGAGTCGACAACGGTTTTTCCATCATATTTTTTTACCAGATCTTTTACTTGCATAGTTCACACCTTCTTGTTGGACAAAAGCAGATATAGAAAATAGATACCGCCGAATACGCTGATAAAAACGCTGATTGGAACAGCGTAATGATAGACACGCTCCACTATGAGTTCGCCGCCTATCAAAACCGCCATGCCAAACAGGGTGGAGCCCAGGATGAGCTGCCTGTGCCGGTAGGTCTTCAGCAGCTGACGGGCCAGGTTTGCCATTATAAGGCCCAGAAATGATATGGGGCCTACCATAGCCGTGGCAACGGCTATGCACAGCGTAACTCCCATAAGCAGCTTGCGGATGCACTTGTCATAGTCAATACCCAGGTTGATAGCCTGCTCCTTGCCCAATGAGATGACGTCCAGCAGGGCCAGCTCCTTCCTCAGCATGAATATAATCGCCGCGAGAACCACCAGGGAGGCAACAATTACCTCCGAATTGACATTTTCAAAGCTTGCAACCAGTGTTTCCAGCAGACTGTCGTATTCATTAGGATCCATGATACGTGTCATAGTAGTTTGAATGCTGGAGAATAATGAGGTAAGTACAGTGCCGATGAGCAGGATATACAGAACGTTGTGGTGGGTTTTCTCAAACAGATAACCATAAACGATGGTGGCGATAACGGCCATCAGTATCAGGTCAACGGCAAAAGCGAGATTGCTGTTGGTGGCTAAGATGCTGGTGGAACCCGCGACAAACACCACCGCGGTATGTATCAGGGAGTACAGTGAGTTCATGCCGAGCAGGCAGGGTGTTACTATCACGTTGTTGATGATGGTTTGGAATACAAGGGAGGCACCGCCGATGGCAAAGGCTGTGATCAGCATGACAACCAGCTTCGGAAAACGCAGCTTCATAGAGAATCTGAATAGCTTGGAGTTGCCGAAATTGACCGCATAAAACATATATCCAACGGCGCACAGCAGTACAATGACCGCCAGAATGATCAATTTTCGCTGGTTAGCGCGGACTGCCTGACTGTTCATTTCGCGTCTCCTCCTTTCACCGCGGCGACTGCGGCGGTACGGCCGCTATTGCGGTCGGAACCCAGACGGATCGCCTTACGGCCGTGGTTCAGCCTATAGAGCAGCATTGCAATAAAGACGATACTGCCCACGATGCCTATGATCAACTCGATTGGAAGCTCATAGGGGGAGATTATTGCACGTCCGATCATATCGCACACCAGAACGAAGATAGCTCCAAAGAGGGCGGTGTCTACGAGCGTGCCGCGTATCTTGTCGCCCTTGAACATTGCGACAAGGTTAGGTACGATCAGGCCTATGTAAGAAATGGATCCGACGACGACCACCACGGATGCAGTGATCATTGCGGCAATGCTCAGCCCGAGAAACAGCACAAAGTTATAATGGACGCCGAGGTTTTTGGAGAAATCCTTACCCATGCCAACGATGTTGAAGTGGTTGGCAAATACGAAGGCAAGTATGACGAGCGGCACTACCCTCATACCGGCCGCGCAGAACCATGGAGAAGTGCCCCACCAGCCAGGTGGACAGCGCCTGGCTCATTTCATATTTATATGCGAAATAGTTGGTGACACCGGTGATAACGTTGCTGAACATGATACCCACCAGGGGGACCATTACTGTATCCTTAAATTGGATGCGCTGGATGAACCAGACGAAGATCCAGGTGCCGGCAATGGAAAAGACAAAGGCTAAGAGAGCCCGTCCCCAAAGAGTTGAACTGGGCATGAACAGCAGTGCCAGCAGGATGCCGAACTGCGCTGAAGAAATGGTCGCGCCCGTGGTGGGGGATACGAATTTGTTCATACACAGCTGCTGCATGATGAGTCCGGCGACGCTCATGCCCACACCGGTGCACAGTATGGCCAGCAGCCTGGGCAGACGGGAAATCAAAAAAATCTCGACCGTTTCCATATCACCGCTCAGCAATGTGGCCGGCGTGATATCCAGTACCCCAACGAACAGAGACCAGATGGCCAAAATGACCAGAACGGCCGCGAGAAAAATCGTTAATCCGTACTTCTTAATAGCGGTTTTCTCCTTTCTTATTCTGGTTAGCATTGGCTAATTGGCGCGCAAAAAAATAAAAAGTTAGTCCATTCTAACCTATAGATAAAAAAACACGCGCGGTGTGTTAAAACTGGACTTACATGTTTAACACACCGCGCGTT
>CAZIHY010000015.1:20731-22386 GCA_964539115.1 uncultured Oscillospiraceae bacterium
TATAACTGGCAGCTTCCTGTCTCTGTTGCTGGAGCGCCTTGATCTGTTCTTTGATTTTATGGCGCTCATCTGAGCTGTGCGATGAATTTAACTGTGCATAAAGTTCTTTGAGCTGCCGGGTCATCTGCAAGTATACCTCGTCGAATACCGGCTTGCGGAAGTCTGTTCGTCGCAAGGGGGCAATAAGCTTTTCGTTTCCTATACTCAATTCGAACTCACGCCATTTGTCCAAAACAGCTTTATATTTGCTCCACAGTAATGCGTCCTCTTCCTAAGCCATTGCCAGCGAGAGACGATGACCGATGCGCTTGGCATCACGCTGGAAGCGCTGCCGGTTGTGGTAATGCCATTTTTTTGCTGCTGTTTCTGTCTGTTTTTCCATATTATTTTTATCCCCACAGCCTGTTCCGGCATCAGTTTTTGGTTTTATCCATGGCCCGGAACACAAAGGACAAGATAAAACCGAGGACAGCCAGTACGACTGCAACCAGGAATGCGGGACGGTAGGATCCAGAGGAATGGAAAATACTGCTCATGATCATAGGCCCGATGATACCAGCGGCAGAGAAGCCTATGAACATAATGCCGTAGTTGACACTGGAATTCTTGGAACCGAACTGTCCGGCCGTAAAGCTGGGGTAGACACCCATAAATGCACCGAAGCACACGCCGATCAGGCAGATGCCGATATAGAACAATACAGCGATACCGCTTCCGCTTATGTACAGAAGGATCAGGGCGACGATCGCGGCCACAAAAACAGAGGTCAGCGTATTTATGCAGCCGATACGGTCAGATATATAGCCTGCCAGTATGCGGCCAAAGGTATTAAATAGAGCCAGCACGGAAACCACAATAGCAGCCGCTGCAGGAGTCATACCGAGCATGGTCTGTGCGACACTGGAAGCCTGGGAAATGGACATCATACCGAAGACCGCTCCAAAGAACAGCATTACGATCATCACATAGAAAATAGGCGAGGACAGCATGCCCTTCCAATCCTTGTCCGGAACGGCGGCACTGACGCTTTTCTTTGCCGCGGGAGGCGTCCAGCCTGCCGGCACGAATCCGTCTGGACATTTTATAATGAACTGGGAGCAGACGCCGACTATAACAACGATAATGACACCAAAAATTATAAACGCCTTGGAAACTCCGACATAGTTGATGAGCGAATTGGCAAGCGGCGGAATGATGACGGAAGAAATACCATAGGAGGCCGTGGCTATGCCGCCGATCAACCCCGCCTTATCCGGGAAAAACTTGACCGAGTTGCTGATGGTGCAGCCATAGGCAAGTCCCATCGCAAGACCGCTAAGAATGCCGTAGCCCAGAATGAGCATGCCAACACTGCTTGCCAGCCCGCAGACGATAAAGCCCAGCCCAAACAGAACGCCGCCGGCGAAAATAACCCACTTGGGTCCAAGCTTCTGATTGATGAATCCGCCCGCGATCAGAGTTATGAAGCCATCACCGTTACCGATGGAAAATACGATGGCCAGATCGGCGGCCGTCAATGTCACGCCCTTCAGTTCGCTCAGATGTTCCGCCATAGGCGAGGCAAAGACGCTCCATGCGTACAGAGCGCCTATACAGAGGTTGATGAGGCAGCTGGCGATCAGTACGATCCAGCGTCGTTTGGTCAGAGCGGCATT
>CAZIHY010000015.1:22486-27956 GCA_964539115.1 uncultured Oscillospiraceae bacterium
CGAGAGGCGGCCCGGCGGCTTTCTGTGGCTCAGTCCTCTGTCAGCCGCGCTATCAGAGAGCTTGAAAAGCAGATGGGCGTCATGCTTTTTCAGCGCAGTCAGCACGACATTTCCCTCACAGAGGCGGGTAAAGCATATCTGCCATATGCAATGGACATCCTTGCCACTTCCAAAGCAGGGCGGTTTGTGGCAAAGCGTACCCAGGACGGAGAGGACAAGCATATTTCTATCGCTCTTGTGTCCACGTCTAGTGCGATCCTTATGGAGTGCCTTTCCCTGTTTCAGGCTAAATGTCCGGACGTAGTGGTGGACATAAGCTACAACAGCGGCTCCGAACAGCAGGTGGCGCTGACTGAGAGCCGATTTGACTTCTATTTCTGCCATGAATCTATGATGCCTGTAAATGACCAGTTTGAATATGTGATATCCCACAGGGACACATTGGTGCTCGTGGTTCCCACAGGGCATAGGCTGGCTGGAAAGCCGCTGGATTTTAATGAGCTTAAGGAAGAACGTTTCATTACGGTCTCGGAGAGCAGCGGTTCTTTGCTGTACAACCAGATATCGGAGATTTGCTTGAGCAACGACTATCATCCCAAAATCGTTAACCGGTATGACAAAGCGGAGACAGTATTGATGTCGGTCAGCGCAGGTCTGGGAGTGGCGATCCTTCCCAAGGTGCTGCCAACTATTTTCTGGCCGGAGAGGGTAGAGACGATTCCGATCCCCAATGCTAATACGGAAAGGCCCTACATAATCGCCTGGCCCAAAAAGATAGACAACCCCAGCGCCCTCGAGTTTTTGAAGATTGTGCAGGAAAAATTCGTTAAGAAATAAAGCATGCGTATAGTGAACAGTTCCGGCAAAAACGGATGCAAACAAAAAGCCCCCTATGTAGGAAAATAGCTACATAGGGGGCTTTGCCATGTCAGAGAGACAGGGGATGAAGAAACAGTTAGGAACAAACGGTGTCACAAATAACGAAAACCTGGCAGCGGAGGATGGAACAGGTACAAAAAACAGGGCCACCTTCCATCCGGATGGTGGCCCGAGAAACGTTATTTATTAAATAGTTTCGTATTACTCAAACAGTTCGGTGATGCCATCGATCCTGAGAGAGAAGGAGGGAGCGGAACGCAGGACGGATTCCTGGAAAGCGCCGTCGGAGATAGTTTCTCCACTTTCGAAAACGAAGTCGCCGTCGGTATCGAGCGAGAAGGCACTGGTGACATGACCGTCAGCATCGAGGACATAGGAGCCGTCCGTGGCTTCGGCAGTGACGACGAAGGTAGAGGTGTCGAAAACCTTCAGGCTGCCGTCAGCGATGCCGGCCCAGACCCTTTCAACTTCCTCAGCGGTGCCGGGAGCGCAACTCTCGCCCAGGGCGGAAATGCTGACAGCGCCGTTAGCATAGCCGCAGGCAAAGTCATAGGGAACTGTCTCGCCATTCATAGCCTTCTCGATGGTCGGGGTATAGATGGCGCTCCAAACTATCTGAGCGGAGGTCAGAGCAGCGGTGGGAGCGACGGAGAGCATGTCGATGTTGTAGCCGACAGAATAGACTACGGATCCGGCATCCTGGGCGGCCTGGACAGCGGCAGGGGCTCCGGTGGAGTCAGCGTGCTGGCCGATGATGACACAGCCGCGGCTCATTAGCTGGTTGGCAGCCTCGCCCTCAGCGACGGGATCATACCAGCTGTTGGTGTAGGTGACGTCCATGTGGGCCTCGGGAACGATGGAGCGGATGCCAAGGAAGAAAGCGGTATAGCCGGAGACGACCTCTGCATAGGGGTAAGCGCCGACATATCCGACGTAAGGATCGGTGATGGTGCCCTCGTCAAGGAGCTGCTTGAGCTTCATGCCGGCGACGACGCCCGAGACGTAGCGGGACTCATAGACATAGGAGAATATGTTTTTGTAGTTGTCAAGGCCGGTGTTGGCTGCATTATCGCCGGTGGCGGCGACGAAGATGACGTCGGGATACTCCTCGGCGGCCTGCTGCATGTAGCTGGCATGTCCGAAGCTGTCGGAGAAAATGATCTGGCAGCCCTGCTCGGCGAGGTCAACAGCGGTGTCGTAGCAGACTTCGGTCTCGGCAATGTTGTACTTGAAGATGATCTGGTCGTCGGACAGTCCAAGAGCATCGCGGGCGCCCCAAATACCTTCAATGTGAGCCATATCGTAGCCGGAGTTCTCATCGTGGAGAAGAATGACGCCGATCTTGAAATCGGAAGCGTCAGCGGGCTCACCGGCGGGCTCATCATCGGGCTCGCTTGCGGGCTCGTCAGCGGCAGGGGCGTCTGTAGCCGGAGCGTCAGTGGGGTCGTTTGCAGGCTCATCGGATCCGCCGCCGCAGGCGCAGAGAGCGAGAACCATGGTCAGAGCGAGCAGAAGTGCAAGAATCTTTTTCATGTTTTTCCTCCTAAGTATATTTTTGAAAAAAGATTGACGAAAAATAAGAAACGGACTTCCTGTCAGCAAAACTCGATGGAGCCGTCAGAGCCCATAGCTTTTACGCGGGCGAGAGACTCTATGCGAACACCGCGTTCGCGCAGCATGTCTCCCCCGGGCTGGAAGGCTTTTTCGATTGCGATACCGGCTCCGACGAGAGCAGCTCCGGCGTCCGCTACGAGCTTCGTAAGCCCGGTGAGTGCGGCTCCGTTTGCGAGAAAATCGTCTATTATCAGAACCTTGTCGCTTGCAAGCAGAAAATCCTTTGAAACAATTATGTCATAAACTCCACCGTGGGTGAATGATTCCACCTTGGCGGTATATACATCTCCGGAGATATTTTTTGTTTTTGACTTCTTTGCGAATATAACAGGGCAGTCAAAAACCTCCGCCGCGATCGCGGCTATACCGATGCCTGAAGCCTCTATCGTGAGTATTTTGTTTACCTCACAGCCGGCATAAAGACGCTTCCACTCAAGAGCCATTTCCTTAAAAAGAGAAATGTCCATCTGGTGGTTGAGAAAGCTGTCCACTTTGAGAATGTTGCCATCCTTGACTTTTCCGTCCTTGCGGATGCGTTCTTCCAGAAGCTTCATTCATGGTCCCCCATTGGATCGTAAATTATATGTGTGTTTATTTTTTGTCTATATTCAATAGTTTACAATATCTTGTGAAATATGACAACTTGGAAAAACTTATGAATTAAATTCGACTTGTTTTTATTTTTTGTGCCATCTGACAAAGCAGATAAGACGTATATGCAAAAAAAACAGACCACATTGTGGTCTGTTTTTCAGCATCCGCAGAAAGGGAGAAATCTGCACAGCACATTGGCGGCACAGACGCCGAGACAAAGCTTATACATGTCCCCGCTGACCATCGGAAAACCCGCTCTGGTAGCGGTGTAGACGTTCCCGCCGTATTGCATCTGTTCGAGCAGCATGCGGTATTCTGAATTGTCCGGTTCAATGGAGCACGCTGTCTCCGCGTGTTCGAGAGCGGTTATTCTGTTTCCGGTTCGATAGTTTGCAAGCGCGCTGTAATAATACCAGCTGCCGCCGCGCTGCGATATCTCGACGCCGGCGAGCGCATTGAGCGCCTCAGTATAATGGGCGGTGGCGATATAATTGCGCGCGGCGCGGATCCCGGCGGGCTCGTTGGCATCCTCTGTGTACGACTGGCGACCGCTGTAACCGTAGAAATTGCTCCATGGGTCGTACTGTGCCTCTGATGCGCCATGGCCGCCATAGGAGGAACGGCTCTGTCCGGAGGAATAGCTTGCGCGGGCCTGTGCATCCTTGATCTGGTCATAGGCGGTGTTTATCTCGTTCATTTTTTTTGCCGCCGCCTCATCTCCCGGATGAAGGTCAGGATGATATTTTTTTGCGAGGGAGCGATATGCTTTTTTGATTTCTTCGTCGCCGGCGTCGCGGGAGACGCCTAGGACGGTATAGGGGTCAGCCATTTCCGGCACCTCGCTTTTTCTTTTCCAACTCGTATCTGAACCAGACTCCGGAATACAGGATGTTCCGCAGTATGCCGAGATCCTGGGTCAGCGGCAGCCGTTCGAACTCAAGGGCGCAATCGCCGATCAGCATGTTCAGCATTTTTTGAAGCTCTTCATCTCTTGCGTTTGGTCCATACGCAAGAACCAGGGGATTATAGCTTCCGTGTTTTATGTCGCGCGGATAGTCGACGCAGGCGTCCATCATATAGACGAAGCGGCCCAGAGCCTCGCCAAAGGAGCGCAGACGGTCGCTCCATATGCCGCCTGTACCGGCGAAGAGCTCGCCCATCAGCCGGCCAAAGCTGTTCGTGCAAACGTCGAGGGAGGGATCCTTGCAGCTCTCCGCGTTTGCGATCTCGCCGAGACATTCGCGAATGACGGCGCACTGGTGAGGATAGCGTGCATCAGCCGCTTCAAAGCGGCGGTTCAGGAAATGTGACGATACCAGAGCCGCTGCATTACGGTCATCCTGCCAGTTATCGAGGCAGTCATAATATGCAAGCGCAATGTTCATATCAGCAGCGTAGTCTGTAAAATCGCTGTGCCAGTATTCGTGGCGTTTCACGGGATGGACGCAGCAGCGCTCAGTGCCGAAAAAGCCCTCGTCCTCATAGATCGAGCTGAGAACAAGGATAAGAAATGTCATGTCATAGTTGAGCGTCAGCCGCGACAGACTGCCGCTGCGCAGGCGAAGCGCGCGGCACAGGCCGCAATAGGCTGCCTTATATTTGCGCTTTTCCTCTTCAGAGAGGGCGGCGCCGTTTGCGATAACGAAACCGAACATCAGGTTTTTGTTTCGAAAGCGTTGCCGCATTTTCTGCATACAACGCGGATGCGTCCCTTGCCTCTGGGCACGCGCAGAACACTGTGGCAGGAGGGACACTTGAAGAACTTATGGGTTTTGCGCTGGCGGAAAATATCCTTTTTTACTCCAAACCAACGCCGCACTTTCATTTCTTTCTCCATATAGCGGGCATTTTCCTCGCGGCGCTTATAAACATTTTTTGAGAACATTCTCCAGTAGCAGTAGACAAGCAGTACCAGCGCAATGATCCAGAATACTCCGCGCGTGATCCTGCCGATAAAAAGGTTCAGAATAACGAGCACAAGTGCCACAATGGACACAAACCGCGTGAGCTGGTCCGCTCCGTTTCTTCCCGCCATAAATCTTGCTAATCTTTGTCGCATTGAAAATTATCTCCGTTTCCGATGAAAACATTATATTTATAATATTGTATTATACGATAAACGCGGGCTTAATCAATAGATATTTTGTAAACAAATAAAAGCGCAAATGTTAAAATGCCAAAAGTGTTTTGGCAGAAAAGCATGTCCGCGCTTTTTTGGAAAGAAGAAAAACACCAAAGCGGTGCGACATTCCGCTTTGGTGCCTTCTTGTGTATGGGATGAGGACAAAATGAAAAAGATGAAAACTGTCTCTTGTTGATTCTATCTTAGAATAAAGATATTAACAAAACAACCTGAAAATTATTATGAAAATGTTAAATCAAA
>CAZIHY010000015.1:28056-31093 GCA_964539115.1 uncultured Oscillospiraceae bacterium
CCCGTCTTGCGGATATAGTGGTCATACCAATTGAGAAGGTCAAAGCTGAATCGGACGTGGCACTTTCCGGCAAGCATAAGCTCGCGCAGCTTGCTGTAGCTTTCGGGATCCACACGGTGTACGTGAGTATTTTCGAGGCATTCCGCAAGCTCGGAAACCGGCATCGACGCTTCGCGCAGCTCAGAGATCGGATAGAGCGCGAAGGTCTCGGCATACCAACGGTAGAGGCTGGGCTCCGCAGGAACGAGCGCGACAAGCGGAGCAAGCTCCATGGCAGAGCGCATTATATGCTCTGATACGGCGGCGCCAAGTCCGTGGCCGCGGTATTCATGAAGGGTGCCGAGCGTGTAGCAATACGGTGCGGCAACCGCCTTTTCGTCCGGCATGACGAGGGCGGTACCCGTGAGCAGGTATATTGCGGAGACGACCTTTCCGTCAACTTCCGCAACGGAGGCGCTGCCGGGTCTGTAGACCTCGGCCATAAAGCGGTCGATAAATTCGTCGTCGTCGCCAAAGGCGACCTTCCAGATATCTTTTAACGCGGCTTCGTCGCCGATTCGGGACGGACGCGCAGCGGAAAAATCCATTTACAGCTCCTTCCACACAGCGGTATATTTCTCAACGAGAAATTCAGGATAGAACGATTGCTTGGCTTTGCGGAGATTCTCCATGCCCATGTCGTCCTCACGGTTGATATATTTGATCTCGGGGTGGTCAGTGATGACCTGGCGGATAAATTCACGGCATATCATCGGATAGGCGCCCGTGATCTCAGAGTAAGCCTTTTCGAAATGCACGTTAAATCCGGTCGAAGAGATCTTCTCGCCTATCGTGAAGGCAATCAGCTTTCCGCTCGAATAGAGGGCGCCGCCCTCCAGCCCGAGCTCGCCGTAATATTCAAAGGCGCGCTCGATCGCGGCATGCTCCTCGTCTGTGCTGTCCGACCCTTGGGCGGCGTTTGCGCTCTCCCAGTCGGAGAGCATGTCCATGCACTCGCTTTCCATACTTCGTGTGAGCGCTTTATAGCTCCAGTCATTTTCCTCAACAAAGCGGTTGATATGGTTACGCTTGCCGTGGAGCTTTTTGCCCGCGAGCGTGGCAAGCTTTTCCGCGAGGTAGATGTAGTCAAAAAAGTCACGGGACGCTGAGTATTCAAAGCGCCCGGGAAAGACCTCATCGAGCTGTGCGATATGTTCTTTTGCGACGCCGCGGAGGATAAAGGGAAATCCGCTCTCGTGGGCGTCGGCTCTCATTGCCTCGATAACGGTGACGAGGTCGCCGGTTCCGATAGGGTATGCGAAAAAATGCGGTTCTCCGTAGGTGGGCTTAACGATAAGGCGTTCGCCAATTCTGCCGATCTGCTGGTTGTAGGATGTATCCCACAGGAACATATTGCCGAAGTTGTAGTCGGCGCTTAGGGAATCTTCGGCGAATACTATGGGATCGACCCATGCCTTATCGGATATCTCCACCGGTTTCAATTCCAACATAACTGTATTTGGTGTTCCTTTCAGATGTTTTCGATCATTTCAACAGGGGTGTGCTCGCAGGTTTCCAGGACCGTTTTTTGCAGCAGCTTGAGGTCCACGAAAGTTTCCGGGCGCTTTCGCGGATCGCGCAGCAGAGCCGCTGGATGATACAGTGCCATACGCTTGGTACCGTCTATCTCAAACCACTGTCCATGCTCGCGCGTTATGCGGAAGTCCGAGCGGATAAAGGACATTGCTGCGATCCTGCCGAGACACACGATGAGCTTGGGGTTTATAAGCTTTATCTGTGCGCTAAGCCAGTCGGAGCAGGCGCTTTGTTCGCTCTCGAGCGGATCGCGGTTCTTTGGCGGGCGGCACTTTACCATGTTTGCGATATATACCTTGCTGCGGTCGAGACCTATCATTTCCAGCATCTCGTCGAGAAGCTTTCCGGCGCGGCCGACAAAGGGCTCGCCCATCAGGTCCTCCTGTTCGCCGGGACCTTCACCAATGAAAAGTACCTCGGCGTTTTGGCAGCCAACACCAAAGACGACCTTGGTTCTAGTTTCACACAGGGCACATTTTCTGCACTCAAGACACGCTGATTTAAGTTCATCCCAGTCCATACTGAGATACCTCCTGATTTCAGATAACAATAATTGTATCATATATTATCTGGATTTGAAAGAAGTATTTGATTTTTTATTTAAGATCAGAGAATATAAGCTGAAAAGCGGTCAATATGCCATAAAAGGAGTTGACAAATAAGTGGAACTTTACGGGACGTATGTATAACTTGACGTAACTCTTGTGCAATTGTCCATGGGCATATCGCTTTCAAAGGCGAATTTTTGCGATTTTATATAAATTCTACTTGTAAAGATTATCACATCATGGTATAATCAAGCATATCTTAATAAGGTAGACACAGCAAGGCAAAAAGTAAAAATGTACATAAGGAGTCACACAGCATGAAATTCTTTGACAAGAAAATCAAGGTAGGTTTTGCGACATTTTTCCTGATGCTGCTCATCATTCTGGAGTTTGGAATTCTTGATGAAATGCTTTTCACATTTGATGGACTTTCAAATACGTTTAAGTCCATTGAGAAGAGTCTTGGGTACAACTTCTGTGTGATGTCGATCATTATATTGGTCCTTTCGATTGGATACATGGTGTATGTCGGCTACCACAAGAATTGGGGCGGTCTTATAGGAATGATGCTCATAGCCTTGGCGCCCATCGTCGGATATATTCTCGGAATGGCCGGAAACGCGGGAGGCTATAACGTCCTCTTCGGTTGGGGTACCGCACATCTGCTTCCGATGTTTACACTCGTTGGTCTGCTTGAGGCGGAAAGAAGCATCATCCTGATCCTCTGCATTGTTATTCTTGTTGTGTACCTTGTAGGTTGGCTCATTGGATATAAGGCGAAAAAAGTATACGAAGCCAAGAATCCCTGGTAAAAACAAAAAACACATAATATAAAATTATTAAAGGCGCCGGAGTTTTCCGGCGTCTTTTCATTATGTCCGAAAATTGTATTCCAATGGATTTGTTTTCCCTGC
>CAZIHY010000016.1:0-30257 GCA_964539115.1 uncultured Oscillospiraceae bacterium
TATCCCCGATTGTGTCTTGTACATAAGGGCGTACTTACCGTTGAGGGCCATAAGTTCCTCGTGTGTGCCTTTTTCTGCGATCACTCCGTTTTCGATTAAAATAATGATATCGGAGTCGCGAATAGTGGAAAGGCGGTGCGCAATGATAAAGGAGGTGCGCCCTTCACAGATGCTCAGCATGGCACGGCGGATCTTCTGCTCCGTGACAGTATCGACAGAGCTTGTCGCCTCGTCCAGGATCATGATCGGAGCGTTTGTGAGCACTGCACGCGCGATCGTGAGCAGCTGACGCTCGCCTTGTGAGAGTTCTGCGCCGCCCTGTTCGAGCACGGTGTCATAACCGTTCGGAAGCCTTTCGATGAACGCATCTGCGCCGGCGATACCGGCGGCTTCTTTGATCTGCTCCATCGTTGCATCATCCTGTCCGTAGGCGATGTTCTCTTTCACGGTTGAAGCAAATAGGGCGGTATCCTGCAGCACGACGCCGAAAATCTCACGCAGGTCACGCATCCTGTAATCCCGCAGATCGTGCCCGTCAAGCATTATGCTTCCGCCTGTTACGTCGTAGAAGCGCGTCAGCAGATTTATTATCGTGGTTTTTCCGGAGCCGGTCGGACCGACAATGGCGACCTGGGTGCCGGCGGGGATAGACAGTGAGATATCCTTCAGTACGGGTTTATCCGGGTCATAGCCGAACTGCACGTGATCCATAATAATATCTCCACGGGGGTTTTCCAGCGGGAATGTGTTTTCCCTGTCCTCCGGTTCGGATTCCTCATCGAGAATTTCAAATACGCGCTCCGCACCTGCCACGGCGGTCTGGAAATTGTTATAGATATTAGCTATCTCCACAAATGGACGGGTGAATTGGCGGACATAGAGAAGAAAGCTGGTGATCAATCCGATGTCAGAAATGCTACCGTTTACGAACAGCACGCCGCTGAAGACCGCTATCGCAACATAGCAGAGGTTGTTGATAACATTCATGAGCGGCATGAGGTATCCAGACCAGATCAGTGCACGGATGGAAATACGGCAGAGGGCCTCGTTTTTTTCCTCAAACTCCCGTTCCATCTCATCCTCGCGGCAAAACGCTTTAATTACCGAGAGGCCGGAGATGCTTTCCTCGATCTGTCCGTTCAGGATGCCGAGATTTTTCTGCTGTTCGGCGAAAAGCTTTTTGGTGTGCCTGGTTACGACCTTTGTCAAAACAAAGATCAGAACAACGCCGATGAGTGAGATGAGCGTCAGGAGCGGACTGAGGCAGAGCATCATGATAAGGATGCCGATGATAGTGAAACCATAGGTCAGAAGAAGGGTCAGTGAATTTGATATTGTGGTGCTGATATTGTCCACATCATTCGTGAGCCTGCTCATCAGTTCGCCGTGCTGGTGGCGGTCAAAGAAGGAAAGCGGAAGTGTTTTAATTTTATTAAACAGTGTGAGCCGTATATGATGGATGATCCGCTGCCCGATGGAGGCCATCAGGAATTGCTGTAAAAACTTGACCAGCCATTCGCTGACATACAGCGCGATGAGAATGAGCAGGACAACAGTGATCGGATCGCCCGCTTTTATAACGGTTATCACGTTTCCCGTAATATACGGAGATAAAATCGACGCGCCGGACGCAAGTGCGGAGAGAAGCAGTATCCATCCGAGACCCTTGCGGTGTCCTTTCGTCAGCGCCCACAGCCGCAGGAGCGTTCCTTTGAGGTTTTTGGGTTTTACAACGACAGTTCCGCGCCCGGGGCGGGAAATTCCGTTAAGATTGTCAGGAGGCGCTGCGTTATTATTTGCCATTTGTTTCGCCTCCTATCTGTGAATCGTAAATTTCATGGTATGTTTTGCAGCTGTTCATCAATTCCTCGTGTGAGCCGAAGCCCTGCACAGTGCCGTTGTCAAGGCAAAGGATGCAGTCGGCGCGCATTACGGTGGAGATACGCTGGCTGATCAAAAGGACCGTGGTACTGCCGCCCATGCTTTGCAATCCGTTCAGAACGGTGGCCTCCGTCTGTGCGTCAAGGGCGCTGGTGCAGTCGTCAAGGATCAGTATACGCGGATCGTGGAGAAGGGCGCGTGCAAGGGATAGCCGCTGCTTCTGTCCGCCTGACAGATTGACGCCGCCCTGCCCGAGCTGTGTATTATAGCCCTGTGCGGTTTCACGGATAAAGGGATCCGCGCAGGCGATTTTCGCCGCCTCTGTAATTTCCTCGTCGCTTGCATCCTGGCGTCCCCAGCGGAGGTTGTCGCTGATCTTTCCGCTAAAAAGCAGCGCTTTCTGCTGGACAACGGCGATCGCCGTGCGCAGGAGCTCTTCGTCGACCTGTGTAACGTCACATCCGTCGATCAGGATCTGCCCCTCTGTTGCGTCATAAAAGCGTGGGATAAGGTTTACAAGAGTGGTCTTGCCTGAGCCGGTCGGACCGATGATGCCGACGGTCTTTCCCGCAGGAATATGGAAACTTACGTCTTTCAAAGCCTCCTGTCCCGCTCCCGCATAGGCGAAGGATACGCGGTCGAACACAATATCTCCTTTGATCTCCGGCCTAAGGGGAGTTTCCGGTACGGCCTGTGCCGGAAACTCGTCAAGCACTTCCTGAATGCGTTCCGAGGAGGCCATCGCGCGTACCGCGGTGTTTATGACGTTGGCGATCATGGTGACAGCAAACAATACCTGCGTCATGTAGTTGACTGACGCCATCAGCCGCCCGATATGCGCACTGTCCTGACTTCTTGATATCCAAAGTAGGAGGACAATACCAAAATTGACGGCAAGATTGATCAGCGGGGAGAAAACTGCCATTACATAGAGAGCCTCTGTATTTGCCTGTGCAAGATACTGGGAGGAGACGTCGAATTTTTCGGTTTCCTCGTCCTCGGCGCGAAAGGCCTTGACCACGCGGACAGAGGAAAGAAATTCCCGCGTTACGCCGTTGAGCCTGTCGAGCCTTTTCTGTACGGCGCCAAACTTCGGGTAACCGATTTTCATATTGCAGAGGATCAAAAATGCCACGACTGCGACGACAACTACCATGATGGGCGCCTGTTTTGGTGTCTGGATGATGATAAGAATGATCGCGCCGATACAGGTGATCGGAGATTTGACCATCATGCGCATCAAGCTGTTGATAAATTCCTGCACTTGTGTCACGTCATTGGTGATGCGGGTAATTATTGACGCGGGTTGAAGGCGGTCTATATTTTCAAGCGACAGTTTCTGTACGTTATGGTACATATCCCGTCGCATTTCCTTGCCGATCGTCTGTGAAGTGCGGCTGGCAAAACGGTTGCGCATTATGGCGGAGACCGCGCCGACAGCCGCTATCCCGAGCATTATCGCGCCGTAAAACAGTATACGGTGGATATCCGCGTTTTCAACGCCTTCGTCCACTATGTAAGACATGAAGGTAGGCTGGAGCAGGTCAGCGAGAGCTTCCATTGTCAGAAACAGGGTGGATATCAGGAAAATTCCGATATGCCGCCGAAGATAATTAAGAATCAGTTTCATCCTTTTTTCGATCACCCTTCACTTAAAAACATTAGGTACCGGAACATTATAACGCGCTGCACAAGCTTTTTCAAGATGCCTTTTACATAAAGCGTTCCCCAAAGGCCCACAAAGGCAGTTTCTACGGTCCAAACGCCGCTGAAAGTAAAGCGTCCGGTGAATCGAAAGGTTGCTAAACAGGCAAATATATACTATAATATAACTTTGTAAATATGACATCGAAATGGAGAGATGCCGTCTTGCATTACCTTAGACAGGGTAAAACCTTTTACAGGGAATATTTCTTGCTTATGATACCGATGGTATTCCAGCAGTTCATAACAAATTTGATGAGCCTTGCCGATACGTTTATGGTCGGCGTGCTCGGAGAGACGGAGTTGGCCGCAGTCACAATGGCGAACAGCCCGCTCTTTGTCGTACAGCTGCTGATCTTCGGAATACAGAGCGGCGCATGCGTGCTTGTTGCGCAGTACCACGGCAAAGGCAATTCTGACGCTATCAATAAGGTGCTTGGCATCGGTTTTTATGTGTCATGTGTCTTTTCGCTGCTAGTAGTTGCGGTTGAGGTGATAGCGCCTGAGAGCGTGATGCGGGTGCTGACCAATAATGAAAGCCTGGTCGTTCCCGGAGCCGCGTATTCCCGCGTAGTGTGCATTTCTTATTTTTTCAGTGCGGTCAGCGGCATATATATCGCCGTCCAGCGCAGCATGGGAAACACGCGTTTCGGAGCTTTTGTATTGTCGGCGTCGGGGCTTTTGAACATTTTCCTCAACTGGATAATGATATTCGGCAAATTCGGCTTTCCGGCAATGGGGGTTTCCGGCGCAGCCCTTGCAACAGTCATAAGCCGCGTGCTGGAGGTGGCGGCATGCGCTGTCTATGCAGCCGCGGATAAGAAATTCCGTTTAAAACCCGCGCTGATGCTCCGCCCGGGAAAGATCATAGTGCGGGATTTTGCCAAATTTTCGCTGCCAGTCGTCATAAATGAGACGCTCTGGTCGGCGGCAACCTCGCTTTATACGGTTATAATGGGCCATATGGCTGACAATACGCCGATCATTGCTGCGTATACGATAGCCGGAAATCTCGAGAGGGTGCTGACGGTGTGCCTGTTTGCGTCCAGCGGAGCGGCGGCGATCATTATCGGACGCGAGATAGGAAAGGGCAACCGGGAGGATGTTTTCGGCAAGGCGGTCACACTGAATATACTGGCGATCGCAATGGGTATTTTCAGCATGGTGCTCGTTCTTATCATGCGCGTATTCTTCGCGAAGGACTATATTTTCCCGCTGATGGGGCTCAGCACGGACGCCGTGGATACCGGGCTTTATATGCTGACAGTTATAAGTTTCGTTCTTCCGCTGCGCTCGCTGAATCTGACCAATGTTGTAGGAGTATTTCGCGGCGGCGGAGACGTATACTTTGCGATGGCGGCCGATATAGTGCCGATCTACTTCGTCTGCCTGCCCGCCTGTGCTATCCTCGCGCTGGTGCTGAAGCAGGATATTCATATCGTATATATCTGCATGTTTCTTGACGACATTGTGAAGGTGTTTGCGTGTCTGCTGCGCCTGCGGTCCAGGAAGTGGATAAACGACGTAACGCGAGAGGTCATATAAATATGAGAAGGAAACTGCTTTTTATTTCGGCGCTTCTGGCGCTGTGCTGCCTGCTTTGTGCCTGCGGCGATTCGGAGGGCGGTCTTCTGCCGCTGGCGGAGACGCAGCAGCCGGCACAGGATGAGCAGCAGACATCCGAGCCGGAAAAGGAAAAGTTTGATGGGCGCATTGAGCAGATAGAGATCAACCAAGCGCTCAGCTATGATGAGAACGGCATGCCGATGGAGAATTTCGCCGCGAAGAAAACAACGACGGTCTTTGCTCGGCTGTCCGAGGCCGTCCTGCCCGACCCGGAGACGGGGACGCAGTACCTTGAGGTCACGCGTGAAGGGGAGCTTGTAGGGCGCTGGCCGCCCAGCGAGCTCTCGGACAGCATGAACCTCTGCTTCAATATAATAGGAGACGACGTCTTCAGGTTGTTGGAAGGCGAGTATGAGTTCACTGTTTATATAGACGGCATAAGTGCGAGCCGAAACGCCGTGCTGACGGCGACGCGCGATATAAGCATTCTGGTCGTTCCCGTCAGCGCCGGTTTCGCTGGGTCGGTATCGACCGCCCAGGGGTGTGAGGACGCACTGTGGCATATGAAATCCTGCTGGCCTGTCAGCGAGGACAGCTGGGAGATAACGATTGCCGAAACGCTGGATTTTTCCGACTTGGATATGCGCCGCGAGGGGAACATGTTTGCGCTCTGGCAGGAATTGAGCCGTAACTCGGACGAGTATGATATGGTTATCGGCTTTGTATCTGGCCAGATGGGAGCGGGACAGAATGTCCCAAGCTACACGCAGGGTAAAAACACGATGATAATCGCCCTCGACGCGGCCAATTCTGAAGCGATGGTGTCACATGTGGCGGCGCACTTTTTCGGTGTTGGCGACGAGTATGACGGAGGCGCTTTCAGTATTGGGGTCAATTGCCCGCCGGACGGCGTCTCGGGCGTCTCGCTCGAGAGTCCGTATGAGTCCATTACGATAACGGGCGGAGGCAGGAAAAATGCGCAGGATTATG
Organism: uncultured Oscillospiraceae bacterium; assembly: GCA_964539115.1. Lineage (GTDB taxonomy): Bacteria > Bacillota > Clostridia > Oscillospirales > Oscillospiraceae > CAKSXP01. The sequence goes on from CAZIHY010000016.1 coordinate 6,142, forward strand.
GACTTTACTGCTCCGGCTGCGTTATAACGCCGGACCAGATCGCCTTTGACAGCAAATCCTTTCGGCAAATGGGGTATGCCGCGAGCTTCATGTCGGGCAGCGGGGAATACAGCCAGAATTACTGGATAACCGCCGATATCTGGAACCGTCTGTTTGAGGAGTTCACGAGCGAAAAGAAACAGCCGGCCGGCGCAAAGTATGACACAGCGTTCGGAGTGCGCATCACGGGCGCACTCTGCGCCGACGGGTCTTTTGAGGCGGAGCGTATGTCTGCCCTGCCTGACACTCCCATAACCCCTGTTTCGGCCGCTGAGGGCGCGCCGTATAGTGTGGTTTTCGAGGATACGAACGGCAGCATTATAAGCCAGACCTATTTGGACCCAGACTTTTTCATCCTCTCCGATCCCGTTGGTGAATCGGATTATACGTTGCTCGATGTTTCCGTCGCTGTGCCCGAGGGGGCAGTGCTCCTTCGCATGTACGGACCGAAGCTGACGGAGGATGAGGATGGAAATGAGGTTTACGTTACCGACAGCATCTGGGAATATGAGATAAGCGAAAACGTGCCGTCAGCCTCAATAACGAATATCAGCGAGAACAGGGAGTTTTCCGGAACGATATGGGTTGAATGGACCGGGTCTGACGATGACGGTGACAGCCTCTATTACACTGTCAGCTTTGTCTGCGACGACGGAACTGAGATCGAGGTGTATGCCGGGACTGGCAGCACATGCCCCGTCGACCTGGGACAGCTTCCGCTGGCCTCGGGAGCGCGTATCCGCCTGCGCTGCACAGACGGGTTCAACGCAGTCGTTTCGGACAGCGCCGCGTTTATTTCGCTTGGTTAAAAAATATTGATGGGAGAAACAGCTATGAAAATGATGAGAAGAATTGTACTGTCTGCATTTATTCTGGTATTGCTGCTGTGCGCGGGGTGCGGCTCCGGAACTCCGGATTACCCCGAACTCGCAAGTGCCGACACGAGCGGGATGACTCTCGAAACGGCGGAAAATGATACACTGAAGATCAGCTATCCTTCCGATGAGTGGATAGCGGACAATGGAACTGACCCACTGACGCTGTATTATATCGATACGCTTGATTCTGACATCGGATATGTCAATATTAATGTCCAGCTGTCTCAGGCGTACAACGGGAGCTGACTGAGAGCGTCATGAAGTCCGTGACCGGTGAGATCGAAAACCAGGCGAGCTTTATAACTGTCGGTCTGACGGAGATGCGCCTGCTCAACGGCGAGCCGGTTATCTATTCCGAGGTCACGACGAGCTTTAACGAAGAGACGATCGACTATATGATCGATAATGGTGTGTGGACCGAGGATTGGATAGATGCAAACGGCGGGCGCGAGGCGTTCCTGGCGATTCCGGATACGGAGCAGGTTTACCTCTATGCCGTGGTGGACGGAAACCTCTATATCTATATCGGGACTTACTACGAGGATGCAGACAAGCAGACGGTCATAGACGCTATGACAGTATTTATCCAGACGACAGAGGCAAAATAATAAGAAAAAAGAGAGCCCTCTGCAAAATGGACAGGACCAGTAAAAACGGACAATGGACAAACGCCCCCTGATGTAGGAAAAAGAACTACATCAGGGGGCGTTTTCATGTCAAAGCGAAGATACACACATGTGCAGGCGCTTCTGCTTTATATGTAATTTTTATTGCAGGGTCATATCTTTTCGCCCGTTCTGGCAAAATGCACGTGCTTGAGCAAGTCGAGCATCTTGTTGGAGTATGCCCATTCGTTATCGTACCAGGCGATGAGCTTGACAAATGTATCTGAAAGCGCTACTCCGGCCTTGGCATCGAAAATACAGGTGCGGTCGTCGGTCTTGAAGTCCGTCGAGACGACATGTTCGTTGACATAGCCGACGATGCCCTTGAACTCATTTTCAGAGGCGGCCTTCATGGTTGCGCAGATGTCCTCATAGCTGGTGGGGACTTTGAGCCGCGCGGTCAGGTCGACGACGGAGACGTCAGGCACAGGGACGCGAAGCGAGGTCCCGGTCAGTTTTCCGGCCAGCTCGGGAATGACCTTGCCGACAGCTTTTGCCGCACCTGTACTGGTGGGGATGATGTTGTCGAAGGCCGTGCGGCCAAGGCGCCAGTTCTTTTTGTTGAAGCCGTCGACTGCCGTTTCAGAGGCGGTGACGGCGTGGACAGTGGTCATAAGACCTTCTTCTATGCCGTATTTATCATTTATTATCTTCGCCAGGGGCGCCAGACAGTTGGTCGTGCAGGAGGCATTAGAGATCATATCCAGATCCGTCGTATAGGTTTCGTGGTTGACGCCATAGACGAACATCGGCGTGTCATCCTTGGAGGGACCGGAGAAGATAACGAGCTGTGCCCCGTTATCAAGGTGCGGCTGGGCGGATTTGCGGTCGAGGAACTTGCCGGTGCATTCGAGGACATAGTCGACGCCGAGCTCGCCCCAAGCGAGGTCGGCCGGGTTCCTGCTGTCAAGGATCTTGATATGCCTGCCGGCGATAATAAGAGTCTCGTCGTCATAGTCCACGTCTCCGTTGAATCTGCCGTGGACCGAGTCGTATTTGAAAAGGTAGGCAAGCTGCTCGGGCGTCTTGTCGGGCGCGTTCAGCGCGACAAATTCAAATTCACCACGTTCAATTCCTGCGCGGAAAGCAAGACGGCCGATACGGCCAAAGCCGTTGATGCCAACTCTGATACTCATTTTGCGATTTCCTCCATATAGTTTATAACCCGGATATCGGGCCCGGTTTTTTATCCGGTTAGATTTTATCGCGTTTTGTTCTCCACGACAACATCAATATGGTTAGAAAAAGTGGATTTTGACTTAAAACAATAACTGAATATTGCACTTCTGGGTGCACAATATGCACAAAAAAGCAAAAATGCGTGCAAAATACGAACTGATATACGGTCGTTATAATACGTCATAATGTTCTTATGTATGATATGTTCCGCTTGAGTCCGGAGAAAATATTGACCGCAAAAATCGACACTGTTCGACAAAAACTGTTGTTCGTCTGAGACAAATCTGCTATTATGGATAAACCGGGATAAAATGCAAATCCTACCTTGGGAGGTAGCTATGACCATAGAACATTTTAATTTCGGCTCGATCTTTGACGCCTCCGGCGATGCCGTTTTCGGCGTTAAAGAGGGCAAAACCGAATTTATGAATCCCCGTGCCCGTGAGTTGTTTGGGAATAGGGATCCGCTTGAGATAGTGCCGCTGAAATTCAGCGGGGATCCGGAAGATAATATTTGCTTTACAGCGGAGATCGATGGGGGAAGCTATTCGGTTTCCGCCGCGTGCAGCGACGGGCTGTGGCTCATATGCCTGAGCAGGGACCGAGGCTTAGAAGATAATAACGGAATGGCGGTCAATGTTTCCGGACAGATAAGCAATTGCGTTATGAGCATACGCGCCGCGGTCTCGGCGATCAGCGGACAGCTGGATCTCAAAGGGATAAAGCTGGGGGATTACGGAGGCGTACTATACCGCGAGATATTCCGGCTTCAGCGGCTTGCGGAGAATCTGAAGGTACTTGGCGGCAGCGGGCTGTATCTGAGACGGGCGCCGTGCGATATGTCGGAACTCGTCGGAAACCTTGTCGACAGCGTGAACCACTTTTTCGGCGGAAGGATAGGACTGGATATTTCATCGGGCGGAAAAACGCTTATGGCGGACGTCGACGAGGACCGTATTACGCAGATGATACTCAACGTTCTGACAAACAGCATATCCCGCATGGAGGACGGCAGCCGGGTTTCCGTTTCGCTCAGAGAGAGCGGCGGAAGGATCGTGATAACTGTGCGCGATAATTGCGGCGGTATCCAGCCAAAGGTGCTGGGTTCCGTGTTCGCGAGATATTACATGGCGGATATATCCGTACTTGCAGATGGCGCGGGCGTTGGTCTCGCCGCTGCTCAGAGCATCGCGCATGCGCATGGAGGTACCCTGCTGATAGAAAGCCGCGAGGGCGCCGGTACAGCCGTCAGCATGATACTGCCGGAGCCGGATGGAAATTCGGTAGGCTCTCCTAAGGAGCTCATCGGATACGGTGGGATGGAGCAGCTGCTGACGGGACTTTCCTGCGTCCTGGGGCGGGAATTTTACAGCGAAAAGTATATGGACTGAGATCGAGGTATCCGCGCCGCAAAGAGGCACGGATACTTTGCTTTTTCTACTTGTGTTAACAAGGTAATTGTGGTAAAATACCATGTAAATCACCACAGGAGGTAATTGAAATGCCTGAGAATTATATAACTGCCGCGGGTGAACACGGCACCATAAATATATCCGAGGATGTTATTTCCGTCGTTGTCGGAACGGCTCTGGCGGAGGTCGATGGCGTTGCCGGCACTGCCGGAACGGTCGGCGGAGAGCTTGCGGAGTTCTTCGGAAAGAAATCGCCGGCCAAGGGCGTCAAGGTCGCTTTTGAAGAGGGAAAGATCAGTGTCGAGGCCATAATACTCGTGCGCTTCGGCTGCAACATCGTTTCCGTCGGCAAAAAGGTACAGAGCGCGATAGTGTCTGCGGTCGAGTCGATGACGGGCCTGGAGGCTGAGGTCAATGTCCGCATTTCCGGCGTTGCCTTTGAAAAGAACTGATTTATAACAGCGGGGGAAGACAGACATGACCAGAACAGCGGCAAGAGAGATCGCCATCCGACTCTCCTTTGGCGAGTCGATAACGTCCGGCGGGGCCGGCGTTGTCGAGGCGTTTTTCGACAAAGAATATTACGGATCGCTGGGGGATGAGGACGAGCTCTTCTCCGAATACCCGGGAAAGAAAGATCTTGCATATATAACCGAGCTTGTCGGCGGCGTTACGGAGAAGCGGGATGAGCTGGATTCTTATATTGAAAAGTATTCCCGCGGCTGGAAGCTCGGGCGCATATCCCGCATAAGCCTGGCTGTCCTCCGCTGCTGTATGTATGAAATACTCTATATGCCCAGCGTGCCTAACGCGGCATCGATAAACGAGGCTGTGGAGCTGGCAAAGGGCTATGAGGAGCCGGAGACCGTTTCATTCATAAACGGCATCCTCGGCAGCTTCGTCAGAGGGGAAGTTGAAAATGGAAAAGCAGACGCTGACGGTAACTGCGCTGAATAACCGAATAAAGGACCTTTTTGAGCTCGACCCGGTGCTTGCAGACATCTGCGTGAGGGGCGAGCTCTCAAACTATAAAATTTATCCGTCCGGACACCATTATTTTACGCTGAAGGATAAGGAAAGCTCGCTGCGCTGTGTCATGTTCCGCAGCAGCGCGTCGAAGCTGCGTTTCCGTCCGGAGAGCGGCATGGGCGTCACTGCGTCGGGCAGCGTCAGGGTCTATACCCGCGACGGAGCTTACCAGCTCTACTGCACCTCGCTGACGCCGGAGGGTACCGGCGACCTTCAGGTCGCCTTCGAGCAGCTCAAAGCAAAGCTTGACGCCGAGGGGCTTTTCGACCCCAAACATAAAAAGCCGCTGCCCCGGTATCCGCGGCGCATTGCTGTTATCACCTCGTCGGCGGGGGCCGCCGTGCGCGATATAATCCGGGTGCTTGGAAAGCGCTGGCCGATGTGTGAGGTGATCGTTCTGCCTGTCCGCGTGCAGGGCGTTGAGGCGCCTCCGGAGATCGTAGGCGCGATAAAATACGCCAACCGGTGGAAGGTAGCGGACCTGATCATAACCGGGCGAGGCGGCGGATCGATAGAGGACCTGTGGGCCTTCAATGATGAACGTGTGGCAAGGGCCATATATGAATCCGAGCTGCCGGTCATCTCCGCTGTCGGACATGAGCCGGACGTCACGATCTCGGACTATGTCGCGGATCTTCGAGCAGCGACGCCGTCAAATGCGGCGGAGCTGGCGGTGCCGGATGTGGAAGAATTTCTGGCAGCGCTCAAAACGACTCAAACGCGCCTGGATGGAGCTGCGGAAAAGATAATAACGCAGTATGCCGAACGCCTGCGGGATCTGGCCAACCGGCGCGTCATGACAAACCCGGCGGTCTATGTAGACCAGAAGCGCATGGAGCTTGATTATGTTTCGGAAAAGCTCGCGACGGCAGCGCATAGAAAATTTGCCGCAAAGCGCGAGGAATATGTAACGCTTGCGGCAAAGCTCGACGCGCTCAGCCCGCTTAAGGTGTTAACGCGCGGCTATTCCGTTGCCTCGCTGGAAAGCGGCGAGATATTAAGGAGCAGGACACAGGTTTCAACCGGCGACAGGCTCAGCCTGCGCCTTTCGGACGGCAGCATAGCCTGCCGTGTTACGGAGGAAGAATAATGGAAAAAAATGCGAGCTTTGAACAGTCGATACAGAGGCTTGGAGAGATAGTGGCGAAGCTTGAGCGCGGCGAAGCCCCCCTTGCGGAGTCGCTGGCGCTCTTTGAGGAGGGCACTGGACTTATAGCCGCCTGCACAAAGATGCTGGACGAGGCGGAGCAGAAAATAGTGAAGCTTCGTAAAAGTGCGGACGGATCGCCCGAGGAGCTGCCGCTCGACCCGGAGGATTAAATGATGACGGCTTACGAGGGATACCGCGCAATGGTTGAGCGCGAACTTGAAAAGAGCTTTGTGTGTACGGAGACTATGCCGCAGCAGCGGCTGCTGGATGCCATGCGGTACAGCCTGCTCGCGGGAGGAAAGCGCATCCGCCCCGTGCTGACGCTGGAATTCTGCGCCGCCGCGGGAGGCGAGGCGGAGACCGCGATGCCTGCGGCGCTCGCCGTTGAGTATCTGCATACATATTCGCTTATACACGACGACCTGCCCTGCATGGACAACGATTCCCTGCGCCGCGGCAAGCCGACAAATCACATCGTCTACGGCGAGTTCACCGCTACGCTTGCGGGAGACGCGCTGCAGGCGGAGGCTTTCGGCATTATTCTGCGAAGCACGCTTCCCGCGCAGGTGCGCTGCGGCTGTGCGGAGTATCTGGCTGGAGCCGCGGGCGTCGACGGCATCTGCGGCGGACAACAGCTGGATATGGAGGGAGACGGAAAGATCCTTTCGGAAGAGGAGCTTAGCGAGATACAGTCCCGAAAGACAGGCTCGCTGCTCGTTGCCGCCTGCGCCATGGGGGCGGTGTGCGGCGGCGCAGACGAGAAACAGATCGAGGCCGCGCTCAAATACGGCTCTGCCCTCGGTGCGGCGTTTCAGATACGTGACGATATGCTGGACGTTATAGCAGACGAAAAAGAGCTTGGGAAAAACGTCGGCTCTGATGCAAAGGAGGGCAAGACTACCTTCATGACGCTCTGGGGAGCCGAGGAGTGTCAAAGGATGGTGACACGGATTACGGAATACGCCAAAGAGACAGTTCAAAGCGCCTTCAAAAACCCCACGGAGCTCATCGAGCTTGCGGATATGCTCATCGATCGTATGAGCTGAATATGCACTGAAAAATGAATATTTATCGCCCGTGTGTATTGAAAACGCGGGCGATATTTGTTATTATATCTTTGTACGCGCTTTTGGAAAAAGCGTGCCAATACAACAAAGAGGGCGCGAAGCGCCTGTTTGAGGATAAATGCAAGTGAGTATACTGGAAAATATAAATTCGCCCGAGCAGGTGCGCGAGCTTGACGCGAACGAGCTTCCCGGTCTCTGCGCGGAGCTCAGGAAGTTCCTGATAGAGAACGTATCAAAAACGGGAGGTCATCTGGCCTCAAACCTCGGAGCGGTGGAGCTCACTGTGGCTCTGCACAGGGTGTATGACACCTCACGCGACCGTATCGTGTTCGACGTCGGCCACCAGAGCTATGTGCACAAGATCCTGACAGGCCGCAAGGACAGGTTCTATTCCCTGCGCACGCTGGGCGGAATCTCGGGTTTCCCAAGACCAAGTGAGTCAGACGACGACGCTTTTATTGCGGGTCATGCGTCGACTTCAATATCCGTTGCGCTCGGCATGGCTCGGGCCAGAACGCTAATGCATGAGGATTACGCTGTCGCGGCTGTCATTGGCGACGGCGCGCTGACGGGGGGCCTTGCCTATGAGGGCCTTAACGACGCGGGTGAAAGCGGCGAGCCGCTGGTCGTTATTCTTAACGACAATGGCATGAGCATCAGCCGCAATGTCGGCGGGATCGCAAGGCTGCTCTCGCGCTCGCGCGTACGTCCGGGCTATCTCAATTTCAAGAGGTTTTACCGCAAAACCGTCGGCAAACTTCCGCCGCTGTACAGCTTTGCACACAATGTTAAGGAAAAGGTCAAATCGCTGATACTGCACACGGGCATGTTTGAGGATATGGGCTTTAACTACCTCGGCCCGATCGACGGGCATGACGTTATGAAGCTGGAAGCGGCGCTGCGCTGGGCGCGCGAACTGGGGGAGCCTGTGCTGCTGCACGTCATAACGCAGAAGGGCAAAGGCTACCGCTTTGCGGAGGACAGCCCCGGACTGTATCACGGAGTAAATCCCTTTGACCCCGAAAAGGGCGTGACTCCGCCGCCGTCCAGGGACTTCTCGGCCGTTTTCGGCGGGGAGCTGTGCAGGATGGCAGAGAAAAACGACAGCCTTGTCGCGATAACTGCGGCAATGATGGCCGGGACCGGCCTTGCAGAGTTTGCAAACAGTTACCCGGAGAGGTTTTTCGACGTCGGTATCGCGGAGGGGCACGCCGTCACAATGGCGGCGGGCATGGCAAAGCAGGGGCTTGTTCCGGTTGCGGCGATCTATTCTACCTTCCTCCAGCGCGCCTACGATATGCTGATCCACGACGTTGCGCTGCAGAAGCTGCACGTCGTTCTTGGCGTTGACAGGTCCGGAATAGTCGGACGCGACGGCGAGACGCATAACGGCGTTTTCGACGTGAACTATTTGACGAGCGTTCCGAATATGGCGGTTTTCTGTCCATCTTCCTTTGCGGAGCTGCGTGATATGCTGCATCTGGCCGTGGAGAAGGTCAAAGGCCCTGTTGCCATCCGCTATCCCCGCGGCGGTGAGGGAGTATACAGGGCCACGACCGCGAAGGAGCCTGTCGCCGTCCTGAGAGAGGGAAAACAGGTCTGCATTGTGAGCTACGGCATAATGATAAACCAGTGCCTCAAGGCGACGAAGCTGCTTGAAAAGCGCGGATACAGCGTTAAGCTTATAAAGCTCAACCTTATAAATCCACTCGACTGCGAGAGCCTTTCGCATCTTGCCGCAGACTGCGGTAGGGTGCTCGTGGTCGAGGATGAGTGCAGCGCCGGCTGTGTCGGTGAGCGTCTGCTCTGTGCGGCGGAGAAGTGCGGCGTGCTGTTTGAGAGTGCAAAACTTCTAAATCTCGGCAGCGGAATCGTGCCCCATGGCAGTCCGGAACGGCTTTATTCCGTTCTCGGGCTGGACGCGGAGTCGATCGCGAACACGGCCGAAGAAATGATCTCGTCTGGGAACGGCAGGGGGCGGTGAATAAGTGAAAAAGCAAAGGCTTGACCAGCTTATATTCGATATGGGCCTTGTGCCCAGCCGCGAGCGCGCGAAAACGACTATAATGAGCGGGCTCGTCTTCGTTGACGGGCAGCGCGCGGATAAGCCCGGCATGTCCGTTTCGCCGGAGAGCAAAATCGAGGTGCGCGGGGACGCGCTGCCTTATGTCAGCCGCGGAGGGCTCAAACTCGAAAAGGCCATAAAAGTTTTCGGACTTGATCCGACGGGATTGACGTGCATAGACTGTGGCGCATCCACGGGCGGCTTTACGGATGTCCTGCTCAAAAACGGCGCAAAAAAGGTTTACGCTGTGGACGTCGGCTATGGCCAGCTCGCGTGGAGCCTGCGCGGGGATCCGCGGGTCGCGACGATGGAGCGCACGAATGTGCGCTATCTCACGCGTGAACAGATACCCGAGCCCATGGATATGGCCGTCATGGATCTCAGTTTCATTTCCCTTAGGCTCATATTGCCGCCTGTGTATGAGCTTCTGCGCGACGGAGCATATACCGTCTGCCTTGTCAAACCGCAGTTTGAGGCCGGCAAGGACAAGGTCGGGAAAAAGGGCGTCGTAAGGGACAAAAACGTGCATATGGAAGTATTGGAAAACTTCCTCCGGTTTGCAAAGGAGACTGGCTTTTCTGTCCGGGGAATGGACTATTCGCCGATCCGTGGGCCGGAGGGGAATATAGAATACCTCGGCTGGCTTCAAAAGAGCGGCGAGCCCTCAGTGGAAGTGGACGTTTCCGCGATAGTTGAAGCCTCACACGAGGAGCATAAGGATAGGGAAAATGACTGATATTATCGCTCTGTGCCCCAATGTTTTCAGGGATACGGATCTGAAAACAACTCTGGCGGCGAAGAAAATTCTTGAAGACGCAGGTTTTGAGACCGCTGTAAGTCCGGTCTTTGAACCCTCACGGGGAAAAAAACTCCCAAAAGGGATAGCTGTCCGGTCTATAGAGGAGAGTGTAGCGTGCGCCAAGCTGCTGGTGTCCTTTGGCGGCGACGGCACGATATTGCACACAGCGCGCGCCGCTGTCGGAACGGAGGTCCCGATAATCGGCGTGAACCTTGGCACCAAGGGCTTTATGGCGGAACTGGAACCGGAGCAGCTGGATATGCTTGTCCCGGCGGCAAAAGGAGGATTTACGCCCGAATACCGAATGATGCTCGATGCGGAGCTCTTCCGCGGCGGCGAGCTGATCTATTCAGACTCCGCGCTTAACGACGTCGTTGTCTCCGGCATAGCGCATACGATACATCTCAGGGCGTGGAGCGACGGGCAGCTCATGACCGAGGTTTCGGGCGACGGTATCATTCTTGCAACACCGACAGGTTCAACGGCGTACTCAATGTCCGCGGGGGGGCCGCTTGTCGAGCCGACGGCAGAGGCTATTATCCTGACGCCGATCTGCTCGCACGCGCTCAATTCGCGCAGCTTTGTACTTGCGCCGCAGCGCGTTGTCCGCCTGCAGCTGCCCAGGCTTTCGGAGATAAGGCGCGCGGTGCTTTCTGTCGACGGCGGTGATACGATCTCCCTGCGGGCGGGTGACGAGATCGTTGTAAGGCGCTCGCAATACAGAACGCTGCTCGCACACGTAGGCGACAAAACTTTCTATGACATTGCCTATGAAAAATTGGGAGAAAGAAAATGAAAAATGAAAGACAGGAGAAGATACTTGAAATAATATCTTTTCAAGATATCGAAACGCAGTCGCAGCTCATGGAAGAACTGCAGAAATGCGGGATCAAGAGCACACAGGCGACACTCTCGCGCGATATAAAACAGCTTCGCCTTGTAAAGGAGCAGTCCCCGGACGGGATATACCGCTACAGCGTCGCCTCCCGCAGTGAGCGCTTCGGAAATGAGGAGCGTCTCAAAACAATCTTTCGCGAGAGCGTGACGAGTTTTGATATGGCGCAGAACCTTGTGGTCATAAAGACGCTTTCCGGAATGGCAAATGCTGCCGCCGCCGCCATTGATTCAATGGAGATCGCCGGACTTGTCGGTACGATCGCCGGAGACGATACGATCTTCCTTGCAATGCGGGATAACTGCTCGGCAGAGGCGTTTTGTGAAGAGATCCAATCCATGCTGTAAAGGGTCGATGAGATATGCTGCATGAGCTTCATATTGAGAATATAGCCGTCATCGAGCGTGCGGATGTGGAGTTTTTTCCGGGCCTGAATGTCCTGACGGGTGAGACCGGCGCAGGCAAATCTATTGTGATCGATTCTCTTGGGGCCGTGCTCGGCGGCAGAACGAGCCGTGAGCTCGTGCGCCGCGGCGCGGAGAAAGGGCTGGTCAGCGCGGTTTTCGACGCGGAAGGCACGGAGGATTGGTGCGAGGAAAACGGTATCGACCCGGAGGACGGAAACCTGCTTCTGCTCAGGCGGATAGGTGCGGACGGAAGAAGCATATGCCGTGTGAACGGCGCCGCCGTTACCGCAGCTCAGCTGCGGGAGCTGGGCGCCCTGCTTTTGGATATCCATGGACAGAACGACGGCCGGCAGCTGCTCGACGAGGGCCGGCACCTCGGCTATCTTGACCGCTTCGGCGCGCCGGACCTCGAGCGGGCGCGCTTTGACGCCGCCTATATGCTTTGGCGCGAGACTAAGCGCGAGATCGAGCGCTTGTCCATGGACGAACTGGAAAAGGAACGTCTTACCGAGAGCTTGAGAATGCGGATAGAGGAGCTTGAAAGGGCACAGCTTCACGTTGGCGAGGAGGAAGAGCTGGCTGCGCGCAGCGATCTGATGCGCCACTCGGAAAAGCTCTGTGAGGCTGTGGACGAGGCATATGACCTGATCTACGGCGGCAGCGACAGCGCGATCGACGCGGCCTCCGCTGCACAGAGCGCCCTTGCGCGCGTCTCGTCGCTCAGTTCGGACGTCGCCGCTGTGGAAAAGACGATAAACGAGGCGGTCATCGGGCTTGAGGATGCGGCGGAGACGCTGCGCGATCTGAGGGGAGAGTTGGACTTCTCGCCTGAGGAATATGACGCAATGCTGTCACGTCTTTCCCTCATACGCAAACTGGAGAAAAAATACGGAGGAGACGAGGCAGAGCTTTTGCAAAGCCTTGACGACAGCCGTGAACGTTTGGACGAGTTGGAATACTCAGACGATAAAATAGATAGATTGCGGGAAAGGTTATCTCAATACGAGAAAGAAGCGCTTGCGGCAGCGAAAAATCTCTCGGAAAAACGCGTCGAATGTGCGGCTCGGCTGGAAAAGCATATCGAAATGGAACTCAGAGCCTTGAGCATGCCCTCGGTTATTTTCCGCGTTGAAATACTGCCTGTGGAAAATGATACGGGTTTTAACGCAAGCGGCTGCGACGAGGTCCGCTTCCTGATGTCCGCAAATGCGGGCGAGGAGCCGGGCAGGATATCGAAGATTGCCTCCGGCGGCGAGCTGTCGCGCATCATGCTCGCGATGAAAAATGTCTTTGCCGAGAACGACCCGGTGCAGTCAATGGTGTTTGACGAGATCGATACCGGCGTTTCAGGCATCGCGGCACAGCGTGTCGGGGAAAAGCTTGCAGAGCTGTCCACGTCGAGACAGGTCATCTGCGTTACGCACTTGCCTCAGATCGCCGCGATGGCGGACGCGCACTTCTGCATCGCAAAGAGCGAGTCGCGCGGCAGAACATATACGGAGATAACTACGCTGGACGAGGACGGGCGTCTGCATGAGCTTGCGCGCCTGCACGGCGGCGAGAATATAACGGAAACAACGCTAAAGAGCGCCTCGGAACAGCTCTTCGCGGCGGACAACTTCAAAAAGGAGCACAGGGCGAAATGATAGACAGAGAAAAACTACTCACATTGCACGGACAGGGGTTCAACTGTGCGCAGTGCGTCGCGGCGTATTTCTGTGACAGGATGGGCCTGGACGAGAAAACGGCCCTTGCAGCGACGGGCGGTTTCGGCGGCGGCTTCCGCAGCGGGGATATCTGCGGCGCGGCCTCGGCAGCCATTATGGTGCTGAGCATGGCATGTCCGCATACGACTCCCAACGCGCCCGAGGAAAAGGCCCGGGTTTCGGCAGTGACTGTGGAGTTTATAAAGCGGTTTAAGGAAAGATACGGTTATCTCGACTGCCGGGAGCTCAAGGGACAGGGCAAAGTGCCCTGTGACGAGCTGATTTGCGGCGCCGCCGAGATAGCGGATGAAATGCTCGCATCCCTTTAAGATTTCATGTATTGATATGGTAAATGGTCGGATGCTGCAGAAGCAGCGTCCGACCAAAATATTTCAGTTTGTGTATGTTTTGGATTTATGTATTTCAGAGGTATGTCCGGTATACGAATACTGCCGCTGCGTCGCCGCGAAGAAATCCGGTGACCTCGATCTCAAACTCGTATTCCTCATCATACCATTTTTTCATGACCAGTCCTCCAAGCTCCGATTTAATAATTTTATTATACCACCCTGTCGGACTGTACTCGACATAGTCTTTGGAGAAGCCGTCGGAATTAAAACCCGGCGGCAATTAAGACAGAGGCGATAAAAAGTGAGGAAGCTTGACAAAGCGGCCGGACTCCTGTATAATCATGCAGAATAAAACGCGAAGAAGAGCACAAGTAGCCGGCGATGACCCTGCAAAGAGAGACCCCGTTTGCTGCAAGGGGGAGAGGGGGCGCCAGGTGAATACAGCTTGGAGCGGCGCACCGAAAACAGAGCGTGAGTAGGCTGCGACGGGCGCGCCCGGTACAGCGCGTGGGTATCTTACCCGCTGAGGCCGCATTTTCCCGCGAGGGGGCGGCAAACAGAGGTGGTAACACGTCTTGAATGCGACGTCCTCTGCTCCGTGCTTCGGGGCGGGGGATTTTATTTTTATGAGAACATCATTTAAGGAGATATATAATATGCAGATTTATGAGGAGCTTGTGGCCCGCGGGCTTATAGCGCAGGTCACGGATGAGGAAGAGATCAAAAACCTGATAAACAACGGCAAGGCCACTTTCTATATCGGCTTTGACTGTACGGCTGACAGCCTCACAGCCGGTCATTTCATGGCGCTCACGCTCATGAAGCGCCTTCAGATGGCGGGCAACACGCCTGTCGCACTGATAGGCGGCGGCACGACGATGATAGGTGATCCCTCCGGCCGCACCGATATGCGCAAGATGCTGACCAAGGAGGACATCGACCATAATGCCGGGTGTTTCAAGCGCCAGATGGAGAAATTCATCGACTTCAGCGATGGTAAAGCCCTGATGCTCAACAACGCCGACTGGCTGCTGAACCTGAACTATGTGGAGCTGCTGCGCGAGGTCGGTGCCTGCTTCAGCGTTAACAACATGCTGCGCGCAGAGTGCTACAAAAACAGGATGGAAAAGGGGCTCAGCTTTCTGGAGTTCAACTACATGATAATGCAGTCCTACGACTTTTACCACATGTTCCAGACAATAGGCTGCAATATGCAGTGCGGCGGCAACGACCAGTGGAGCAATATGCTCGGCGGCACAGAGCTTATCCGCCGCAAGCTGGGTAAGGACGCCCATGCTATGACTATCACCCTTTTGACTGACGCAAACGGCAACAAGATGGGCAAAACGGCGGGCAACGCCGTTTGGCTCGACCCCAACAAGACCAGCCCCTTCGAGTTCTATCAGTATTGGCGCAACGTTGGCGACGCGGACGTCCTCAAGTGCTTGCGCATGTTGACCTTCCTTCCGCTGGAGCAGATCGACGCGATGGACAAGTGGGAGGGCAGCCAGCTCAACCGCGCAAAGGAGATCCTGGCGTATGAGCTGACAGCGCTTGTTCACGGTGAGGAAGAAGCGAAAAAGGCTGAGGAGAGTGCCAGGGCGCTGTTCTGCGGCGACGGCAGCGGCGACGCACCCTGCTGCGAGGTGAGCGCGGAGGATGCGCAGAACGGTGTGGACATACTCACCATCCTGGTGCAGAGTGGGCTGTGCACTTCTCGCGGCGACGCCCGCCGAAATGTTCAGCAGGGCGGGGTTACCGTCAACGACGAGAAGGTGACGGACGCAAACCGTGTGTTCACACCGGAGGAGCTCTCCGGCGAAGGTATCCTTGTCAAGCGCGGCAAGAAGAACTTCCGCCGCGTTATCCTGAAATAAATAAAACGCAAGCCGGCAGAATAATTTTCTGCCGGCTTTTTTTGAAATATCCGGTCAAAAACGGCGTCTGTATTGGTGAGAGGGGGAAAAGGTGTGGATGACGAGAGCATAATCGTGCTGTACTGGCAGCGCAGCGAGTCCGCCATTACGGAGACAGAGATAAAATACGGTGCATATTGCCGCAGCATAGCGTTCAATATGCTGCGTGTCAAAGAGGATGCGGAGGAATGTGTATCGGACACCTGGCTTTCCGCATGGAACACGATGCCGCCGCAGAGACCGGCTCGGCTGTCGCTTTTCCTCGGAAGAATAACCAGAAACGGCGCGCTCGACAGGCTGCGTGCCCGCATGCGCCAGAAGCGCGGCGGCGGGACTGAAACGCTGCCGCTCGATGAACAGGGCGAATGCGTCCCGGCGGAGACAGGCGTTGAAAAAGAACTGGAGGACAGGGAGATCGCAGAGGTCATAAGCCGCTGGCTGAGGTCGCTTCCTCGCGAAAAGCGGAGCGTGTTTGTGCGGCGGTATTGGTATTTTGAGAGCGTGGATGATATAGCGCGGCGTTTTGGCTATTCACATGCAAAGACGAACTCCATACTCCACAGGCTGCGCCTTGAGCTGAAAAAGACACTGGAAACGGAGGAGATCGTGCTTTGAAAAGCTTCAGACTTGCCCGGCTCATCGGGCTGATAGACGATGATCTCGTCGCGGAAAGCGATGAGATCCCGGTCAGGAAAAAAATTCACTGGCTTCGCTATACGGCACTTGCCGCCTGCCTTTGTGTCATGCTTGCCGGCGTCTGGAAAATTACCCATATCAGGGCGGGGTCGGCTGCGCCCGAAGAGCCCAGTGCCGCAGAGCCCGCGGAGGACGCCCCCACCGTTGACGGCGATGCGGGCATTGACGGTTCGCACGTTTTTACATCCTATGCGGGCCCCATTTTTCCGCTGACGCTGGATTCCGAACAACCGGAGCTTACGGCGGAGCGGGAGATAGTCTGTGACTTCTCGCCTTACTCCGATGACGAAAGCTATGTTCATTCGGTGGCCGTCACTGACAGCTATGTTATCACAAACTCAGGTACGGAGGACATAGAATGTACGGCGATGTATCCATTTGTGAGCTCGCTGTATTCGCTTGAGGAAAATATTCCGTCCATGGCGGTAAACGGAGAGAGCACCGAAGCGCCTCTTCTCGCAGGTAGCTATGCCGGAGGCTTCACCGGCGCGGGGGATGAGACGACGAGCAGTATGAACCTTAGCGGGCCAAACGGCTGGAGCGACTATTCGGATGTTCTGTCGGACGGGGGCTATCTTGCCGGTGCTCTTGCAGAGCTTCCGGAGCTTCGGGAAAAAGTGATCGTCTATCACATCACAAACGGCACACCGCCCGAGGACTGCGATGCGGCAACTGTGTGCATGAGCTTTGATTATGACAGTGAAAAGAGTCAGATCTTCACTTTCGATATGAACGGATACGGCGAGGATGACGAGACCGGAAACGTGCAGTACTCTTATTCTGCGAAGGAATGGAATAAGAACGGCGCTTATCTTGTCGTGATTGGAGACGATATTGGAGAATTTACCCTGCAAGGATATAAAAACGGCGGATGCTATGCTGGTCAGGAGATAGATTTTGAATACGGCGCAGAGCGGACAGAGATGACGCTGGGTGAGTTTCTGTATACCGCCGTCGAGAGGCAGCGCAAAACGCTAGAGACCATGTATGGGCACTATGAGAATGTGACCGTGCCTGACGCTGACATCTATTACCGCGCGGTTGCTGATCTCTGGCTCAGCTATGGCCCTATGGGAGAAACCCCGGCGGAGCGCTACCAGATGGGCGGAAGAATAGATGAGCTGATCGACGACGCGCATGTCATGAAACGCATCTGCTACGCCGCCGTAAAAATCACAGTGCCCGCGGGCGGCAGCGTTACGGTAACGGCGGAAATGAGCAAGTCAGTGAGCTTTAATTTTTTCTGCGGCGAATCCGACGGAGCTGAGACAGAGGGATATGACCTGCTGACCTATACCGGCAGCTGCCTTGAGTTTGTGAAGGTCACGGCGGGCATTGAGACGTACGATTCCGTTGTCATTGAGAGCCAGAACATGGGCTTTGACCTTGAAACCGGCGTTGACAGAGTGGAGCTTGACCCAGACACTGAGCATTATTACATCGAATTCAGGGAAAAGGCCGAATGAGTTTGGCAAAAATAGAGATTGACAAACTACGTCGGCTTTGGTTATAATTGCGTTAATGAAAAACCTGTGATCGAGATTAGTAACCAATGAGGTCAGATCAAAGCGAGCCGCGGACGGTGTGAGCGCGGTTTCCGGACAATTGGCGAATGGACTCGTGAGGGCGGCCGAAAGCGGTTATTCCGTGAGTAGTAGCCGACGGGCTTCCGCACCCGTTACCCGGCGGCCCCGCGTGTCGGCGCGGGAAGCGAGAGGACGCAATATGCGTCAACTTGGGTGGCACCGCAGGATAACAAATCCTGTCCCTTGCAGATCAAGGGACAGGATTTTTTTGTTACCACGTAAATGCCGATGAGCCGGCAAAAATCTGAAATTGGGAGAGGACAGATGATGACGCACAGAATAAAACGATGGCGACGTTGATAGGTCGATAAGCAGTGAAAAAGTAAATATTATAAATCAAAAGGAGTAAAATAAAATGAAAAGGATAAATAAGACGATAAAATCCGTTCTGGTTTCTGTTCTTGCACTTGCGATGCTTTTCTCCCTTGCCGCCTGCGGCGGTAAGGCTGACGATGGGACGATCAAGATAGCCGTTGTTAAGCAGATGGACCACGCATCTCTCGATGAGATAGCAAATGCAATAACCGCTGAGCTTGATAAGATCGCCGCTGACAAGGGCATCACGATCGAGTACGAGGTCTATTCCGGCCAGGGCGAGCAGACGACCCTCAAGCAGATCGGCGACCAGGCAATCGCTGACAAGGTCGATGCAATCATCCCCATCGCGACCCTCGCGGCCCAGGTCATGACCTCCTGTGCCGAGGAGAGCAAGACCCCTGTTATCTACGCTGCGATCTCCGATCCCGCTGCGGCTGAGCTGACCGGGATTGACTATGTCACTGGCACCAGCGACGCGCTCAACACGGAATTTATTATCGACATGATGCTGGCACAGAATCCCGACATAACCAAGGTTGGCCTGCTGTACTCCCTGTCCGAGGCGAACTCCGCCGCTCCGATAGCCGATGCGAAGAAGATCCTTGACGAGAAGGGCATTGCCTACTCCGAGCAGACTGCGGCCACCACAGACGAGGTCATAGCGGCCGCCTCCGCGCTCATCGCCGAGGGCGTCGACGCGATCTTCACCCCGACCGACAACATAATCATGGCTGCCGAGCTTGCGATATACGAGGATCTGGCGAACGCCGGGATCCCGCACTACACCGGCGCTGACTCCTTCGTCCGCAACGGCGCTTTTACCACCTGCGGCGTTAACTATACCGACCTCGGCACCCGCACCGCCGATCTCGCCTACGAGGCGATAACCGGCGATATCTCTGCCATGGAGGACTACTACCTGATGGACGGCGGCATCATTACCGTCAACACCGAGACCGCCGCGACCCTTGGCATCGATTACAGCGTTTTCGCCGACATGGGCGAGCTTGTTGAGGTCACGACTACCGAGGACTAAAACACCGGAAAAGCTATTAATACACGCCGATCCCCCGACATGACTGTCGGGGGAATTGGCATAATTGCCGCATGGCGGCGCTTCGCGGGCGGAACGCCCGTCATTAGTTTTGAGAGGAGAAACAGACCTTGCTTTTTATTGTGAAGACTGCTCTGGAGCTGGGGTTCCTGTATGCGCCGGTTGCAATGGCGCTGTTTCTGAGCTACCGTATTCTTGACATTGCCGACCTTACGACTGACGGCTGCTTCGTTCTCGGCGCGGCTGTGTCCGTAACGCTGACGGCGGCGGGGCACCCGATCCTCGCGATACCGGCGGCTATGCTCGCTGGCGCCTGCGCGGGATTTATAACGGCCTTTCTCCAGACCCGTCTGGGCGTGCCGTCCATCCTCGCGGGCATTGTGACCAATACGGGGCTTTACACCATAAACCTTATGGCTATGGGCTGGAAGTCCAATGTCAGCCTGCTCAAGACGGATACGATCTTCAGCATGTTCAAGGCAACCGGTATCGTCGGCGGGTGGAGTGATATGATACTCGCCCTTGTTGTGCTCGCCGTGCTGACAGTGCTTATCATACTGTTCCTCGGAACGCACCTCGGCCTGACGATACGCGCCACGGGCGACAACATCGACATGGTGCGCGCCTCGTCCATCAACCCGACCTTCACGATCTCTGTCGGCCTGTGCGTTTCGAACGCGATGACCGCGCTGTCCGGCGCTCTGGTCGGGCAATATCAGAACTCCGCCGACATAAACGGCGGAACGGGCATCGTCGTCATCGGGCTTGCCTGCCTGATAATCGGCGAGACTGTACTCGGCCGCCGCACGGTTGTCAAAGGTGCGATCGCGGCCATCGTCGGCTCCGTCATTTACCGCCTTATCTATGCGATAGTGCTTTACACGAAGATAGTCCCCGTAGCGGGGCTCAAGCTAATAACCGCGATTGTCGTTGCACTGGCGATAGCTATGCCGACGCTTAAAAAATGGGTTGCGTTCCAGAAGCGCAAGCTCGCCGTCAGAAAAGGGGGAGATTGAGCATGCTGGACCTGAAGAATATTACAAAGACCTTTAATGCCGGGACTGTCAACGAGAAAATGGCTATCGACGGCCTGTCGCTGCATCTTGACAAGGGAGACTTTGTAACAATAATAGGCTCGAATGGTGCAGGAAAGTCGACGATGCTCAACGCCATATCCGGAAGCTTCTATGTTGATGAGGGCCGCATAGTCCTCGGTGGAAAAGACATTACCTTTGTGCCCGAGCATCGGCGCAGTCATGTCATCGGCAGACTGTTTCAGGACCCCCTCAAGGGTACGGCCCCCTCGATGACGATCGAAGAGAACCTCGCGCTGGCATATCTGCGTTCGGGAAAGGGTAACTCACCCTTCAGCCGCATCACAAAGAAGGATAAAGAGTTTTTTGCCGAAAAGCTGAGGCTTTTGGGCATGGGACTTGAGGACAGGATGCGCCAGCCCGTCGGTTTGCTGTCCGGCGGCCAGCGCCAGGCGCTGACTCTGCTTATGGCGACAATGGTCACGCCGCAGCTTCTGCTGTTGGATGAACACACCGCGGCGCTCGATCCCGGTACGGCCGAGAAGGTCCTCAAGCTTACAGAGGAGATAATAGCCCGTGAGAGCATCACCTGCCTTATGGTGACTCATAACATGAGCCAGGCTCTGCGTCTTGGAAACCGGACCCTAATGATGTCGGATGGAAAGATCGTCCTCGACGTCGCGGGGGAGGAACGCGCCGGAATGACTGTTGATGACCTTCTCTCACGCTTCCGCGCGGGTACCGGCAAGGCGCTTGACAATGACAGAATACTTCTCTCGGAATAAAAACAGAGATTGCTTTTGCAGGCAAGATATAACGATCGTTATATCTTGCCTGCTTCTTTTTCTTTTAAGGAGAAAATGATACGCTATGTTTGATTAAAATCAAAAATTATTATCCTTGCACAGCTGGTAGAAGGCGACCGCGCTCGCTGCGGCGACGTTCAGTGAGTCCACTCCGTGCGACATCGGGATGCGGACGGTGTAATCGCAGTCGGCGATAGTTCCGGAGGCCAGCCCGTCGCCTTCTGTACCGAGGATGATCGCCAGCTTTTCCTCGGCGAGGAGCTTTGGGTCGTCAATGCGGACTGAATCCTCACGCAGTGCCATCGCGGCGGTTTTGAATCCCAGCGAGCGCAGCAGGGCCATGCCGTCCTGCGGCCATGGCGAGTCTTCGTCAATGTACGTCCACGGGATCTGAAACACGGTACCCATGCTAACCCTCACGGCGCGGCGGTACAGCGGGTCGCTCCCGGCGTCTGTGAGCAGGACCGCGTCAACGCCCAGTGCGGCGGCGGATCTAAAGATCGCACCGATATTCGTCGGGTTCATGACGTTTTCCAAAACGGCGACGCGCCTTGCGTCTTTACATACTTCTCCAACGGAAGGAAGCCGCGGACGGTACATTGCGCAGAGCGTGCCGCGTGTGAGCTTAAAGCCCGTGAGCTGGGTCAGAACGTCAAGCTCTGCTGTGTAAACGGGTATTCCGCCGCAGCGGTCGATCAGGTGCTTTGCCTTTCCCTGCGCGTGCTTTGTCTCCATCAGGAAGGACACGGGAACGCAGCCGGCGTCGAGCGCGCGCTCAATTACGAGCGGACTTTCTGCGATGAACATCCCCTTGTCAGGCTCTCGCCGGTTGAGCAGCTGCACCTCCGTGAGCCGGGCATATACGTCCAGCTCCGGCGCGTCAAAATCGGTTATCTCAATTATATGTGCCATGATTTGTTTCCTGCTTCCAAATCTGTTTTGCGTTTATTATACATTTGCGCGGCGAAAAGCACAACAAAATGAAGATATTTTACAAGCCTTTTGAATCGGCGAGTGGTACAATGCCGAACAAGGAGGAAGAGCTCATGAAAAAAGAAACGAGAACCATTGTCTATGACAGCGAGCTGCGGGTTGAAGCCTACTGCTTCGAAGGCATTGTACAGCCCTTCCCAAACCATTTCCACGAGTATTATGTAATTGGATATATCGAAAATGGGCAACGCCATCTCTCTTGCAAAAATCGGGAATATACGCTTAGGCAAGGCGATATCGTCCTTTTCAATCCGGGTGATAACCATGCATGTGTGCAGAGCGACGGCGGCATGCTGGACTACCGGTGCCTCAATATTTCAAAAGAGGTCATGTTGGATCTGGGCGAAGAGATAACCGGTAAACGGGAATTGCCCGGATATTTTCCAAATGTGATCCATGACGAGGAAATATCCTGCTGTTTGTGCACGCTGCATGAGATGGTTATGCAGGGCTCCCGAGAGTTTGGAAAAGAGGAGAGCTTGCTGCTTCTGATATCGATGCTTATCCAAAGATATGGCAGTTCTTTTGAAAACTGCGTTCCGGAATGCAGGGAGGAGATCGAGAGGGCCTGTGAGTTTATGGAGCGACATTATGCTGAGCGGATAGCGCTGGATGAGCTTTGCCGCTGTGCGGGATTGAGCAGATCGGGCCTGCTTAGGGCTTTTACAAAGTCAAAGGGTGTGACGCCGTATAACTACTTGGAGAATATTCGGATCGGGAAAGCAAGACAACTCCTGGAGCAGGGCATGCCTCCCGTTGAGGCGGCGCTGCGTACCGGTTTTTTCGACCAGAGCCACTTTACAAACTGTTTCAGCCGCTTTATCGGTCTGACTCCGGGCGTATATCGGGAAATCTTTTCGGGAAAAGCGGAGGAGGAAAAGCAGAATGGAGATTAAAAGCGCCGCAGGACATTTATCGGCCCTGCTCACGATCATCATCTGGGGCACTACTTTCATTTCCACAAAGGTTTTATTGACGGGCTTCCAGCCTGTTGAGATTCTGTTTTTCCGGTTTGTCATGGGCCTGCTCGCTTTGCTTTTGGCATGTCCGCGCAGGCTTAAATGCGCGGGGCGGAAACAGGAGCTTACCTTTGCCGCAGCCGGCCTTTGCGGTATCTGCATGTATTACCTGCTGGAAAATATCGCGTTGACCTATACGATGGCGTCCAATGTCGGCGTTATAATTTCGACCGCGCCGTTTTTTACCGCGATCCTGTCCCGTGTTTTCATGAAGGAGGAAAAGCTGCGGCCGGGCTTTTTCATCGGCTTTGCGGTTGCAATGGCCGGTATTTTCCTGATGAGCTTTAATGGCTCGAGATTGAAGCTGAATCCTGTTGGAGATCTGCTGGCGCTTGCAGCGGCGCTGGTGTGGGCCTGCTATTCAATACTGACAAGGAAGATCAGCAGCTTCGGATATGATACTGTCCTGACCACAAGACGGGTATTTTTCTATGGCGTCCTGTTTATGATACCAGCCCTGTTCCTGTTTGATTTTAAGCCGGGACTTTCCAGGTTTTCCGACCCGGTTTATGTGTTCAATATTATTTATCTTGGCCTTGGCGCCTCGGCGCTCTGCTTTGTTACATGGAATTACGCGGTGAAGGTGTTGGGCGCTGTCAAGACGAGCGTTTATATTTACGTTGTACCTGTCATAACCGTTGTGGTGTCGACGCTCATTCTGCATGAGGAAATCACGGTGTTTACGGTGATCGGCACTGTTTTAACGCTCGCAGGGCTGTTCCTTTCTGAGAGCAAGATGTTTTTTGGAAAGCATGGCCTTAAAAAATAAAAAGTGTGTAATAATGACAGGAACCCGCCGTTATTATGGTAAAAAAGTCGGAGCAAGCGATATAGAGCTTGCTCCGACGTGTAATATCACAACATTATAGATGCCGCCGCCTTCAGGCTGGAGAAACGGCGGAATGAGTGAGAGATGATTTTTTATGAAAAAGTCGTCGCGAACTATATGCAGTCCGCGATGACGTGTAACATCGAAACACTAAAGATGCCAATGCTTTCAGGTTTGCGCCAAAACCAAATCACAACCCAGCGCAGCGGTTGTGATTTGGAAAG
>CAZIHY010000017.1:0-29624 GCA_964539115.1 uncultured Oscillospiraceae bacterium
CGATAATCTTTATATACGATATTTTGCTCTTTTTAAGGAGGTTTACATAATGCCGAGATTTTTCGTTGCGGGAACTAATGCTGCAAAGGGCTATGCAATGATAACCGGCAGCGATGCCGACCATGTCAAAGAGCTGCGCATGAAGATAGGCGACAGGATAGTTATCTGCGACGGTGAGGGGACAGATCACAACTGCCGCATAAGCCGTATCGGGCAGGGCGAGGTAGAGGCGGAAATCCTTGAAACGACCGACTGCCCGGCGGAGCCGACTGTGAGATGCACGGTTCTTGCGGGCTTTCCAAAGGGAGAGCGCGTTGACTACCTTGTTCAGAAATGCACGGAGGCGGGCGCCTCTGAGATCGTGCTTTTCCTCTGCGAGCGCTGTGTCGCGCGGCCGGAGGGGAAGAGTGTGGAAAAGAAACTGGAGAGGCTGCGGCGCATCGCGGAGGAGGCTGCAAAGCAGTCCGGTCGGGGGAGTATACCGGCGCTCAGCTTCGTGCCGGAGTTTGCCGACGCACTCGAAATCGCGAAGAAGTCGGAGCTGCGCCTGTTCATGTATGAGACCGGCGAGCGCATGACGATAAAACAGGCCATCGAACAGGCCGGGCAGTTCAAGTCCTGCGCGGTTATAACCGGCCCGGAGGGCGGCTTCGAGCCGTATGAGGCGGAGATGGCCCGACTCTCCGGAATGACGCCCATTTCTATGGGACCGCGCATACTCAGGTGTGAAACAGCGCCCGTTATTGCGATGACCGCCGTTATGTACGCGACCGATAACCTGTGAAAGTGAAAAAAGCCCGTGCCTATCTTTGGCACGGGCTTAAAAATTCTGCGTATTGCGCGCTCAATATCCGCTTATCTCCAGACTGTCGTCGTCCGAGCCCTTTTCAAGCGCGCGGATAACGATATAATAGCTGTAATTCTCGTTGACCTCGACCAGAACACGGTCGCCGACACGGTGGCCGAGCACGGCCTTGCCAACTGGAGATTCCTTGCTGATAAGCCCCTTGAGGGCGTTTTGGCGCAAGGTCGTGACGATGCGGATATCCTGTTCCTCATCGTCCTCCTCTATATATATTGTGAGTTTATCGAACAGCGCGGCACGGTCGTCCGAACCGGATTCAGCTTTTATGACGCGGGCGGTTTTTATCATCCGCTCAAGATAGCGCACACGGCTGTCGTTGCGGTTCTTGACCTGCTTTGCTGCTTTGTACTCGAAATTCTCGCTCAGGTCGCCGAAGGCGCGCGCCGTTTTGACATCCTCGATTATCTGCGGCCGGAGAACCTTTGTGCGGTATTCGATCTCCTCCTGCATCTTTTTGATGTCGACCTCGGTCAGTTCATCATACATAAATAACACCTCTTTCCAGAGTATATCGGGTTTCGGATGAAAAATCAACTGCGGCTGAAAGACAGATTTTTAAGCTGTTTGGTTTTAGGATGCCAACAGACAAAAAAGGCGAAAAACTGCCCCCCTCTGCAGGGAAGGCAGTTTTTGTACTGTGGATTTATCCGAGCTTGCTCAGCTCTTCCGCAGTTTTTGCGGCGAGACGGGCGTTGTTGTAAACAAGCTGAATGTTGGAGTCGAGGGAGTCTCCGCCGGTTATCTCCTTGATCTTGGCCAGAAGGAAGGGAGTCGTCTCCTTGCCATGAATGCCAAGCCTGCGGGATTCCTCGACAGCCTCATCGATCGCGCGGTTTATCACCTCATGGTCCATGGAGTATTCCTCAGGGATCGGGTTTGCGACCAGCATGCCGCCGATATGGCCCATATCCTGCTTGACATAGAAAGCGCGGGCAAGCTCCTCCGGAGTGTCAAGTTCGTAGTCGACCTCAAAACCGGATTTTCGGGTATAGAAGGCCGGCAGCTCCTTTGTGCCGTAGCCAATGACGGGGACGCCGTGGGTCTCAAGGTACTCGAGCGTAAGTTCCAGGTCGAGTATCGACTTCGCACCGGCGCAGATTACCATTACGGGGGTATGCGCGAGCTCCTCAAGGTCAGCGGAAATATCCATCGTCGTCTCTGCGCCGCGGTGTACGCCGCCGATGCCGCCGGTGGCGAAAACGCGGATGCCCGCCATGTGCGCGATTATCATAGTCGTCGTGACGGTAGTAGCTCCGTCCATGCCCTTTGCAACGATGACGGGCAGATCGCGGCGGCTTGCCTTCGGAATGTCCGAACCTGTGCGGCCTAGATAGTCGATCTCTTCCGGGGAGAGCCCGGCCTTGAGTCTGCCGCCGATGACGGCGATCGTCGCGGGGACCGCGCCGTTCTCACGGATGATTTTCTCCACATTCAGAGCCGTCTCTACGTTCTGCGGATATGGCATACCGTGGGAAATTATTGTGGATTCAAGCGCGACGACAGGCTTGCCCTCGTCAAGTGCGGCCTTTACATCAGGCGCTATGTCAAGATATTTATTCAGCATCATTTTTTACCTCCGTTGTATTCATTCTCGCGATGAGCGCGTTTTCGCTCATCGCGCTGTTTATAGTTTCCGCGGCCTCCATTGCGATCGCAGAGGCGGCAAGTCCTGCGCAGGCGGCGGATGCAAGCGGCAGTCCGTTTATATGCGCCCAGACAAGCGCGGCCGTGAACGCATCGCCACAGCCGGTCGTGTTCACCATTTCTGCGTGGAGCCCCGGCAGATGCACGCTCTGCAGGTGGTCGGCGGCATAAACTCCGCCCGCCCCAAGGGTTATGAATACCTGTTTCAAACCTGTTTCGAGCAGCTTTTCAGCAGCTTTGCGCAGGCTTTCCTCGTCCCTTATCTCAATTCCGGAGAGAAGCTCGGCTTCAATGCGGTTCGGCTTGAGCGTGTGCAGTTTTCCGAGGACAGGCCGCAATTTTTCCGCCTTAGCCGTTGATACAGGGTCGGCAAACAGCGGAATGCTGCTCGTCTCAGCCAGATATTCTATGCTTTCCTGCGGAATATTCGTGTCGAAAACGACCGCTGCAGAGCTGTTTATGAGCTTGTGACGGGATTCCAACAGCTGCGGAGTAAGGTGGTCATAGATCTCCATGTCGCTGACGGCGAGCTGCATATCGCCGTGCTCGTCGTTTATGAACAGGTATGTTGAGGTACGCCCGCCCGCGAGCAGAGGTGACTGTGATACGTCGATGCCCAGCTCTGAGCAGCTTTCGATCAGCTTTTGAGCGTTCATATCGTCGCCGAAAACCGTCAGGAGGCTGACAGTCAGTCCCAACAGACTCATGTTATGCGCAATATTTCGCCCGACACCGCCAAGGCTCATGCGAACTCTGCCGGGGTTAGAGTCGCTTTCGACCAGAGGCTTCGAAGGAGTTCCGCCGATATCGATATTGACGCCGCCGACAACGGTCACATATTTCTCTGCGCCCAGGATATAGCCTCGTCCCGTAATATATCCTTTTTTCATCAGATTTGATATATGCACGCCGACTGACGAGCGGGTTATACCTGCTTTTTCCGCCAGTTCCTGCTGAGAAATCAGCGGATTTTCACGGATCCAGCTCAGGATCTGCCGTTCCCTTTGAGTCAAACTCTCCCCTCCGTTCTAAACAAATATTTATTTAATATAATCTACTGCTTATGATACACTATTTTTTCGATATGTCAAGAAGAAAAAAAGCAGCGCACCTGAATGGTGCGCTGCCAATATTTTATATGAATTATTGTTCCTGCCCGGAGGCCACACGGTCGAAGATATCCGTGATCTCCTTTTCGGGGGCCTTTCCTGCGAGGGATACGACAACGGCAACGATAACACCCGCTGCAAAACCGGGAATGATCTCATATATACCGGTGCTGCTGAGGAAAGCAAGCCAGAGTATATCGACGATAGCTCCGGCGAGGATCCCGCCGACGGCGCCGCCAAAGGTCAGACGCTTCCAGAACAGGCTGAGCAGGATGACCGGACCGAAAGCCGCTCCGAACACGCCCCATGCGTTTTCAACAAGGCCCATGATAGTGCCGCTGTTGGGGTTGGAGGCGATTATAACGGCAACAATGGCGATCACGAGAACGACAAGACGGCTGATCCAGGTCATCTCCTTGTCGCCGGCCTTGCCTTTGCGGAGAAGGGGTTTATACACGTCGCTGGCGAAAGCGGAGGCGGAGGCAAGAAGCTGGCTGTCCGCAGTGCTCATTGATGCAGCGAGGATCGCGGAGAGCAGTATTCCGGAGATGATCGCGGGGAAGATCTTGCGCACCATTGTGATGAAAACAACGGAGCTGTCATCTATATCTCCGAGGAAAAGGTGGCCGATGCAGCCGGCTGCAACGGAGAAGATGATGATAAGTACATTCCAGGTTATGCCGATCTTAGCGCTCTTTTTGAGGTCCTTCTCAGAGCGCAGGGACATGAAGCGGACGATGATATGCGGCATGCCAAAGTAACCAAGGCCCCAGCCGAGACCGGACACGATGTCTTTCCAGTTTGCGAATAGATTCCAATAGTTGGCCGGCAGTTCGGATGCCTCTACAGCACCCTGACCGCTCTGAATGAGCGCCAGAGCAAAGATCGGTGCGATCAGCAGGGCGGCAAGCATCAGCAGGCCCTGGAAGAAGTCGGTCCAGCAAACAGCGGAGAAACCGCCGAGGAAGGTATAGCAGATGATGACAATGGCAGCGATATACATCGCGACTGTCGAGTCGATTCCTATAACCGTGTTGAACAGTGTGCCGCAGGCCTTGACACTGGAAGCGGCATATATGGTATAAGCCACGAGGAAGATGACGGCGCAGATGATTTGAAGCACCTTGCTCTTGGACAGAAAGCGGTTGGTCAAATACTGCGGAATGGTAATCGAGTCATTGGCAGCGATCGTATAGCGGCGCAGGCGCGGCGCCTCAACGAGCCAGCTGATGGCATAACCGATGGCAAGTCCGATTGCGATCCAAGCCTGACCGATGCCGGCGGCATATATGGAGGCAGGCAGGCCCATGAGTACCCACGCACTCATATCTGAAGCGCCGGCGGAAAGGGCTGAGACCCAAGGACCCATCTGGCGTCCGCCAAGGAAATATGATTTCTCTCCTCCGTCCCTTGAGCGGATAAAGAACCAGACACCGATTCCCAGCATAAATACAAGATAGACGATAAAGACGATAAGCTCTACATTCATTTTTACTCTCCGTTCTCTCTTTTTTTGGTGCAAAACGCAAGAATCCATTAATTATTTTTATGTATTTCATTACTTGATTTAATGGATTGGCTGTATTATACTTCACTTAGATAAATAATGCAATAGGAGATTTTGAAAAAGTGTTGTCTTCAAAGTATGAAGTTTTCATTAAAGTTGTTGAGTTGGGCGGGCTTACGCGCGCGGCGGAATATTTTGGCTGCACGCAGTCCAACGTCAGCCATATCATAAATTCACTGGAGCAGGAATTTGGCTTCCGTCTTATGTACCGCGGGCGCGGCGGGGTTAAGCTGACGCCGGAGGGACAGAAGATCCTGCCCTCTGTGCGTGCGGTCGTGACGGCGATGGAAGAGCTTGAGCATTCAGCGAAAGACGTGCGCGGGCTGGATTCCGGAACTATATGCGTCGGCGCGTTTTCGAGCGTCGCGGTACACTGGCTTCCGGGCATCATAAAGAACTTTCAGGCGGAGTATCCGAATGTTGGACTCAAACTGATGAACGGAGATTATCACGACGTGGATACGTGGCTGCTCGAAGGTGAGGTGGACGTCGCGTTTATAACGCTGCCTACGGAACTGGACTGCGAGGTTATTCCCCTTTGTGAGGACAGGCTGATGGCGGTCCTTCCGCCTGACCATCCGAAGGCGGGGCCAGGGAGGCTGCCGGTAGGTGAGATCGAGGGCGAGCCGTTTATAACGTTGCTGGAGACGTCGGACCAGGATTCCCGGCGCGCTGTTGAGGCGGCTGGAGTCAAACCGGATATAAGGTTCACGACCAAGGACGACTACGCGATCATTGCAATGGTGGAAAATGGGCTCGGCATGAGCATTATGCCGGAGCTTCTCCTGGAGGGACATGCGGGCAAAGTCTGTATGATGGAGCTTGAGCCTCCGTCCGTGCGCACGATAGCGCTGGCGATACCAGGAAAGGATCTGCGGTCCCAGGCGGTAATGCGGTTTGCAGAATATGTCCGCCGCTGGGTCGGGCTAAGGGGAGCATAATTGCAGAAAAAAACGCCGTTCCGGACAGTCTGTTCAGAACGACGTTTTTTATTTTGATCAGGCGGCAAAAGGAAACAGCTTAAAAAGAAAAAACAAAACAGCAATACGGTGCGACATTCCGTATTGCTGCTTTGTTATATGGGATGAGGACAAAAATGAAAAAGATGAAACTGTCTCTTGCAAGTATTATATTACACGAGAGATGTTAACAAATAAACAGGGTAAATGTTTCAAAATAATTAAATCGCAACTTTTTGTAATTATTTTTTACTTTTGATTTGCCATGGTTGGATGCCTCTTACCGACCCTGAAGGCCTACGCTTCCGTTTCGAATTCCAAGATAAAAGGTTTTGATGTGCATAGCGGTTTACATAATACAATAACGCGAAAAAAGCACAGGGGTCAGCCATGTCTCGATAGCCGCTGCCAGGATCAACAGGGGAACGATATTTATTACAAATACGCGCACAAGATTTTTGAGTTTGGGGACGATGAGCGCACCGTCAAGCCCGACGACGGCTTTGCACATCGTAAGGCAAAGAGAGATGCCTGACGCAAAGGAGATGAAGAGGGCCGGAAGTTCAAAAATGCCATGAGGCAGCAGCCCAAAGACGATCAGCCGCAGTATTGAAAAGCTGTTTACTGCATAGACGCTGAGTATCGCACCGATAAGACCGGCGTTCACAATGACTGCTATAGCAGAGATAAAAAAGAACGGGATAAAGCCCAAAAGTACGCTCGTCAGGCAGGCGCGCAGGTTGTTGAGAAAAAGCAGCGGCGCAGAGATGTTTCCGTCCTCGCCGACTACCCCGTTGGAAACGGCCTCGGAGAAAAACTGCGTTATCTTCAGGGAGAGGTCAGTGTTTGACACGAAGAAAAAATAGCTTATCAGAGTTATAGCGAAAAAGCCGACCACAGCAGCAAACAGCGGCCATTTAAGCTCACGTCTGTAAAACACGCGAAGCTCGCGGAACTGCGTTTTGATGAATGCCATATGAAAACCTCCTTATTCGCCGAACCAGGCGCATCTTTCCATATCCACACGTCCATCGCAAAGGAACACAACTCCCTCGTTTTCGAGCAGCTGGCGCTGGATATCTGCTCCCCCGAATGCAAAGGAGCTGCAGAGCGAGCCGTCCTTGAAAACTACCCGGTGGCAGGGAATGACGCCGGGCTCCGGATTGTGGTGCAGAGCAGATCCAACGATGCGTGCTGCGCGCGGCCTGCCGGCAAGAAACGCGATGAAGCCGTAATTGCTGACCCTTCCCGGGGGTATCCGCTTCACCGCCTCGTAGACCTTCTGTGAAAAATCATTTGCCATAGTGCGCTCCTCAATAAATATCCAGTATAACGCGCAAGCGGCCCTTTCGGGTCTCCCGCGCAATACCGCGGTATACGAATCTGCCGCAGCCGCGGACAGAGATAATATCACCCTCATGAGGTGTGGCCGATGTGTTTGTGCAGATACGGCCGTTTATGAATATCTTTTCCCGGATGAAAAGCTTCTGGCTCTCGCCGCGGGAGAGATGATAGACGGCCGCAACGACGGCGTCAAGACGTTCTGATGAGACGACGAGCTCAGCCTGTTTCAGCTGCGGAAGCGCGTCAGATGGAGGCGCGTCTTCGCGCCTGACAGAGACGGAGGTCCGTTTTATACGTGTCAGTTCTGAAATTATGAAATCCGCGACGGATTCAAGACAGAAAACATATCCGTTCCCTCCGCTGAGCAGAATGTCGCCAAGGGTCTCCCGTCGAAGGCCAAGGTGCATCAGCGCTCCGAGGTAGTCGCTGTGGGACAGATCGTCGGAGAATTTATCGTTCCGGGGCGAGATGCGCAGGCAGGCGACAGGCGCGTATAAGGCGGCATCCTCCCCAAAACAGGCGAGACAACGCTCGGCGCCGTCAAAACCGCCGAAAAGGGAGTATTCTGTGCCGTTCGCGCTCTGCGGCAGCAATGCTTGCTCCGCAAGGGTAAGAAAGTCCGAGTAGGCCGCGATACTGCGGCTGTATGAGCGTTCGGCAAGCTCCGAAAGCCGCCGTGCTGTAAGCTTTTCGTCGTCAGTCATCATTATCTCCGAGATAGTTTAATATTACGCTATAGGCGTCCCTGAGCATATCAGGCGTCCAGCGTGCGTTTGCAGGGCTGGTCGATGGGAGCAAAACTGCGGAAATGCCTGTTTTTGGTTCAATGAGCTTTTTATAAAGCCTCTCGGCCGTTTTTCCGTTTACGAAGATGCGGCGTATCCGCGCCGTTTCAAGAATGCGGGAAAGGTCGTTGGAGTCCGCATTTTTAATGCTTGCGTCGTCCGAACCGGTTATATCACAGCGGCTGATAACATCCCATAGGGCAATATGATTCCGCAGCAGCATAGAGGTTTTTTTCTCGATAGTTTCCGGTATGTCCTCGCCAAGAACGGCGGCAAGCGTGCGCCAGAAGCGGTTTTGCGGATGACCGTAGAAAAAACCGCGTTCGCGGGATTTGACGGAGGGAAACGAACCGAGTATAAGAACGCGGCTGTTTTCATCATATACAGGGTCTATTGTGTGTATAACGTTCATTGTTTCACTTCCCGGAACAAGAATAGCATAACCGGCCGGAACAGTCAATTCCGCCGGTTTCCACTGAGACTGCGCCGTGCCGCAGCACAGTCCGATATTAAGCAGCTTACATGAATACAATTAAATCCGGTTCTTTGGGGGAATATGTGGAATTAACGCAAGATATAAAAGCGGGATTTATATCTGTTTCAGATATAAATCCCGCTTTTTGTTTATTGAATATCCTCTTCAGATATATTTTCTTCCTCTTCAGCCGGCTCGGGAGTTCGACGCCGGTTGCGGTAAAACATGAATATGGCCGCAGCCGCTATGAATATAGAAATAAACTGCGAGGTGGAGAGAAAAGCGACGGAGCCGCGATCGTCCGCGCGGAAAAACTCGATAATAAAGCGGCCGATCGAGTAGAGCAGCAGATACATTGCGCCGACGTCGCCGGTGTGCTTTCTGCGTTTGTAGTACCAAATCAGAATGCCCATTATAATGAAATTTCCCGCCGCCGAGAACAGCTGTGTCGGCAGGAGTGAGATGCCCGCAGGAGCGATGCTGCCCTGTGGGAAAGTTACGCCGAGCGCGGAGCTTGTCTCGCGTCCGTAGCAGCAGCCGGCGAGGAAGCATCCGATGCGTCCGAAGCCCTGCGCAACGGAAATAGTTGGGGAGAGCAGGTCGAAGTATTCTAGAAAGACGAGCTTGCGCCTGCGGCAATAGATGATAGCGGCGGCGACGCCGGAGATGATCCCGCCGTATACGACAAACCCCTCCGAGCCGAGAACCGCGAGCGGGTCTCGGAGAAACCAGTCAAATTCTATGATGACATAGAGTATCTTTGCGCCTATGAAGCCGAAGAACACGCCGAGCAGTGCGATGTCGACAACCGCATTTTTGTCCATATCGTATTTTTTTGCTCTATAGATGCCCATCAGCACGCAACAGAGGAAGCCGACGCCGATCATAAGGCCATAGCCGTGTATGGTAATCGGGCCGATGGAGAAAAGATCATTATACACAGGAGCGGTCTCCTTTAACATAAGAATACATGCATTATACCATGTGTGCGGTCAAAATCCAATGGTAATTAAAGAATATGCCCGTCATGTTTCCCGAAATAAGGATATTTGAAGGTGAAAATGTACCTGCCAGCCGGTTTTGCCAAGCGTGCATGGGTCTATATATACGGCGCGGCGTCTTTGACTGCGGAGACCATGGGACCTCAGTTACCGTTCTGCCGGGAGAGAAATTCCATAAAATCGTCTGCTGTTTTCTGCTGTTCCTCCGACAGGCGGTTATAAAGCGAGAGAAACTTTTGTGCTTTGGCTATGTGTTTGGTTCGAAAAGCATGACCGGGATCAGGCAGATTTTCATATTCGCTTGTATTTACGCCGTGGCCGATCAGATATTCAGCAAATCTGAACTCGTCCATGGTTGTCGGAGAGCTCTCATCCTGCGAGGGGCCTTTGCTGTCAAGGTACTTTGCATAGCGGCAGAATTTCTTGAAATCCTCATCCGGGAGAGCCGCCAGAGCTTTTGACAGCTCATAGGCTTTTTGCACCTTCTCGCGGTGTTCGGCCGGAATGTCGGAAAAATCAGCATCGTATCCGCTTTTAAGCTCCTGGATATGGCGCGACAGGCCCACGACGCCCTCGGCCAGAGTGGGCGAACGGTTTTCAAACAGGTTTTCCTGTATGCCGATGGCTGCCTCCGCGGCGGGAGTCCAGCCGAGCAGATAGCTTGGCGAGACATTCAAAAACGCGGCAATGTTTTCAAGCTTGTCGATAGGGATGTTTGTGATCACATTGTTTTCATATTTAAAAATCGTCTGTTTTGTAACGCCGCAGGCTTTGCCAAGCTCTTCCTGGGTTTTGTGTTCTGCTTCTCTGGCTGCGCGTATCCGTTCTCCCATAGTCATGGCAACTCACCGTCCTGTTTTCAAAGTATCTTTATTATATCACATTGTTTTAGGGAAACAAGAAAAAAATAACTTGACAGGTGACGAAATGCGCTGTATTATTAAAAATAACTTTATAAGTTACCAGTGTACAGGATCAAATAACGAATATCCATAGTTTTTTATCTCAAACGGGTAACTTAAAAAGTGACTAATCGCAATCTGGGGAGGATAACAAATGATAATCAAAATCGAAGCATGTGAAAACGGTGCTCACTTAAACCAGAGCGTAACGCCGCAGGCGGTACCCGCGGGTTGGGCTGTCGTTCCGGATGGTATGGAAATACCTGAGACTTTCCCGTTTGTGGGCGTGACCTCGGAAAACGGCGTCGTTACGGGCCTGACGGCGGGAACTGTGCCTGAGGCGGAACTGCCGCCGGACACAGCGGTGACGGAGCTTGAGAGGCTCCGGGCCGACGTGGACTATATAGCAGTAATGACGGGGGTGGAGCTGTGACGGTAAAGGAAATGGCGCGGTATTATTATGCCAAGGGATTATGGAGCGCGGCGCGCATAAATGCGCTTGTCGCCGCGGGAAAACTTACATTGGAGGAGGCGGATGAAATAAAAGCATGAGTGATTTTAGAGTGTGGATAAAATGCGCGGGGATCAGGGCGCTGAAAACGGTTGCGCAGACTGCGGCTGCAACGATAGGCACAAGCGCGGTGCTGTCTCAGGTGGACTGGGCAATAGTTGTTTCCGCTTCCGTATTGGCGGGCTTGCTGAGCCTGCTGACCAGTGTCGCGGGACTTCCCGAATGCGCGGAGGATTGACGGCGGGCAGCTTACATAGTATGACAAAAGCATCGGCAGCACGTTTGGCTGCCGATGCTTTTTTGTTGTCCCTTTTCAAGATAAGTGTGGTTTGTTAAATGCGTGAATAATATACAGAATACTTAATTGTTGTTGGCTAAATCAATGAATAATCAGTAGGAATTGACTATCAATACAAAAGGATTGTTTCCGACAAAAGTGTGATTCAAGTGTCAGCCCTTACAAATAGTGGGGCTGACACTCATATCAACGTTTATGCATTGAAAAAAGCAGGAAAATATTATACGATATAAAAAATAATAAATCCGTATTTGGAGTATTTGACATGAAGAAAAACGCATTATTGGGAGTATTGCTTTGCGCGGTTTTGTCGCTATTTGGCTGTTCAGCAAAGACTGTTACTTGGAACGGCGACGTGGAGTATTATGCTCACGTTAGCATGGTTGTTGACGAAACAGATCTGTATGCATATGTAGGAGTGGTGGACTATGTATTTGTTGGGACTGTTGAGGAAATCGTCCATATGATGATGAATTGCTTCAAGAGTATTTAGATTATTGCAATAACGAGATTCCTTTTGACAGGACTCGGTTTGTATCAAATTTTGATAAGAGTCAAGAGTAAACAGCTTCTGTTTTGTAGGGCAGTTATCATCCACTGATAACTGCCCGTTTTGTTGAATACATATGAATATACACCATTTTGAATGACAAAGCAGTAGCAACACTTAACTTAAAAGGGAGTTTTTGTTCACATAGAGGTAAGTGAAGCAGAAATAAACTGGATAACTTTAGAGGGAGACTGCCCGCTTAGGAGGCAGAAACAGCGCCTTGGAGCCGCAAAAACGGCTGAGGCCCGGCGCAGCAGGGCCAGTTTGGGGAGATAACTCACCGCACGAACAGCCTGATAAGCTTTCCGTTGACGCTTTTATAGGGCTGATAACGCATGGGCAGATCTATCCATGTCTTTTTGTCTACGATGCTCTTGGTGTGCGAGAAAGCGTCAAAGCCGGCCTTTCCATGATATGCGCCCATGCCGCTCTCTCCCGTGCCGCCGAAGCCCATGGCACTGGTAGCCAGATGGATGACCACATCGTTGACACAGCCGCCGCCGAAGGCGCACCGGGCCGTGACCTCGCGGACCCGCGACCGGTCCTCTGAAAACAGGTACAGCGCCAGAGGTTTAGGTTTGTCCGCAAGAAGAGCGTAGATCTCCTCCATGCTGTCGAAGGTCAGAATGGGCAGCACCGGGCCGAAGATCTCCTCGCCCATCACCGCGTCCGCCCAGGTCACATTGTCCATCAATGTAGGCGCGATCTGTAGGGTCTCCGGTCTTATTTCGCCGCCGTGGACGACCTTTTGCTCATCGATCAGGCCGCGGATACGGTCAAAATGCTTCTCGTTGATTATCTTACCGTAGTTGGGGTTTTCCAGAGGCTCCGGGCCAAACTGCGCAGTGATCTGCTTTTTCAGCTCTGCCACCAGTTGGGCCTTCACGGAGCTGTGGCAGAGAATATAATCCGGGGCCACGCAGGTTTGGCCGCAGTTCAGATACTTTCCGAATACGATGCGTCTGGCCGCCAGAGGCAACTTTGCCGTTTCGTCTACAATGCAGGGGCTTTTCCCGCCCAGTTCCAGCGCCACGGGCGTCAGATGCTCCGCGGCATGGCGAAGTACCTCCTTGCCCACGGCCTGACTGCCGGTGAAGAAGATATATTCGAACTTTTGCTCTAACAGGCAGGCGTTGTCCTCCCGTCCGCCGGTGACTACTGAAACGTATTCCGGCAGGAAGCAGTCCGCAATCAGTTCCGCGATCACCGCGCTGGAGGCGGGGGAGTAGGCGCTGGGCTTGACCACCGCGGTGTTGCCCGCCGCGATGGCATCGATCAGAGGATCCATTGTCAGCAGGAACGGATAGTTCCAGGGGCTCATAATAAGCACGTTCCCACGGGGTGAGGGCTTTTGATAGCTGCGGGACACATACTGAGCCAGCGGGGTCCTGACCCGATGCTCCCTTGCAAACCGCCGGGTGTGGGAGAGCATATAGCTCAGCTCGCTTAGCGTCAGTCCCACCTCGCACATATAGCCTTCAAAGGCGCTTTTTCCCAGGTCGGCGTGAAGCGCGGCGTTGATCTCGTCCTCCCGGGCCCGGATGGCCGCCTGCAGATTCTTCAAAGCGGCGATACGCTTTTCAACAGGCAGCGTGGCCCCTGTTTGAAAATACTCTTGCTGGCGGGTCAAAATCCCGCGGATCTCCGTCTCAGTCATGGTCTGCTCCCTTCTCCATCACTTGGTAATAGAATGTCTCAAGCTCCTTGGCGTCCCACAGCACAGGCACGGGATACAAGGGATTTGCCTCCTTATCGGCACGCTTTGCCAGGGAGGGGATGTCTTGCTCTTGTATACCGGGCAGCGTTGTGGGAATACCCATCCTGCGGTTCATTTCACGGATCTCGGCGATGAATTTCCCGGCAGCCTGGCTGTCGCTGTCCTCCTGCGCCGCCACTCCGGCCTCCACCGCCAGGATGTGTAATTTTTTATGTACGGCGGAACCGTATGCCTCCAGTACCACAGGCAGCAGCACTGCGTTGGCAAGGCCATGGGGGATATTGTATGCGCCGCCCAAAGAGTGGGCTACCGCATGGATATAGCCAACATAGGATTGAGAAAAGGCGTTTCCGGCCAGATATGCGGCCTGAAGCATGTTCCGACGGGCCTCTTTGTTCCAGCCGTTGACATAGGCCTGCTCCAGATTCGCGAAGATCAGCTTGACCGCCTCGATGGCGTAAGCTCTGGTCTTTTTGGTCGTTGAACCGCCAATATACGCCTCCACCGCATGGGTAAGGGCGTCCATGCCCGTCGTCGCCGTCATATGCTTCGGGAGAGTGTAGGTGGCCTTGGGGTCCAGTACTGCCACCCGGGGGATCAGGGGAAAATCGTTGATAGGATACTTAAACCGGCTTTCTTCGTCTGTGATCACCGCCGCCAGGGTCACCTCGCTGCCGGTGCCGGCTGTCGTGGGCACCGCCGCCAGAAGCGGGAGCTTCCGGCGTATCTTCAGGATCCCTTTCATCTGGGCCAGCGTTTTATTTGGCCGCGCCAGCCGGGCCCCTACGCCCTTCGCGCAGTCCATGGAGGAGCCGCCGCCGTAGGCCAGCAGCCCCTGGCACCCTTCCGCCAGATACAGCCGTCTTGCCTCCTCCACATTG
Organism: uncultured Oscillospiraceae bacterium; assembly: GCA_964539115.1. Lineage (GTDB taxonomy): Bacteria > Bacillota > Clostridia > Oscillospirales > Oscillospiraceae > CAKSXP01. The sequence goes on from CAZIHY010000017.1 coordinate 14,609, forward strand.
TTCACCGTGGGGTTGGCGGCGGTCTTGTCGTACACAGCGCACTCAACGCCTCCCGCCGGCAAAAGCTGTTCCAACTCCGCCGTCAGCCCAGCCCCGCGCAGCTGGCTGTCGGTGACCAAAAGTACCTTATTTATGCCGTGCTTCAAAAACATCTCCGGCAGCTGTTCCATATGCTGCAGCCGCTCCGGCTCACGGTAGGGCAGCAGCGGGATCGCTAGCCAAAACACCTTTTGGAACACCCGGCAATACAACCTTTTTGCGATATTCATGCCTATATCTCTCCAGTTTTTTCAATACATAACTTTTTTAAATTTGCCGCCACCAGGTTCAGTGCGGTATAAAACTCCTCCCGGCGCTCTGGGGTCAAACCGTCCCCGCCCCGTAGCACCGCCTGCTCCACCCGTTCATTCACCTGACGGGCGGTTTCCCGACCCTTGTCTGTCAAGGTCAGCCGCGCCCGGTACCGCTTGCCCTCAGGCTGAGCGCAGGCTACAAGGCCGCGATCCTCAAGGTCGGCCACAGTGCGGGACACCGCCGCCTTGTCCTCCCCGCACAGGGAGCAAAGCTCCGCGGCGGTCACACCCTCCGGGCGCCCGCCCATGGCAACAAGGCACCGGACGTGTTGTCCCTTCAGGCCAAGCTCCGTCATCTCGGCGCGCTTTATCTTCTGCACGCACCGGTGTATCTGGGCAATGGCGCCGGTAAACTGTTCAAATCGTTGGATCATGCCGCAACCTCCAATGTTGACAAATCAACTTTTAAGAGTATATTATGCCATTGTTGATTTGTCAACATTTGATAGAGGGGACGGCGAGGTATATTTATCGTTTGTCTTTTTTGTTTTTATGTGAAAGGGTAAAAACTGCCGGAAAACAAATGGATTTCAAGAACGTTTGAATTTAATTGACGTGCGGAGCCGAGATGTGTATGATAAAGTCGAGGAGGGGAGTAATATGAGTGTGACTATCGAAAAGATTATGACTTTGCCCTCCCTTCGGCGGGCTAAGGTATTGGCGGGAAAGAACTGTTTGGACCGTATCATCTCTTCGATCTCCGTTTTGGAGTATTCGAACACAACGGAGACACAGCGGGAACTGTTTGACCATATCGAGTTTTTTGGAAGTGAACTCATCATCACGAGTTTTGCCAGCATTGTGGACGATGTGGAGGCCCAGTGCGAGAACATCAGACGCTTCGCCTCTGTGGGAGAGACCGGCATGATCCTGTATTATGTGGGTCTTTTGCTGCCGAAGGTGGATAAAAGGCTGATAGATCTGGCAGATGAGCTGGGGTTTGTACTCATCTGTATGCCGGAGAATGACCCGAGTCTGAGATACAGCGATGTGATCTGCGAGGTAATGGACATGGTCACGCTGGACCGCCTCAATAATCCAACGTTTGCCCTCGATTTACTGGACCAGATGTCAAGACTTCCCACGCACCAACGCACCATCGACACCATGCTGCGCATTGTAAGCGACCGGCTCCGTGCTACTGCCGTGATCACGGATGCGAAAGGGCAGGTTCTCAGCGCCGTAGGCTGGCCCCGGGACATGAAAGCGCGTTGGGTTGATTGGATGAAACAGCTTCCGCCCGGTCTGGATGAAGAGCCGATGGAGCTTGAATGTGATTATCCTCTCTGGATATATCAGAAGAAGTATCAGACAGAGCTCCACCTCAATGTGCGGCTTCTGGTCTTTTCCGAAGGGCGGAAACTGGAGCCGACGCTGTGGAAGCAGGCGGTGGATGGCGTTCGGCTGGCCATGAACCTTTGGGGGAGGGATCACGACCAGATCGGTCTGCTGGAACTGGTACGTTCCATCATTCAGGACGAGCCTATTAAGATGCGGCGGTTGGCTGATATCTATAAAATTGACGTAGCGGCGCTGAGCGATATGTGGATAATACACGGCGGGGAAAAGGTAGACCTGGCTCCTTGGCTGGAGGAGCTCAGAGAACTTTCCGGCCAGTACGCGAATGTGAGCATATGCGAGCTGTACGAGGGTGACATTCTGATCTTTCCGGTTGGGTCCGCATCATTGCAGGACGCCAATGCCTGGGCGCAAGCGCTGCTTCAATTTTTCGAGCAAAAGCATATACCGGCAGTGCTGACCCGGTGTGCTGGACTACAGAACACAGCAGATGTGAAAGACGCATACCTGGCCAACCAGTCATTTGTCGGGGATGCACAGGCGATTTTTCCCACCCACAGGTTCTTTACGCTGCCGGAGATAATGTTTGCAAAGCAATGCAGAAACATGACCGAAGCGGGAGAGGACAGAATACAGGCATATTTGTCCTTGCTCCGGAGCATATCCACCGGACGGGATGGGGAGGATATTTTAAGCTCGCTGGCTGTGTTTCTGCTGGACGAGCATAACAGCGTCACCGATACGGCGGCTCGGTTATTTGTCCATAAGAACACTATCAAATACCGCCTGCAAAAGACCGGAGATCTTTTGGGCTTTCGCATCGGAGAAATGCCCAGCTCACAGGAGCTTATATATGCCCTTGCTATCCGCAGGCTGCTGCGGGGCACCGGAGACAGAAAAGCATAAGGAAAGGTAAAGACATGCCCTTCCATTGTCCTTTTGGACAATGGAAGGGCATTTAACTTTATCCAATTAAATAATGAAATTTTGTAGGCCGCATTTTAAAATAAAACATCAGGATCAGTAAAGTCGGTTCCGTATAACAGAAAAGGAGAGAAAGAAAAAATGAAAAAAGCTTCAGGATTCGAAATAAAAGCCGAGGAACGGCAAAGTTGGATATCCATAGCTTTGGTATGGATCGGTTCCATGATCTGCGTCCCTGCGCTGATGATCGGCGGAATGCTGGGCAGCGGACTGTCCCTTGGACAATGCGCCATCGCTATCGTTATCGGCTATGCCATTATCTGTGTCTATATGAGCTTTATGGGCATGCAGGGCTGTGATACCGGATTGCCGACTGCGGTCATGGCCTCAGGCGCTCTGGGAGAAAAGGTCGCCAAGTACATAATCAGCACGATTCTGGCTATCGCCTGCATTGGTTGGTTCGGCATCCAGGCGGCTGTGTGCGGCGCTTCGTTCTCCGCGATGTTTGGTGAGATAATCGGTATCAACGTTCCGGTTTGGCTTTCCTCTGTCATCTGGGGCGTCATCATGGTCGTTACCGCATGCTTCCGGTTTTCCGGTCTGAAGTGGCTGAACAACATTGCAGTACCTCTGCTGCTGATCGTATGCATCTACACGCTGGTTTACTCCCTGGTAAACGGCGGAACTGAGACCCTGCAGGGCTATACTCCGACCGCGCCCATGTCCATGGTGAGCGCCATCAGCATGACCGTTGCCACCTTTGCCGTTGCCGGCGCGATCTCCGGAGACTATTGCCGGTTTGCCAAGAGCAGAGCGGATGTTGTCAAATCCTCTATTGTCGGCGTCCTGCCCGCAGGACTTGCCATGCTGCTGATCGGCGCGGTACTGTCCATAACCACCGGCAGCTATGACATCAGTGTGGTCCTCTCCTCCGCAGGACTGCCTGTTATAGGCCTGATAGCGCTTATCCTGGCAACCTGGACCACTAATGTTTCCAATGCGTATTCCGGCGGACTGTCCCTGTCTGTCCTGCTGGGACAGGATGAACAGAAGAGCCGCTTAACCACTGGTATTGCCGGCGTGATAGGCACTGTGCTGGCGGCTATTGGCATACTGAACTCTCTTCAGGGATTCTTGTCCCTGCTGACCGCTCTGGTACCGCCTCTGGTTGGTACGCTGATCGCGGATTACTGGATCATTAACAAGGGCAAGGTGGAGAATTTTGAAATGCGTTCCGGTATCTATGCGCCCGGTCTGATCTCTTTTATTGCCGGCGCTTTCGTGGCCTGCCTGACCGGCGGGACATTTGCCTCAATTTCCTTCCTTGCGTTCCTGAACGTACCTTTCTTTATTGGCCCCATCAACGGCATAATTGTGGCTATGGTGGTCTATATCGTGATTATGAAGGCAGTACAGCATAAGATTTCCAAACAAGCATAATAAAGGAGTGCTCACATTGCGAAAAATCGGATTAAGCGAAGTTGAAGATATTGCCCTGGGCGCGGCCCTGTTGGGAGCGGGAGGCGGCGGCGATCCGTACATCGGAAAGCTGATGGCCATCGGCGCTATCCGTGAATGCGGTCCTGTGGATCTCATCGACCCGGAGGAGGTGCCGGATGACGCACTGATCGTGCCTATAGCCATGATGGGTGCGCCGACCGTTCTGTGTGAAAAAGGTATAGGCGGCAACGAATATCAGGTTCTCTATGATATGGTGTCCAAGTTCTATGGAAAGCCCATCTATGCTTTTATGCCCATCGAGGCAGGAGGCGTTAACTCCATGCTCCCCATTGCCGCCGCCGCAAGACTGGGGCTGCCGCTGGTGGACTGCGACGGCATGGGCCGCGCGTTCCCGGAGCTGCAGATGGTGACATTCACGATCGGCGGCGTCAAGGCCACGCCTATGGCTCTGACTGACGAGAAGGGCAACAGCGTTATTTTCGAGACCATCACAAACAAGTGGACCGAGGAACTGGCCCGGGCTGTTACCATGAGCTGCGGCGGCTCAGTATCGGTGTCCCTCTATGCCATGGACGGCGCGACGATGAAGCAATACGCGGTCAAAAACATCGTCACCCGCAGCGAGATGCTGGGCAGGGCCATTCGCACTGTCAAGGATAATGGGGACGTCCCGCCGGAGGAGGCGTTCCTCCGGTCGAGCGAGGGGCTAAAGATCTTCAAAGGAAAGATCTCGGACGTGCTGCGGGAAACCAACGGCGCGTTCAACCTTGGCCGTATCGTGCTCGAGGGCATCAGTGAGGACAAAGGCCAGCATGCGGAGGTCACCTTCCAGAATGAAAACCTGTCTGTCTCTGTGAATGGGGAACTGAAGGCCACTGTGCCGGATCTGATCTGCCTGGTGGACACAGAGACCTTTACTCCGGTGACAACAGAGGCTTTGAAGTATGGCAAACGTGTGCTGGTGGTTGGATTGAAGTGCTTCCACATGTGGCGTACGCCTGAGGGGCTTGAACTGGTAGGCCCCCGGTATTTTGGCATAGACGCGGACTACATTCCGCTGGAGGAACGAGTGAAGGGAGGACGGGCTTAATGTATAAGCTGGGCATCGACGTTGGCGGCACCAATACGGACGCAGTCATCATCAACGATAAAATGGAAGTGGTGGCCGACATCAAGCACCCTACCACGAGTGACGTCTATGACGGTATCCTGTGTGCTATCAGGGACGTACTGGAGCAATCCGGAGTGGACAGAAGCGAGATCACCCAGGCCATGTTGGGCACGACCCAGTGCACCAACGCCATCGTGGAGCGCAAGAATCTGGCCAAGGTCGGCCTTGTACGCATCGGCGCGCCCGCTACAGCGGGTATCCCGCCCATGGTGGACTGGCCTGAGGACATTCAGAAAGTCGTTCTGGAATCGGTGATCATCCAAGGCGGATTTGAGTTCGACGGCAGGGAGCTGGCTCCGCTGGATCTGGACGCTGCCAGAGACTTTTTCGCCCGTATGAAGGGCAAGGTAAAGTCTATTGCCATCTCATGCGCGTTCTCCACGATCCGAAGCGACAACGAGCTTGAAGTGGCGAAGCTGTGCCGTGAGGTGATGGGCGATGAAGTCCACATTTCAATCTCCAGCGAGATCGGTTCCATGGGGCTGATCGAAAGGGAAAACGCGACTATTCTCAACGCCGCCCTTTACCAGGTGGCGGAGAGGTTCACTGAGGGCTTTGCCCGTTCGCTGGCGGACGAGGGCATTACCAACGCGGAGATATATCTGTCACAGAACGACGGAACACTTATGACCATGGAGCACGCCCGCAAATATCCCATCCTGACGATCGCATGCGGTCCCACTAACTCCATCCGCGGAGCTTCATATTTGAGCCAAATCAAAAACGCGGTCGTTATCGACGTCGGCGGAACGACCACCGATTTCGGCGTAATTCAGAATGGTTTCCCGAGAGAGTCCAGCGTTGCCGTCACCATAGGCGGCGTTCGTACTAATTTCCGTATGCCGGATATAGTGTCCATCGGACTTGGCGGCGGCTCCATTGTACGCAGGCGTCCGGACGGCAGCGTCACAGTCGGCCCAGACAGCGTTGGATACAAAATCACCTCGGAGGCCATGGTATTCGGAGGCAGCGTTATGACCGCCACGGACATCGCGGTACGTCTGGGCATGGCGGACGTCGGAGATCCAGCGTTGGCGGCCGGCATAGACGGGGAACTTGCAAGAGAAGCCATGGCGGTCATCCGTTCCATGGTTGAGGACAGCATCGACGCCATGAAGATTTCCAACGAAGATATCGAGGTGGTGCTGGTCGGCGGAGGAGCGATCATTCTGCCCAAGGAGCTGGCGGGCACCAGCCGGGTGCTGAATCCGGCCCATTCGGGCTGTGCCAACGCTATCGGTTCTGCGATATCCAAGGTGTCGGGCAATTACGAGAAGCACATCGACTATGATGTTCTGCCTCGTGAGCAGGCTCTGGAGCAGGCCAAGGCGGAGGCTATACAACTCGCGGTCCAGGCCGGCGCTATCGACAGCACCGTTGAAATCATCGAAGTGGAAGACGTGCCTTTGGCATATTATCCCGGCCATACCAGCCGGGTGAAGGTGAAGGCCGCAGGCGATCTTGCGTAAGGAGGAAATGCTATGAGCGAAAAGAAAATCAGCTTGCTGGATCTCATCCCTGTTACAGCCCCCGGTATTCTGACCCAGGAAATGAAAGAGGACATGAGCAAATACCTTATGGACACAACGGAGGTCCGGCATGTACAGATAACGGATGGCCCTGTGACCATTGAGTGTGAATACGACGAGGCGTTTTCCGCGCCGCAGGCGGCCTCCCTGGCCATCGCGGAAGCTGAGTCCGGTAAGATAGACGGCGTGTTCTCCAACTGCTTTGGAGATCCTGGCGTTCGGGCGACGCGCGAGAAGCTGAAGATCCCCGTGTTCGGCGGCTTTGAGCCCGCTGTCTATCTGGCGCTTGGACTTGGAGATACCGTCGGGATAGTCACGGTGCTGAAAAACGTGGTGCCGATGATAAACGGCGCGATCTCCCGGGCCGGACTGGAGCGTAGGGTAACCAGCGTTCGGACCCTTGACATGCCGGTACTCGAACTGCAGGACCGCGAGAAATTGATGCAGAATCTTTACCTGGAGTGTAAAAAGGCCGTAGAGAATGACGGTGTCAGCGTCCTGGTCATGGGCTGCACCGGCATTATTGGAGTCACCGATGAAATGACAGCCCGTCTCCGCGCGGACGGATACGATGTTCCGGTGCTGGAGGCCGCGCAGTGTGCGATGACGCTTTTGGAGCTCTATGCGAGAATGGGGCTTTACCAGAGCAGAATGACCTATATGGAGCCTCCCGAAAAATGATATTGTAGGCGTCCGGGTCAGGGAAAATATTGAAACGAAAGAGAAAAACCGGAGTTTATGAAACTTCGGTTTTTCCTCCTGTCGGCGTGGGCAAAATGGCGGCTGCCGGTACGCTGCGGCTTAACCAGTAAAATTATGCTTGACAAATTGAGCGCCTGGTTATATTCTATCAATAGTCAGTAATAGAAAATGGCGATGGATTTTCCTGCCAGGCAGGAAATTTTTTAGACGCCTGGGTTAGCGATAACTAACTCAATGCCGGAATGCCAGATTACATATGATAAAGCTAAAGCGCCGAAAATGGCGTTAATATTTTGAAATGTAGTTAGTCTGAACTAACTAAAAAAGGTAATAAGGAGATCATTTTGTTGGAAGAATTGTTGATTCGACATTGCGCGCCGACGCTGGCCGGCTTAAAAACGGCAAATATGTTCTCATGCGCCGTTTCGTCTTGGGAGGAGATCAATGACAGGGTAAGGGGGCTCAACCGTATTCTCAATTCCAAGGGACTGCGGGTGCTGCCGCTGCGCTGTAATAAGGGGCGTGCGCTGATATATGTTTACAGGCCAAGTCATTTGGCGCGGGACCTCAGTGAGTCTGCGGTATCTGAGATGCTTGAAAGCTATGGTTATCCGGATGGCTGTCCGGAGCGCCGCATCGCCACTCTTATAAGACGCCTCAGGGAGAACGATGATTTTCCACATGAGATAGGTCTGTTTTTGGGTTATCCGATCGAGGATGTTATTGGCTTTATAACTAATCATGCCTGTAACAGTAAGCTTACCGGCTGTTGGAAGGTATATGGTGACGAGCGGGAGGCAAGCCGTACGTTTGAAAAATATAAGAGATGTACCGCTGCGTATTATAAGCGGTGGTCGCAGGGAATTTCAGTTGAACAGCTGGCAGTTGCCAGTTGATTATAAAGTTTTTTATGAAAGGTTGGTATATAACTATGAGTAAAGTTGCAGTTGTATATTGGAGCGGAACAGGAAACACAGAGTGCATGGCAAATGCCGTTGCGGAGGGTGCTAAGGACGCTGGAGCGGAGGCTACATTATTCACATCCGCTGAATTTAACGCATCTATGGTAGGCGATTATGATGCCATAGGCTTTGGATGCCCGTCCATGGGCAGCGAGTCGCTGGAGGAATCGGAATTTGAGCCTATGTTTTCCGCGTGCGAGGAGCATCTCAAGGGAAAGAAAATTGCCCTTTTCGGCTCTTATGGATGGGGAGATGGCGAGTGGATGCAGAACTGGCACGCAACCTGCGAGGCTGACGGAGCTGTGTTTGCGGCCGACGATGTGATATGCAACAGCGCTCCCGATGACGAAGCTCTTGACCAGTGCAAGACGCTTGGCGCTGCGTTGGCCGGTTAAAACCGATCCGCCGTTCTCTTTTCCGGAGCCGTTGCGTTTTGTGGCACGCTGTCCGTATATAGGGTAGCGTTTGGCTGCGGCTCAAAATCAAAGAAACCATTGTAAACAAAGGAAAGATCCGAAGTTTAAATAACTTCGGATCTTTCTTTTGTATGATTTAGTTTGTGCGGTCATAATCGTCCATGAAAGAGTGTACGCTGTTTGCATCCTTCCATCGCAGCACAGTTCCAAGATTGACATTTTCCATTGCACGAAAAATATTATTCTCAACTTGCGGGTTGGTCTCTTTCAGTCGCCGGATAAGCTCCTTTGTTTCCTGGCGTTTAGAGCCGGTGGGACCGTCCCCTGTGTGACAGGTGGTGCAGGTCTCTGTAAATTTGCAGGCGCACTGCAGGAAATGGAGACCGTTATAATCCCGCCAATGTTTGATGTCATCCTCCCGAATGAAATACATCGGCCGTATCAATTCCATTCCGGGATGGCTGGTGCTGTGCAGCTTGGGCATCATAGTTTGCACTTGTCCGCTGAAAAGCATCCCCATTAGCGTCGTTTCGATCACGTCGTCAAAATGATGTCCGAGGGCAATTTTGTTGCAGCCGGCTTTCTGAGCCTCTTCGTAAAGGTATCCCCGGCGCATACGGGCGCACAGATAGCAGGGGGATTTCTCAACATGGAATACGCTCTCGAAAATATCGCTTCGGAAAATATGGGCCGGAATGTTAAGTGTGCGCAGATTTTGTTCTATGATATCCCGGTTGGCTGGGCTGTAGCCAGGATCCATAACCAAAAATTTTACTTCAAAGGGGAATTTATTGTGAAGCTTTAACTCTTGAAACAGCTTGGCCATCAGCATGGAATCCTTGCCGCCGGAAATACATACTTCAATACGGTCTCCGGGCTTTACCAGCTCATAGGTACGTATCGCTTTGGCAAATTTGCTCCACAGCTCGCGGCGAAATTTTTTTCGGATGCTCTTTTCGATGTCCGCGGCCCTCAGCGAATCGTGCTGCAGCCTGTCCCGCAGCCACCCTATATAACCGGGCGAAAAGCTGTATGCCTCATACCCCTGTTCCTGAAGCTGCTCCGCGGCATCCAGACTGACAACTCCGTTCTTGCAGCACAGCAGAAGTTTCTGTCCCTCCGGTAAAACAGGCGGAGCTGCCATGAGCTGCGGCAAGGGCATATGTACTGCCCCGGGAATATGCCCATAAGTATAGGCGGTCTCATCCCTAATGTCTACCATATAATAAGACGCTGAGTGCAGCCGCCACTGTTCCAATGTGATATCCTGTATGTCTTCCATTGTACGTTCTCCCCAAATGATCCTGTCCATTATTATACAAAGAAAATAACGACAAAGTCAATCAGGAAGGCAGCTGTCTTTCGCCGTGGGCAAGAGGCATGCCGGGCAAGATCGCTCCATTGGATCAGGCTGAACAGGAAATAGGTAAGAAGTAAAAATCGACAACCTTGTACTGAAGATCGCCGATTTTTGTAACATCTAAACGGTATAGATGCCGCTGCCTTCTGGTTTGCGCCAAACCAGATCACAACCCAGCGAAGCGGTTGCGATTTGGGAAGGAAGAGCAGCGGAATGGGCGCACTCTGGCGTTTGAAAAAAGTCGGAGCAAGCGATATGCAGCTTGCTCCGACGTGGCGGAGCGGGTGGGATTCGAACCCACGAGACGTTGCCGTCTACCTGATTTCGAGTCATTTGGAGGGCAAAAACCTTAAAAAACGATGAGTAACTTTAGTCCCCCGTGGAATCGAAATCCACTTGCACACGCCACCAAATACAAACCTCGAGCAAAGCGTAGAAAGGGCGTAGAAGTGGCTCTTCCCCGCAGAGCCATCATATCAGAAAAGTAGCGAGTTTGCAAGGGTTTGTGGGATCAGAAGCCGAGGCGGCCCACTCGATTTCGAATCATGTGTGCAGGGTGATTATGAGAGAAAATAGGTATTCAGGGTACCCTAAAAACTTAGGAATCACAATGGTTTTCCGGACTTCAAAAAGCGGAGGTTAAGGCCCAAAATCTGAAAACTTTCCGCAAAGTGTAGAAAAAGCGTAGAAGTGAGGAAGGCGAATATGCCTTTAAGTAACTTTAGTTCCCGCCTCTCTGACAGGAGGAAGTGTAGAAAGCTGCCTGCCATTGACAAAGCATTTCGCCCTTCCAAACTCTCAAGGAGAACCATACAATGGCTACAGACTATTCCCACCTCTACAAAGAGTACCCTGAAATGATCAGCGCCGACCAGTTGTACCGCATCTGCCACATCAGTAAGCGCAAAGCAAAATGGCTCCTGGACAATGGATATATCCCCTGCCAGGACAGCGGCAAGAAGACCCGGCGATATAAGATACGGCTCGAGGATACCATCGCTTATCTCCGGACGCTCGAAACAGACCCGAAAGCAGTATCCGCCCCGGTCGGCTTCTTCAACAGCAAGGGCAGCCGTGTCGATCCCATTTCTCAAATCGACAAAGAGGACTTTCAACAATATCTCTACAGAATCTGGGCAATGGAGCCTGACGCCCTGACAGCAAAGGATATCTGGTCAATGATTGGCTATGGGCCAGGACGGATCGGTAAATGGATGGCTTCTCATAAGCTTCCGTCCGTGAAGCTGCCGAGCAGCACCAAGCTGGTGGCAAAACAGTGGCTGGTCGAGTTCATCTCAGAATACACTATCGAGAATCCCAATCGTCTCTCCGATACTAATCGCCAGATAGCAAGACAGTATTTAGAACATCGATAAGACAAGCACCATGCAAATTGGCCTTCCAGAAGCGCTTGACTTTCTCGCTTGATTATCATATACTATCAAGCAAGAAAGTCAAATCGGAAGGATGTGATCACATGAACTGTTCACAGGAAATTTTGAGTCTCGCAAAGCAGAATAACGGAGTGGTCACGACCGCGATGGTTGTCGAAGCTGGTCTCCCTCGGGGCAGCCTGAAATATTTGGTGGATACTGGGAGCTTGGAACGGACCTCGCGCGGTGTCTATACACTGCCCGAGGTTTGGGAAGATGAATTTGTAAATTTCCAAAGTAGGTACAAGCGCGGGATATTCTCCCTTGGAACGGCGCTCTTCCTTTGCGACCTGACGGACAGGACACCGGGCAAATTCCACATGACCTTCCCCAGCACCTATAATCTATCCGGACCAAAGAGTGATGGGATCCTGTGCAGCGGGTCCAAGGAGCCGTTTTACAGTCTTGGCATTGAGGAGCTGACTACACCCGGCGGCAACACCGTAAAAGCCTACGGCGCGGAACGGACGCTGTGCGACATTCTGAGGCCAAGAAACCATGTAGATGTGCAGATCATCACGGACGCTTTCAAGCGGTATGCCGCCCGTAAAGAAAAGAACATCCCTCTGCTCTCAGAATACGCAAAGACATTGCGTGTTGAGGATCGGGTGAGGTCATATCTGGAGGTTTTACTATGAGAAACGCAATGCAGCTCAAAGCGGTTGTAAAGAACATCGCGAAAGAAAAGAAAATATCTGCCCAGCTCGTACTCCAGAATTACATGTTGGAACGATTTCAGGAACGAGTCTCTGTTTCGGACTACCGGGACAACTTCATCATAAAGGGCGGTTTTCTGATTTCGTCGATGGTCGGCCTGGATTCCAGGGCTACCATGGATATGGACGCGACTATAAAAGGATACCCGGTCAGCGAGGTGACCATTCAGAAGATGGTCGAGGCGATCGTTCAAATCAATTTGGGGGATGATATCAGCTTCGCATTCCAGAGTATCGGTCAAATCCGCGAGGGCGATGAGTACACTGGCTATCGGGTGGCCCTGACTGCAAATTATCCTCCGATGGCAGTGCCGCTCAAGCTGGATATCACCACTGGGGACAAGATCACACCCCGTGAAATCGAATATGAGTATAAGCTGATGATGGAGGATCAGAGTATCCGCATTCTTGCCTATAATATGGCGACGATACTGGCTGAGAAACTGGAAACCGTCATTTCCCGTGGGGACCAGAACACCCGGCCAAGGGATTACTACGATATCTACATCCTGACAAAGCTGCAGTCGGAGAATATTGATCTTGAAACATTGGCTTTCGCTTTGCAAGCGACAGCAAAGAAACGGGGCTCCTCTGCTGTTATGGGCCAGTACCGTGAGGTGATGGAAATCGTCCGCAACAGCGAGGTCATGAACCGACTGTGGAACAATTATAAGAAGGACTTCGATTATGCCGCAAGCATTGAGTTTGCTGAAACTTGTGATACGGTCATCCGTATAATTGCCAATCTTCCTGAGCTGTAAAGTCCAGCTATGTAATATGGATCAAAACACGAATCAGTAAATCAAGCGCCAATTTGACGGTCGACAGTGACCATCAGATTGGCGCTTAATTTTTACAAAACAAACGAGGAGGAGCATAAATGGACAGGAACGCAGAGGCAGAGAAAAGGTACTTCGAGGAAACGGCCCGGGTCCTCCGGCGTGAGGGCTTCCAGGTCGAACAGCTCCAGAACGGGCAACTGGGAATCTGGTTGAATGACCAGCCGCTCTGCGAGGTCACCAAAACAGGCGGTATTACTTATCGGAATGAGAATGTCGCCACACCGGACCGTCTGGCAGCAAAGAGCAAAGCCTACGGGATCGTCAGTACCACCGCGGAATATATGCGGCTGATGGAGCAAGCTCCCCCGCTGGCGGTCAGCGATCTCAAGGATTGTTACAAAATGCTGGCAGATTTCAACGGCGCAGTACTGGCCGGGGCGTTCAGTAAACACGGCGTCGAGTTCGTCACATGGGACTGGGACTTCGACCGCAGAGGTGTGACTCAAGGCAACTACTTCGGAGACAATTACAAAGGAACCAAAGAGGACTTCACCACCCGCTCCGGCCTCATACCGGAGCATCGGATCTTCGGGGATGAGCAGCTCGTCGAGATTTACAGGTGCTGTGCCGATACTCTGGACGCGGGCTTCGACCTGACCTGTAGCCAGGAGGAATGCATCAAAGGTATTCAGCAGCAGATCGAGAACGGCATACCGGATATCATGGAACGCATCAAAGAGCAGAACCAGCACATGGAACCGCCTTCGCAGGAACTGACAATGTAATAGACTGGGCAAGAAGCCGCTTCTGGGAGGAATCGCATAAAATTTATGCGATTCCTCAGCCCTTCTGGCTCAAGGCTTTCCGCAATTTCAAAGCTATATCAGAGGTTGCGCATATTCCGTATGCGCAACCTCCCTAAGCGTCGGAGTTTTGGCAATAAGGCTCCAACATTTTTCTGTCGAAAGGCATTCATGACCCATCACATGCCATACCCCCTCACAGGAACTGACAGTGTAACAGATCAGGTAAATGTTTGTTCCGGGGAGGAATCGCCTAAATTATAGGCGATTCCTAATCCCCTCTGTTTCAAAGCATTCCGCGATTTCAAAACTGTATCAGAGGCTGCGCATATCCCGTATGCGCAACCTCCCTTAAGCGCCGGAGTTTTAGCAATAAGACTCCGGCGCTTTTTTCATTTTCACCGAAAGGAGTCCACCACCTATGATACGATATTTTATGCGGGACACGCCTCTGCGCTACCTGGAAGAGCAGATGATGACCCCGCACAACTTCTCGCCCAGAGGCCACGGCATCTACCACCCAGGCTTTCGGTACAAGCCCAGGGATGTGGAGTGCCAGTATTGCACGAACTACGACCACAAGCACCCCTGCCCCCTGAACCAGTGCATGTGTCTGGAGGAGCGGATCGAAGCGGGCGCTCTCGACCTGGCCGAGTTTATTCAGGACTGCTTCTGCACCGAACTGGATACGAAACTCCAGAACAGGCTGCGGGACTATCTCAGCCAGCACGATATCTGCTTCTTTCTGCACGACACCCACTGGAAACGGTGGCAGCACTGGCGGGACCGCTATTACTGCATGTCAACCAGAAACAAAGCTGCCCTCTTCCTCCTCACCGCATACGAGGATATCTGGCGGCGAATGATCTGGAACTTCGACATCGACGGCTTCCACTTTCAGTCCGTCCGGCTCTCAGGTATTCGGATGGAACTGTACAGCGTCTACCAGGCAGCAAAAGCCATCGCGGCGGACAGCCGCAACATCATAACAGCCGATCTCGCAGATCCCAATTTGGTCACAGATGAGGCGTTCCAACTGATCATTTGCGTTCTGCTTCTGGCCAAGTACGGTGAAGCGATATTGAATTTATAAAATGAGAGAAGG
>CAZIHY010000018.1:0-29131 GCA_964539115.1 uncultured Oscillospiraceae bacterium
AAAAAGATGACAGGTACCTAAGGTACCTGCCATCTTTTTTTACACATATTCTGTTTTTTACGTTCTATTCAGCAACGTTCAGGCAACCTCGATAACGATCTTGCCCTTATATTCACCGGAAGCAAGGTCAATGGTCTCACCGTCGCAGGTAGCCTTGAGTGTCTTGCCCTCGGGAGCCTTGACAGCGGCGCCCTCGGCAATGCTCAGAGCGGTGAGGTAGGAGGTGCTGGTGACAGTCCACTCGCAGTCCTTGTCGAGGGACAGGATGACACCGTTGTTGATAGCGGGAGCCGGAGTCTGGGTGATATTGCCCAGCTCGGTCAGGTTGTCACGGGTGATGACCTCGAGACCTTCCTTGTAAGCCTGAGTCGCGCTGGAGATAACGCCCTTTATCTTGATGTTCTCGAAATTGACGCTCATGTTTCTCGCGCCGTAGAACACGCTCTCGTCCATCAGGAACTCCATGTCGGGGTTCGCGTCATCGTCACCAAGCTCGGGAGGAGCCGGAGGTCCGCCATGACCCGGGCCGCCGGGGCCGCCTGCGGGGCGGTCGGAGAACGGGTCGATAACGTACATATTAAACTCAGGGCCGTCGCCCTCGAAGGGACGGAATACAAAGTCGAGGTTGGTAGAGGAGTTGAGCAGGTCGCCCTCTACGTTCATGTTCTTCCAGTTGATAAAGGTATCACGCTTCTCATCGGCAGAAGAAAGATCACGTCCTTCGACGTATGTATCAACCTCGCCGACAGGCAGGCGGATGCCCTTTGCATCCATCGGTCCGACGTCGCAGTCCTCGAGCTGGACAAGAACGCCGTTCTCGGGCTTCAGGGTAACGTTATCAAGATTAACAAAGGTATTGGAGGCACTGATGCAGAAGCTGGCGCGCTCGCTCTTGATGACAGTGTTGTTATCGGCCTTGAACTCGCCGCCCCTGTCCTTAAAGATGTAAACGCCGAAAGCGCCGGCCTCAACGTCGGTGTTGGAGTAGTATCCGCCGCCGCCGTCGCCCATGGTGTCCATCAGGAAGCCGTAGCCATTGGAACGGACCTTGGAATCATACAGGCGGATGGAGCTGTGGCGCTCAGGGAACGCAGCATAGCCGCGGGCACGCGGGCCGACGAGGGAGATGGTGCTGTTGCGGGCCTCCATGATGCCGCGCTCTGCGCCGTCGATGCACAGTGCGCCCCAGCCGTTGGAGGTTATCTTGCAGTCGTTGAAGTAGACCTGGCCGTATCCGGCGATCTGGGTTCCGCGGTTGGTTCCTCTCAGTCCGAGGCACCATACGGGGAAGAAGAAATCGCTGGGATGGCTGGTCGCTTCAAGTTCGCAGTTGTTGTAGTTAATGACGGAGTTGCCCGCGGAGTGGGTGACAGTGCGGGTAAGGCCGTGGGTAACGAGCTTGGAGTTGTTGACGGTCAGCTTGGAGTCGTCAAGGACCATGATCGGGGAACCGAGGCCGCTGAAGTCGTTGCCGCCCTCACCCTCGAGCTCGATGTAGCTGTCATCGATAGTGTATTCGCTCTTGCCCCTGATGATGACGCCGTTGAGGTGATCCTCAGTGGACACGATGCTCAGGCCGCGTGCGCCCTTCTCGTCGTACTCGCCCTTTATCATCTCAAAGTCGGACTGTTCCTCAACAATCTTGCCGTCCTCGATGCAAAGGACGCCACGGAAGTTCATGCCGTTGGGGTTTCCGAAGATACCCTCGGTCTTGACATTAGTGAAGTTAACGACCTTCAGAACAGCGTCCTTACCGTAAGTACCAGGCTGGAGCTTCATGCCGACTCCGCCAACGGAGAGAAGCAGCGTCTTGCCCTTAGGGGCCGTGAGGACCGCACCCTCTTTAATGGTGAGCAGATCGCACTCGATAGACTCGGTCACGAGATGCGCGCCGGCTTCAAATACTTTTGTTATCATCTTTTTCCTCCTATTGAATATTTGACATATGTAACATCATTGACTTTATAATTTTATATTATTTTGTAAAAATAGTCAATATATATGGAATAAGTTTTTCCAATAAACTCTAAACAGGCTCCCAAGGGCATTTTATTATGCTTCTTTATCCCTGTCCTAACCGCTCCCGGCCTGTTTTTCTTTCGGGGAGACACCCTTTTATTTGTATAATAAACGTCTCCCCTATGTAAAGGAAGGCGTTTATTATCCATTACAATATTATGTTCCAAAAACCGCAGTCTCGACCAGCATACCGACATTGCGGGAGTATATCTCATCAAAATCCCCTATAGGCAGCGGGTTGACCCCTTGCCCGCATTCTATTGTATATCCGGGGCGGTCATAGTGCTCTATAAACCAATCCTTATACCCGGCGAATCCGGAGGCATAAGGCGTTTCCTCAACCAGATAACCGCTGATTTCGCCCAGTCTGTTTGCAAGCTCCCGGCTTCCCTCAGGCTCCATATCCAGATATTTCCAATATATCACATTTCCCTGCGTGTGATAGGACAGCGTAGCTGCGGGGTCAAACCCGAGTGTGAAATCATACATTGCACGGGGCTCAGGCGAAGACAGCGGAGCTGTTCCGACATAATCCCTTGGGGCTGGTTTTGTATAACCCTGTGCAAACTTTATCTCCCTGGCCCTTTCCCAGTTTGCCGGGTACTGCAAATTGGGATCTACGCCTCTGATGTTTGCTTTCCAGCCGTCCGGAAACGGAATGGCGGGAAACGCGTCTGCAATACGCACAGCGCCGTCATAGTATGCCCCCGAGGTCAGCTCCCCTGTAACAAGATCCATTGCATCCGGATTGACAGCGGGCGCAATACAGATCGTACTGCGCGCAAAAATGCTGCCGGCACTCACTTCTGCGATGCGCCCTCCGGAAACATAGGCCTTTGCGAGCTGCTCCATGAATTTTAGCAGCACAGGCGTTGTTATCCACTCGTTCGCATGGTGTTCCGCGTTATAGAGTACCCGCCGCGCGCCATGACCGGCAGTTATGTAGTAAAGTGGTTTTCCCATGACGCTTTTTCCAAATTCGCCAATTTCCAAAAAAGGATATCTTGCTGCGATACCTCTGACGCAATATGACACCAATGCGGAAGAATAATTAATATTGGTCGGCACCACGTCGAACGACAGGGGAACAATAATATTTGATCCTACCCTGAGATTGAGCGGGTTGAGCTGCGGATTTGCCGTTTCAATCGCGCGCAGAGAGCTGCCATAGGCCATAGCGATCTTATATATGCTGTCCCCCTGTCTTACTGTATGCGTAGCAAAGCCCGTATAATAGGGTATGAGCGCTGTGTTCGTTACCGTACCGACTACGCCGTCGGGCGTCAGTCCCCTGTCTGACTGAAACGCTATGAGCGCCGATTTTGTCCCCGCCCCAAATACACCGTCCAGTGTCAACGGGCCATATCCCGCCCTTGTGAGCGCGAGCTGGAGCAGCTGTACTGACGGACCGCGGGAGCCAGTTTTTAAAATTGCCATATCTCCCCATATTCCTTTCAATTTGAACTTGATACATATTATGCGCGGAAAACGGAAATGTAATTATATAATGAAATAATGGAAGCTTAATAATCAAAAAACGCTCACATCTTCTCGTTTTTTCGTCCCGGCTCTTTTTGTCTCCTAATTTTAGCTCATTTATTTTTCTGAAAGCCGACCATACTGAATTTGCTGAAAGGCAAAAACAAATGATCTGGTTTCTGGCGGAGGAAAAAACAAAATGCAAATCAAAAAAATACTGACCCGCGGCGCAGCAAGGCGCTTTGCTGCGCCGCTGATCGCGCTCGCGCTTCTGTGTTCTCTGAGCGCGACCGCCGCGGCGCTGGAGCTCGTTCCGGTCGGGAGGACCGTCGGCATATCAATGTCAGCGGGAGGACTTCTCGTTTCCGGACTGGCTGAGGTGGAAACGGAAAATGGCGACATCTGTCCCGCAGCCATAGCCGGCGTTTATCCCGGCGACCTCATAACATGTGTGGACGGAAAAAGCGTTTCAGATGCGGAGGAATTCATTTCAGCCATATCCGGCGGCAGCGGCGACGTCACATTGACCATTATGCGCGGTGACAAAGAGATGGAGCTGACAATTAAGCCGGTCGACTGCGGCGAAGGCGTTCGCAAACTCGGCCTTTGGCTGCGAGACGGCATATCCGGGATCGGCACTGTAACCTTCTATGATCCTGTCAGCGGGATTTACGGTGCTCTGGGCCATGCTGTCAGCGACGTTGACAGCGGCGTTCTCATCCCTGTTGGCAGCGGCTGCATAATGCACTCGCAGATAATTGACGTACGCCGCGGCGAATGCGGCGCTCCTGGTGAACTCTGCGGCTGCTACGACGAGAGCGACGTAGTGGGCGAAATTGAAAAGAACACCTTTTCCGGAATCTTCGGCAGGATAAAAGACAGCAATTACTGTGCGGGAGACGCTCTGCCTGTCGCAGAGGAGAGCGAGATATGCATCGGTGACGCCTCCATAATTGCCAACATCTCCGGCGAGTCTGTGGATTCTTATGATATTCAGATAACACGGGTCTATTCCGGCGATCGGTCCGGCCGCTCGATGATGATACAGATAACCGACCCTGAGCTGCTGGAGCTCACCGGCGGTATAGTACAGGGCATGAGCGGAAGCCCAATTATACAAAACGGGAAGCTGGTAGGCGCCGTAACGCATGTTCTTGTCTCTGATCCTTCTAAGGGTTACGGTATCAGTATCGGCAACATGCTGAAAGCCTCTGAGAGCCCCGAGCTTGCAGCGTAAATATACAGCGGGATGACTTCCCGCTGTATGTTTTTTCCTTTTATCCTGCCCGTTATGCACGCCGAATGAATTAATTGTCGGCTGAACTCGAATCATGCCGAATGTGCTGTTTTTGGGAACGACAAGAAACGAATTTCTTCTCAATTATCGTGTCGAACTTTGTCGAGCTTGGTCGAATTGTCGAAATTTCGAGTATTATGTAAACAATTTTTTGTGCCAATCAACCGATTTTATATTGCAAAACTTGGATTACTATGTTAAATTTAAGAAGCTGAAGCGGTTTAATTGCTCAAAGATATAAATGCTTAGCCGTATTTGTATTATTATGGAGGAAAATGAATAATGGAAACAAAAATACGAATTCTTGCGGCGGACGCAAACGAGGATTACAGGTTTATGCTCGGAAATGCGATCGATGCTGACAGCCGTTTTGAGTCGGTAGGGATCGCATCGGACGGCATCGAAGCGCTGGCTCTCATAACGGAGAACAAGCCCGATGTCGTACTTACAGATATCGTTTTGGCCAAGCTCGACGGCATAGGCGTTCTGCGCAAACTGCCCGAGACCGGTGCCACTCCAAAGGTTATCATCGTTTCCAGTTTCTTTAATGATGATATTGTTTCGGAATGTTCGTCCCTCGGCGCCAATTATTTTGTGCCAAAGCCCTGCGAGATATCCACCCTTCTCGACCGCGCCGCGTCCGTAGCATCCGGGCCGCGCCTTCTCTCCGGCACAGAATCCTCCGGCGTTACTATCTCTCCGCGCCGCGAGCAGAGTCTCGAAGCCGTCGTAACTGAAGTCATACACGAAATCGGCGTTCCCGCACATATAAAGGGCTATCAGTATCTGCGCGAAGCCATAATCCTGACTATCAATGATATGGATGTAATAAACGCCGTAACAAAGGTTCTGTATCCCGAAGTTGCAAAAAAGTTTGGTACCACGCCTTCGCGAGTCGAACGTGCCATCCGTCACGCAATTGAAGTTGCATGGGACCGCGGGGATCTTGAAACTCTGCAAAAATTCTTTGGCTATACAGTATCGAACGTAAAGGGAAAGCCCACGAATTCCGAGTTCATCGCTATGATCGCCGACTGTCTCAGTCTCAGAAGAAAAGCCAAAGAGTTTTGAACTCAATTTCTCCCACAACATTACGGCTATGCATTTCTAGTAGTAATATCAAAAAAAGAGAGTGTGTGAAAGCACTCCCGGGCAGTTTGTAATTTAACCGTCCGGGGGTGTTTTTATGTTTGCGCCGCCGTTGACTTGTCTATGCGCTGACAGTATAATTATTCAAAAAAACGCAGGCTGGCCATATGCTGGGCAGCATCTTCAAAAGCCGGCAAAGTAATAACCTCATATTGCAAAGCGTCTGAAAAAAATGTATACTGTTTCTGATAGCAGCACCATGATAATTACAAATAATCATATAAAGAAGGAGAATGAAATATGGCAAAGGATTGTGGAACCATATATTGCCAAGCTCCCCCGCTGAGCGACCCTGAATCCAACTTCAAAGGATTTAACCCCAGAAAGACACTGCTCCCTCGAGGCTATGTCCATGAGGAGGGCGCGCTGCCCCTCCCCTGCGAGATCATTATGGAGCGTGACGTCGCAGTCACTCTGCGTGACGGAGTCAAGATCTATGTCGATATCTTCCGTCCCAACACGGATGAAAAAGTACCCGCTCTGCTCAACTCCAGCGTTTTTGGAAAGAACGGCTCATACATAACCCTCAACCTCATTGCGGGCTGGAACAATGTTCCCGACCGTTTCGGCATTCCCAAGGGTACGCTCTCCGAGCTCCAGACCTGGGAGGGTGCGGATCCCGCCTTCTGGTGCAACCACGGCTATGCCATCGTCAACATGGACCTCCGCGGGATCGGCATGAGCGAAGGCGACGCACACTACTTCGGCAATCAGGACGCCGAAGACAACTATGACGTTATCGAGTGGCTTGCGGTACAGGATTGGTGCAGCGGCCATGTCTCCATGTGCGGCAACAGCTGGCTGGGCATCACCCAGTGGTACGTTGCGGCAAAGCGTCCCCCCCACCTCACCTGCATCGCACCGTGGGAAGGCCATGGCAACATGTATGTCGACGAATACATGCGCGGCGGCATCACCAATTGGGCGGCAGTCCGCCTCAAGATGGGCTTCGGCAACCAGCGCACCGAGGATCTACCCGCCGAGATGGAGGCGTATCCTCTAATGAACGAGTTCTGGGAGGAAAAGATCGCTCCGTTTGAGGATATCGTGTGCCCCGCTTACGTCGTTGCAAGCTGGTGCTCAAACATTCACTGCCGCGGGACCTTTGAAGCATGGCAGAAAATGTCCTCCAAGGAGAAGTGGCTCCGCGTCCACAACACGCAGGAATGGCCCGATTTCTACGACGAGTACCACTCCCAGGATCTGCTCCGTTTCTATGACTATTATATGAAGGGCAAGAACAACGGCTGGGAAAACACGCCGAAGGTCCGCATGTCCATCCTCGACCCAGGCGGACGTGACAGCATCGACCGCATTGAAAACGAGTTCCCCCTCGCCAGACAGAAGTTTGAAAAACTCTATCTGACGCCGGACATGACTCTCAGCTATGACAAACCCGAGGAGCATTCGACCGTCACTTACTGCGGAGACGACGAAAAGGGCGTTGCCCGCTTCAAGATCCGCTTTGATGAGGAGACCGAGATATCCGGCTTTATGAAGCTCAAACTCTGGGTCGAAGCCGACGGCAATGACGACATGGATATTTTCGCCTCCGTCTGCAAGATGGACGCGGAAGGCAAATATGTATACCACAACGCACGTCTGCGCCTGTATAATGGTCCGGATGAGCGTCTGCGCGTCTCCCTGCGCGAGCTGGACGAGGAAAAGAGCACTCCTGAGCAGCCCGTTCACACCTTCAAGCACCCGCAGAAGCTCGCCAAGGGCGAGATCGTGCCCATTGAGATCGGTCTGTGGCCCACTTCCCTGCGTTTCCACGCAGGTGAACAGGTCGAGATCGCCATATCCGGCATGCCGTACGAGATGCATCTGTCCGACTTCCCGGGAAAGACCCTTCCTACTATCAACAAGGGCAACCACATCATCCACATGGGCGGAGAATACGACTCCCACCTTCTCGTACCGTTCATTCCCGAAAAATAATGCCGCACGGCCAACATAAATAAGAAAGGCGAATGACCACATGCTTACCAAGAAAGAAAACCTGCTGGAAACCATAAAGGGCGGAAACCCCGACCGCTTTGTAAACGGATTTGAGTTTTTGAGCATCGTCGGAACTCCTATCGACGCTGCAAATAACCGCCCAAAATACGGCGAGCTGAACGTCGTCAACTCCTGGGGCGTCACCAATTCCTGGCCGGAGGGGACTCCCGGCTCCTTCCCCGTACACACCGAGGACAAGATCGTCATCCAGGACATTGAGGAGTGGCGCGACTATGTCAAGGCTCCCAGAGTCAAATACAGCGATGAGGAATGGGCCCCCTTCCTTGAAAGAGCCTCAAAGATCGACAGGAACGAGACCTTCCTTACCGCATTTGTGGCTCCCGGCCTGTTCGAACAGTGCCATCACCTCTGCGAAATGCAGAATGCTCTGATGAATTTCTACACTAATCCCGACGAGATGCACGAGCTTATAAATTTCCTCGCCGACTGGGAGATCAGCCTCGCCGAAGAGCTCTGTTCCCATCTGCACCCGGACGCCCTGTTTCACCACGACGACTGGGGAACGCAGATATCGACCTTCACCTCTCCCCAGATGTTCGAGGAGTTTTTCCTCGAGCCCTACAAGAGAGTTTATGGCTATTATAAGGAGCACGGCGTCCAGCTCATCGTCCACCACTCGGACTCTTATGCCGCAACGCTCGTTCCCTACATGCTGGAGATGGGCATCGACATCTGGCAAGGCGTCATGACGACAAACAACATCCCTGAGCTTATCGAAAAATACGGCGGGAAGATAAGCTTTATGGGCGGTATCGACAGCGCAAAGGTCGATTTTCCGGAGTGGACGCCTGAGGTCGTGGAAGCTGAAGTCAGGCGCATCTGCAACGAAAACGGTAAGCTCTATTTCCTTCCGTGCACGACTCAGGGACTGCCTATGAGTACTTTTGAGGGCGTCTACGAGTGCGTCAGCGAGAAGATCGCAGAATACAGCAAAGAGTATTTCGCCAAATAAAATATAATAAGATCCGGTACGCTTTACCGTTGGGGAGACTAAGCCCCGTTTCGGCGTTGAAACAAGCCGTAATGAGGACCACTGTCTCCCCTTTTCTGTTCAGGTAATAGGTTCAGGTTTGAACAGGCGCTCTGCAGCGAACCGGGAGGGAGGAGCAGACAATGAAAAAAAGCAAACTACTTTTTATTATGCTGCTGATGTTCTGTGTGGTCTCGGCATCATTGCCCATGACAGCGGCAGCAACAGAAAACGGCTGGAGACAGGCGTATCTGGACTTCATTGAACAGGACACTCAGGGCGAGCCCGATCTGAGAGGCAGCGCTAAATACCAGTTGATTTATATCGATGACGATGACATCCCCGAGTTATGGATCGACTACGGCTTTACATATGCCGGCGGCAAGATCTGCACATTTGACGGCAAACAGGTCAATTCTGTTTGGACATGGACTTATGGTGGCTTTCAATATATCGAACGGGGCGGTTCGTTCTATACTGCCGGCGGGCATATGGATGTATACTATGATGAGGTGTATACGCTCCAAAATGGAGAATTTGTAAGAACTGCGCGCGGCGACTACGAAACTCCGAACTATACTAACCCCGCCTCGTATAAATGGAACGGCAAAACCGTGACCGAAGCACAGTACCAACGTTCATTGTCGGTGGCTTTCGACTTTTCAAGCGCGGTATCCATTGACTATTCCGATTCGTACTGCTATGTAGATATATGTTTGGAACTAAATAGGATAGCCGGCATTTCATTGAACAAATACAGTATGTTCTTAGAAGTGGGCAAACAGGAAACATTGCGCATAACGACAATTATTGACGGCTCTGCGGCGTCATTCAAAAGCAGCGATACCTCCGTTGCGGTCGTCGACTATTCCGGCGTGGTCACCGCAGTCGGCGAAGGCACGGCCATCATAACAGTGACAGAAGAGGTATGGGGAAATACAGCGCGCTGCACAGTCACGGTAAGTAAAAAGTCCGGGAGCGTGAGCTTTGCGGACGTTGCGTCAACAGCTTACTATTATGACGCGGTTATATGGGCGGTTGAAAACGGCATTTGTTATATAAACGACCGCTTTTATCCAAACGATCCCTGCAGCCGGGAAGAAATTGTGACCATGCTTTGGAGAGCTGCCGGATGTCCCAAACCGCTAAGCACAAGCCAAACCTTTACAGACGTACGGACAGACCGTTGGAGTTATGAAGCGGTACAGTGGGCAGTTGAACAAGGAATAACCTGTGGTACAAGCGCAACGACATTCAGCCCCGCAGATACCGTTACCCGTGCGCAGGCTATGACGTTTCTGCACCGTCTCGCCGGCACTCCATCCGCCAGCGGCAGCACTTTCAAAGACGTCCCCTCCAACTCCTATTATGCCGAGGCGGTCAGATGGGCGGTAAAACACGACATTACCTACGGAACTACCAGCACTACATTCAGTCCCGATCAGCTTTGCACCCGCTGCCAAATCGTCACCTTCCTTTATCGGTACTACGTGGGAAATTAAGTTAGCTTTTCTAATTTCCCACGCAGTACAAAAAAACGAAACGGCGCTCCAAACCGGAGCGCCGTTTTCTATCGTTTCTATCGTATTGTTAAATTATTTTGCGATGTTCTCGCAAAAACGCATGCCCTTCTTTCATCGCCGGCGGACATCCGGTTTGCGCCCTTCGCAAAGGAGAATTTCAATGTCGGGACACGCTTTGAGGTTTACATAACATTATAATTCAGCCTCAAATTTCCTTATATCCTCCGACTTTCCGATCACAACGATGATATCCCCCTCAACCAACTTTTCGTTCGGGTCGACATTTGGGTTGACCGCTCCATTGCGGCCATGTGCCAGCGCTATAACATTTATGCCGTATTTTCCGCGCAGCGAGGATTCAACCAGCGACTTTCCTGCCAGCCAGCCGGAAACCGGAAGCTCACTTATCTCAATGTTGTTATTCAGAGCGATATACTCCATTACCGTATTGGTGGTCAGCTTTTTGCCCAGGCGTATCGCCATGTCCCGCTCGGGAAATATGCTCTCCGCGCCGATCTTCTCAAGCAGTTCTCCGTGCTCCGCGCTGACGGCCTTCGCGATCACCCGCTTGACGCCCAGGTTTATCACATGCAGTGTCGTCAGTACGCTGACGTCAATGTGCTCGCCGATACCGATTATCGCTGTAGAGCAGTTCTGGACCCCCATCTCGCGCAGATTCTCAATGCTCAGATCCTGTGCGACAAAGGCCATGTCCGTATATTTGCGCATTTCACGTACGTTCTGCTCTTCGTTGTCGATTACCATCAGCTCGCACCCCGCCTCGGCAAGGTATTTTGCACACGCGGAACCAAAGCGGCCCAAGCCGATAACGCAGTATATCTCCTGTTCCATCCTGGTCTTTCTTTTCATATTTGATCTACCTCAACCAATCGTTATATGCTCCTCAGAATACTCAAACGCGGGCTCGCGCTTGAATACCCAGGCCGTGGCCATCGTTATGGGGCCCATCCTGCCGATAAACATCGTAAGCATCAGAACAACGCGGCTTGCGGCGCATAGCCCAGGCGTGACCCCGGCGGAGAGCCCGACTGTTCCAAAGGCGGAGACCGCCTCGAACAGTATCTGCGACAACGTCAGCTCCGGCTCGAAAGCACACAACAGCAGAGAGGCTATGAAAACAATCATTATCGCCATGAGCAGCAGCGTAAAGGCTTTGCTGAATACCTCGTCAGGTATTTTCCGCCTGAAGGCCTGCCGTTTTGTGTTCGTCGCAGAGGACTTCACGGACAGTAAAAGCGCAAACAGCGTCGTTGTTTTTATGCCGCCGCCCGTAGAGCCGGGAGATGCGCCGACAAACATCAAAAAGCACATGACCAGCGTTCCGCCCGCTGAAAAGGCCGAGAAATCAACTGTGCCGAAGCCAGCGGTCCTTGCTGAAACGCTTTGGAAAAAGGCGCCCAGCGGACTTATATCCTCCAGAAAATACAAAAGCAGCGCCCCGCCAATGAGCAGCACGGCTGTCGTCACAAGCACTACGCGGGTCTGAAGAGAATACTTTTTTGTTTTAAGCCCGTGATGTCCGACGTCCAGCAGCACGAGATAACCAAGACCGCTGCATATGATAAGCGCACAGGTTATCAGACACAGCGGGACATCATCGTAATACCGCAGCATATTGGTCCCGCCGCCGAACACATCGAATCCCGCATTATTGAAGGACGAGACGGCGTGAAAAATCCCGGTGCCGAGCGCCTTCCAGAACGGCATTTCACGCAGGAAGGCCAGCGTTGACAGGACCGCTCCCGCCCCCTCGAAGCAGAGCGTCATCATAAGCACCCTGCGCAAAAGCGAGATAAGCCCATGATAGCTTCCGACGTTCCACGATTCCTTGACAATGTCGCGCTCACGCAGACCGGCCCTTCTGCCGGCCAGGACCGTAACTCCAACGCCCATAACGGCGACTCCGAGACCGCCGATCTGTATCATAAGCAGTATCACAATGCGGCCGAACAGGTTGAATGTCTCGGCCGTGTCCGCAACGACGAGGCCCGTAACACAGGTCGCGCTCGTTGCGGTGAACAGCGCGTCCAGAAAGTTCATGTCCGTGCCGGGATTGTGTGATACGGGCAGCGAAAGGAGTATCGCGCCGGTCAATATAACTCCGAGAAAGCAGAGAACTATCTTTCGCGCGGAGGTAAGATGCAATTTTCTTTTCATTGTTCTATCGCAGCCTTTTCGGTTTTTCCGCAGAGCCGCGGACACTTTGTTTGATAATAACACATCGCCGACCTCATGGCAATTATAAAACTGTTGAGTCTGTCCGGTCATATGTGCTATAATATCAAAAAATCCGAAATTGAGGTGTCGGAAATGAAAATAATCTGGTTTAAGCACGAGGATAATTGGCAGGACGTTAAGGATGCCACGATGAACACGATAGGCAAACGCACCGGCAAATATCCCGATTCTGATTGGAAGCTCAAACTCATAAAATGCGAGCATTCGCCGATACGCAAGCTCAAGTTCTCCTGGCGCTGGGGCGAGCTGCCGTATTGGGTTTCAGTGCATTTTGTGCGTCATAAGGTCGGCATCGAGCATTTCGTCAAGACCCAGCGTACTGACAGGACGGGCATCGACAGAAACCAGCTTGGCCAGGGCGAATTCGTAACTCACGAGTGCGAGGCGGACGCGCAGGCACTGATAACCATCAGCCGCAAGCGTCTCTGCTCAAGCGCCAGCCCCGAAACAAGGCAGGCGTGGCAGCTTGTCAAGGACGAGGTCGCAAAGTGCGAGCCGGAGCTTGCGCAGTGCATGGTACGGGAATGCGTCTACCGCGGCTTCTGCCCGGAAATGTTCGGCTGCGGCTTTGACAAAACGGAGCAATTCCAAAAAGAGCTCGCCGCTTATCGCGGAGAATAACATAAACAGTAAAAGGGACGATATGTAAAATCGTATCGTCCCTTTAATTTTTCAACCTCGGCTCTCTCTTTTGATGAGACGGTTCAGTACAAACATCGCCGCCAGCGCAACAACAGAGAGCACAAGCAGCATAATAAACGTGCTGTCATAGGCCCCGCCGGAGCGGTCCTGGAGCACTCCGGAAAGCAGAGGGCCGACAAGCGCTGCGGGGATGGCGCAGAAATTGGCCAAGCTGAAATTCACCGCGTAGTGCGCCGGACCATAAAGGTCGTTTATGACCTTCGCGCTGATAGTGACGCCGCCTCCATAGCAGACGCCGACGATCAGCATGCCGATTATGACAAAGACCAGGTTTTCGGCGGCATTGGCCGCGATCAGCATAACCGCGGCAATTATCAGGCATACATTTATAATAAGCATGCCGCGGCTCCTGCCGGTCTTATCCATTATAACGCCGGTCAGCGGCCGTCCAACGCCGTTGAATACAGACACGGCCAGTCCGAAGCCCGCGGACGCGCCGAAGAATATGGCAATACTCGAGGCGCTGTTTATGATGAGCAGTCCGGCGGAAGACATTATCGTATTCCACAGGAAGTATACCCAGAAGGATCCGCTCGCGAGCGTCTGCCCCGGTGTCAGGCTCTTTTCATCCCCGTTAGACTTGCCGCCTTCAGCGGCCGGCGGCTTCTGAAGGAAGAACGAGCCCACAAAAAGCACGGCAAAAGTCGCCGCCGCATATATCCTGAACACCCAAAACACGCCAATGACCGCCGAAAGACTCTGCGCGAGAAGGCCAAGCAGCAGACTGCCGAAACCGAAGCCCATGAGCAGCACGCCCGAAACCAGCCCCAGCTTTTCGGGGAACCAGGGCGAAACAGCGCTTATGCAGGCGTTATAGCCCACGCCAACGCCAAAGCCGGAGAACGCCCCATAGCATATGTACATAACGGCGAGGGCGGCTCCCTCCGACATGGTTCCGATAAACGAAACGCCCATGAATCCCACCAGCAGCATGATGGCGGAGACACGCACGCTCAGCCTCTGCGAGGTTTTTGCGGAGAGCTTTCCTCCGAAAAATCCGCCCAGGCAAAAGCATATCATCGTGATCGTAAAGTTAAGGGAGAGCTGCGCCGCGGTGAAGTCCGGAAAGACCTTTGCTATTTCAACACGGAACATCGTCCACGCGTAGATAACACCGAGAAACAGGTTTATCAGAACGCCGAAAATTATCATCAGCGCGGCGTTTTTGGGTTTTGGCATCTTTTCAGCAACCTCCGAAATCTTTCTTGTAGTACTAACTAAATATACCAGCTTTCGCGGCACGCGTCAATGCGGAGAACTGCCAAGAATACTTATTTCTTGCTTTTTTGTAGTAACCTCTATATAATAAAATCCAGAATATCAAAAATTATGGGTAGGGGAAAAACAATGCAAAGCAAACACGCGCAGGCAAAGCCCCCAAAAAAGCGTTCCGGCCGCAATTTCGGCGCTGGCATACTCTTTTTACTGATGCTCGTTCTGGCGTTTCTCGTCTTTAAGAACGCAACTTTTAAACCGGATGAAGGCTCCGCCTCCATCACACCTCCCGCTGTCAGCAGCAGTCCCGTCATGCAGGAGCACGATGAGCCCACACAGATCCCGGAGCCATCCGATGAGTCCCCGGAAGAGGTTATGCCGACGGAGGAACCTGTCGAGGCCCTTCCGGAGTTTGATCCCGCGTATGTTGACTCTACAGCTCCGTGGACGCTTATAGAGAGCACGGGTATAATGGTGGACGGAAATATCGTAGACAGCTACACGTTCCCCGAAACTATCGATTTCGGATATGGCAGTAAATATACTGACGTAGACGGTATTGTCACCTTCCGCGGCAACAACTTCCGCGACGGGGCAAGCTTTGGAACAGTCACACTGACCGAAAAGATTTTCGGCGACTACTGGGTAACCTCGACCTCAGCCCTGACAGCCCCCGACGGCGAGACCTGGACGGGCAGCGGCTGGGTCGGCCAGCCTCTGCTCATGACCTGGCCTAAGGAGCTGCGTCAGAAGATGAATATGTATGACTGGGCCAAAGAAGCGGACGACCTTCGAGAGGTCATCTATGCCACCATGGGAGGCTATGTCTATTTCCTCGACCTCTATACGGGAAGCTATACGCGAGACCCGCTTTATCTCGGCTATACCTTTAAAGGGGCGGGAGCACTGGATCCGCGCGGTTATCCCATACTCTATCTCGGATCCGGTTATGACAGCTACAACGGCAAGAGCCGCGTGTTCATTATCAATCTTATGGATTGTTCCACGATGTACACCTTCGGAAACGACGACAACTTCAATCTCCGGGGCAACCTCTCCTACTTTGACGGCTCGCCGCTGGTGGACGCCGAGACCGATCAGCTGATCTATCCGGGAGAAAGCGGCATTCTGTATATCATCAAACTGAACACCGTTTTCGACAGCGAGTCCGGAACCGTTTCCATCTCGCCTTCGAGCACGGTTAAATGGCGCTACTACGGTCACAACAGCCCGGGACGGTATCTGGGCATGGAGGATAGCGCCGTCATCTGGCGCGGACACATCATAATGGCTACAAACGACGGTATCCTCATGTGTCTCGATCTCAACACTCTGACGCTCGACTGGGTGCAGAACGTTCTTGACGATACCAACTGTTCGCCCGTTCTGGAGCTTGAAAACGGCCACCCATATGTGTACATAAGCACCTCGTTCCACGCCGGCTGGCGCGCGCCGGCCAGCGGCACGGCGGTCATCCCGGTCTGGAAGATCGACGCTCTGACAGGCGAGATCGAATGGCAGACGGATTATAACTGCTATACGGTTTCCGGCACCTCCGGCGGCGTCCAGGGCACGATCGCCCTTGGCAAGAAAGGACTGAGCGACTATATCTTCGTCCCCGTCGCCAGAAACCCGACCGGCAGCGGCGGCAAGCTCGTCGCCCTGCGCAAGGACACAGGCGAGATTGCCTGGGAGTTCCAGTCCGACATGTACAGCTGGTCCTCCCCCGTCGATATATATGACGAGAACGGCAACGGCTATATCCTCTATTGCACGACCGGCGGTTATATGTACCTGATCGACGGCCTGACCGGAACAAGGCTGGACGCGATAAACCTCGGCAGCAATATCGAAGCTTCGCCCATCTGTTATAACAGCACGGTCGTCGTTGGCACGCGCGGCCAGCAAATATATGGCGTAAAACTATATTGAGAACCGAATCATAAAACCGGACCTGTACAGCAATACAGGTCCGGTTTGTCCATAACACAGGAACGCGGCGCGGGAGATATCCCGTGCCGCGCTTTCGTCACTCGCCTATCGTCCGTATCAGATTGACCATTTCGATCGCTCCCTCAGCACATTCATAGCCCTTGTTTCCGGACTTTGTGCCCGCTCGTTCGATCGCCTGCTCGATATTCTCTGTCGTAAGGACGCCGAACATAACGGGGATCCCACTCTCCAGAGAGGCCAGAGCTATCCCCTTCGAGACCTCGCTGCATACACATTCATAGTGGCTGGTGCTGCCCCGTATCACCGCTCCAAGGCAAATGACCGCGTCATACTTTCCGCTCTGTGCCATTTTTTTCGCGATGAGCGGAATTTCAAATGCGCCCGGAACCCATGCAACATTTATGTCATCCTCCCGGACGTCATGGCGCAGAAGGCCGTCCACCGCGCCGCTGAGCAGTTTCGAGGTTATAAACTCGTTGAAACGGGCGGCGACGATGCCGATCTTTATTTCCTTTGATACCAGATTTCCTTCAAATGTTTTCATTTTTAATACTTCCTTTCCGTTTTATCAGTATTTCAGAATATGTCCCATTCTTTCCTGCTTTGTTTTCAGATAGTGCAG
Organism: uncultured Oscillospiraceae bacterium; assembly: GCA_964539115.1. Taxonomy (GTDB): domain Bacteria; phylum Bacillota; class Clostridia; order Oscillospirales; family Oscillospiraceae; genus CAKSXP01. Next base: position 17,211 of record CAZIHY010000018.1, read on the forward strand.
GTCATATACCGTCGCGTTTATCTGTATCGGCACACGCTGCGTTATCTCGATTCCAAACTCCGAGAGCTGGTAAACCTTGTCCGGATTGTTCGTCAGAAGGCGCATGCTTTTAACTCCGAGGTCCCGCAGTATCTGCGAACCGATGTAGTACTCCCTCTGGTCAACGGCAAAGCCCAGGGCGAGGTTCGCGTCCAGCGTGTCCAGCCCCTGCTCCTGAAGCTCATAAGCCCGCAGCTTGTTTATAAGTCCGATGCCGCGCCCCTCCTGACGCATGTAAAGCAGGACGCCGCGCCCTTCACGCTCTATCTGCGTCATGGCCGTCGCAAACTGCTCGCCGCAGTCGCAGCGCAGGGAACCGAAGGTATCGCCGGTCATGCACTCCGAATGTACGCGGCACAGCACATTTTCCCCGTCTCCTATTTCACCCTTCACAAGCGCTATGTGGTGCTCCCCGTTGAGGCGGTTCACATAGCCGTAAGCATTGAACTCGCCGTATTTCGTCGGCATATGGGCGACTGCCACGCGGTCAATCAGTCTGTCGTGGCACTTGCGGTAATTCTGCAGGTCCTTTATCGTTACGAATTTAATTCCCCAGCGCTTTGCCAGCTCCTTAAGTTCGGGCGTCCGCATCATCGTGCCGTCCTCCCGCATGATCTCGCAGCAGAGGCCGCATTCCTTCAGCCCGGCAAGACGGCACAGGTCGACTGTAGCTTCGGTGTGGCCCTCACGCTCCAGAACTCCGTTTTTCTTCGCCAGCAGCGGGAACATGTGTCCCGGGCGGCGAAAATCCTCAGGCCTGGCATCCTCCGCCACGCACTTCATAGCAGTTATGGATCGCTCTGCGGCGGATATGCCGGTGGTCGTGGAGACATGGTCGATGGAAACGGTGAACGCCGTCTCGTGGTTATCCGTGTTCTGCTCCACCATCTGCGGTATTTTCAGCCGGCGGACATATTCCTCCGACATCGGCATACAGATAAGGCCCTTGCCGTGCGTCGCCATGAAGTTGATGTTTTCCGTCGTTGCAAACTCCGCGGCACAGATAAAATCCCCCTCGTTTTCTCTTTCGGGGTCGTCCGTCACAAGTATGATCTTTCCGTTTCTCAGCTCCTCGAGAGCCTCTTCAACCGTGTTGAACTCAAACTCAGCCACTATTTTTCTCCTCCTTAAAACCCATACCGGGCCAAAAAATCCTTTGTTATCGTGCTTTGAGCGGGCTGTGTGTCAGCCGGACTCAGAAGCTTTTCGACATACTTTCCAATAACGTCGTTTTCCAGATTCACAGCGTCCCCTACACGGCGCTCCCCGAGGACGGTCACGCCGCGCGTATGCGGTATTGTGGACACGGAGAAATCTCTGTCCGTCACTCTCGCCACCGTTAGGCTCACACCGTCTATCGCAACGGAGCCCTTTTCGACGATATATCGCATTACCTCCGGCTCCGCCTGCACCGTATACCAGACCGCCGTGTCGTCGCGCCTTATCTCCGTTATCCTTCCAACGCCGTCCACATGACCGGACACGATATGCCCGCCAAAGCGCCCATTTGCGGGCATTGCCCGCTCAAGATTGACATGCGAACCGCTCTTTATTCCCGCAAGGGACGAGCGGTCGAGCGTCTCGTGCATCACGTCAGCCGTGAAGCCCGAGTCGGAACAGGACGTTACCGTCAGGCATATCCCGTTCACAGCCACGCTGTCGCCGAGCTTCAGGTCGGAGGTCACCGCTTCGGCCCGTATCGTCAGGACGGCGGAATTTCTTCCTCTCTGTATCCTCTCTACGGTGCCTATCTCCTCAACGATACCCGTAAACATCCATCAGACCTCGCTTTCTATCAGAATATCCCCGCCCAGACGGGTCATCCTGCTGTTTTTCAGGCGCACAGCCTCTGAAGGTGAAGGGAATCCTTCCCCCTCTACCGGCGTTTTCGCATCCCGTCCACCGAAGAGCTTCGGCGCTATATAGGTCATGACCTTCTGCACGACCCCGCTCTCCAACGCCGACCAGTTCAGCGTCCCGCCGCCCTCGAGAAGCACGCTGTCGATATTTTCCTGTCCAAGCCGGTGCATAAGTTCCTGTAGGTCCACATGGCCGTCTTTTTCCCCGACAACAAGGACACGGCATCCGGCCTTCTCATATTCAAGGCGTCTTTCCCCGTCCGCACAGCAGGTGGCCAGGATCGTCGGCACATCGTTCGCGGTCGCAACGACTCGGGAGGTAAACGGCGTACGCAGTTTGGAGTCACAAATTATGCGGACCGGATTTTTCCCGCCCTCCAGGCGGCAGGTCAATTGAGGATCGTCCGCGAGCACGGTACCAACGCCGGCCATTATAGCGCTGTACCGATGCCGCTGCTGCTGGACATGGTTTCGGGCGGCATCTCCGGTTATCCACTTGGATTCTCCTGTATACGCGGCTATTTTCCCATCCATCGTCATGGCGTATTTCATGACCACGAACGGCAGGTTCGTCCGTATATAATGGAAAAACACCTCGTTAAGGCGGTCGCACTCCTCTTTCAGCACATTTTCCGTAACCGAAACGCCGTGCTCCCGCAGAATGCGCACCCCCTTGCCGCAGACCAGCGGATTAGGGTCAGCGGAGCCTATGACCACCCGGCTGATACCCGCTTCCAGAACAGCGTCCGTGCAGGGCGGCTGCTTCCCGTAATGGCAGCAGGGCTCCAGCGTCACATACATCGTCGCTCCTTCTGGTGGCTCCGCACAGTCGGCAAGGGCGTTTCGCTCCGCGTGCAGCCCGCCATACCGCTCATGCCAGCCTTGGCCTATGACTCTCCCGTCTTTTACGATGACCGCACCCACCATCGGATTTGGCGATACCCAGCCGCAGCCTTTTTCGGCGAGTTTGAGCGCCATGCGCATATATTCAATGTCGTTCACTTTTCCACCTCCAAATGAAAAAAGCCCTGAACAAAACGTTCAGGGCTTTGGAAATCGCAGGTTCACGCAGTCTGAAAAACAAAAAACTCCGGAACAGTAAACATTCCAGAGCAATAATCAAACATGCAAAAACAGCTTTCGCATCACTATATCTTCTTCCATCCAGACTATACTGTCGGCTTCGGAGTTTCACCGAATCATACCTTGCGGCTCGTGGGCTATACCACCGGTAGGGACTTGCACCCTGCCCTGAAGATCTTATTCAATTTACGCTGTCAGTATACACTGCATTTATACGCTTGTCAAGCTGATTTGCATTTTTACCGCAAGTCTCCGCGATTCTTCCATATTACGCCGTCCTGGCCGTTTCAAACGCCCCGGAACTATGTGCCGCTGGACGGGTCCTAAGAGCCGTACTTTATAAATGCAGCGAATACGGCAAAGCTGACCCACGTTCTGACAGCCAGCTGAACAGGCGCGGAGTAACGGGAAATATGAAAAAGGAGAGCGAACCACGCGGTTTTCTCTCCTTTTTCATATTCATCGGCTGAACCTGTCCATAAGGGCGAGACAGCCGTCATAAACATCGCGCCACGCGGCGTCGAAATCACGCGTATACCACGGGTCGGCAACATCTCCCGGGCGGTCCGTAAAGTCCAGAAGCAGCGAAACCTTCCCCTCCGGATCACCGCCGAAAAGTCTCAGCATGCTCTTCCTGTTTGCGCTGTCCATTCCGATCAAAAGGTCAAACTCCCCGTAATCCGCACGCGTTATCTGCCTTGCCGTCTTTCCCGCGGAATCTATGCCATGCTCGGCGAGCTTTCGCCGCGCCGGAGGATAGACCGGATTTCCCAGCTCTTCCGCGCTCGTTGCGGCGGACTCGATATAGAATTCCTGCTCCCTCCCCGCCTTTGACACAAGGTCCTTCATAACAAATTCCGCCATCGGGCTCCGGCATATGTTGCCATAGCAGACAAAAAGTATCTTAATCATAATTTTATATTCCTTTACGATGATCCCTGTTTCGCCCCCTTACTGGGGCTGTACCGTTATATTTCAAGGTATCCCTTGAGCACCTTTAGCGTATTCCATACGCCGTCGATATGGCTGCGCTCGTAACCGTGGCTGGCATAAATACCCGCGCCAAGGAGCCCGTGGCGTATGTCGTTTCCCGCGATGACCGCCGCCCCTGCATCCGAGCAGTAGTTTGGATAGACGTCGATCGCATAATCCGCACCCTCGCGCTTCGCCGCGTTCACAAGCTTAGTCACGACCTCATAGCTGTAAGGCCCATCAGAGTCCTTCGCACAGATGGAAACCTGCTTTTCCGTGCACTGAACACCGTCGCCTACGCAGCCCATGTCTATGCTTATCGCCTCCGTAACGCCGGCGGGAACGGGACCTGCTCCGCCGTGTCCGACCTCCTCATAAACGGTAACGTGCGCGTATACGCGGCGAGCAAGTTTGGATCTATTATCCGAAATATACTTGGCAAGGGCCAACAAAACACCGACCTCCAGTTTGTCGTCAAGGAAGCGGCTCTTTATATACCCCGACTCTGTGATGCGGGTGCGCGGATCGAAAGCGACGATATCCCCGACGTCCAGCCCCAGTGCGCGGACATCACCGCCGTTTTTGACGTCTTCGTCGAGCACGACCTCCATCGTTTCAAAGCTGCGCTTAACATCGTCATATCCCTTGTTGACGTGTATCGACGGGTTGCAAAGCTGATATGTGCCCTCATATCCCCTGCCGTCACGTGCATAAACGCGTACATTCTCGCCCTCCGCATTCCCGGCGTGCATATCGCCAAGACTTGTAACGCGCAGGCGTCCGTTATCCTTTATCTCCGCGACCATTGCTCCCAGCGTGTCTACATGCGTCTGGAGGATAAGCCCGTCGCCGCTGTCCTTTCCGCCGAGATCGATCATGACTCCGCCTTTGGCAAGCGGCTTCGCCTCAAAACCGAGCGAGGCAAACTCGCGTCTGACCCATTCAGCAGCCCTTTTCGTATACCCTGTCGGGCTGTCTATCCCGAGGATCTCAACAGCCTTTTCTACCGCATAAAGCGCATATTCCCTGTCCATATTTACAATTCTCCCAAGTGAAGATTTTTTCCAAGTATAACATATCGCACCCCAATAGTCGAGCGGCGTCCCTCGCGGCTTTATAGAATAAAACCGCAATATGCGGCAAAAACTGTATTATATCTTGTCGCAAAGGGAGAAAAGAAGTGGAAAACCATGACCTTGTCATACTCGGTGCAGGCTGTGCGGGCCTTTCCGCCGGTATTTACGCCGCCAGCGCCGGGCTGGAAACGCTGATACTCGATACCGCGGTCCCCGGCGGACAGGCGGCCGTCATAAGCGAGGTCTCAAATTATCCGGGCGTTCCCGACATCTCCGGAGCGGAGCTGGTGCGGAAGATGCTCCATCAAGCCGAAGCCTTCGGCGCTGAGGTATACGCCGCGCCGATAACCGGAGTTTCGCTCTTGTCCACGCCTAAAAGGATACTGACTCCCTCTGGCAGCATTGCCGCAAAAAGTGTCATCATCGCCTCCGGCGCCTTACCCCGACGGGCGGGCTTTGGAGGCGAAGTGGAGTTCCGCGGACGCGGCATAAGCAGCTGCGCCGCGTGTGACGGTGCCCTTTTCCGCGGGAAAGAAATTTTCGTCGTCGGCGGAGGCTGCCGCGCGACAGAGGAAGCCGTATATCTCACGCGCTTCGGTAATAAGGTCACAGTGCTCGTTCGGGGAGACCGCTTGCGCTGCTCCCGCGCCGCGGCGGACAGGTTGATGCAGCACCAGAAGATAACCGTCCGCTTCAACACCGAGCTAATACGCGTTTACGGGAACGGCAAACTGCGGGGAGCAGTTATAAAAAACAAGCTGACCGGTGGGACGGAAACCATCGAACCGGACGGTGGTCTCGGTGTTTTCGTATATGTCGGCTTGGAACCAGACACTTCGCTTTTTCAGGGACAGGTAAAGCTGGATGAAAACGGCTACATCGATACAGACGAGTTTACCCACACAGACATTCCGGGCGTTTTTGCGGCGGGCGATATCAGACGCAAGCCCCTGCATCAAATCGTGACAGCAGCTTCCGACGGGGCTGTTGCCGCTGCCGAGGCGGAAAAATTCATAAATGCCTGTAACTGACAAAAAAGGCGCTCATTTCTGTACATGAGCGCCTTTGACATTTTAATCTATGCCCTTTGGTGTTTTCCACTTGCCAATACGCATGTAGATAAACAATATAACGATCTGCACCGCGGAGGAAATCGGCGCAGCGGCGGTCACATATGCGAGGTTCGCACCGGGCAGAGTGCTCAAAAACCAGGCGACGGGGACGCGGACGAGGAATGTTGAAAGCAGGTGCGCAGACATCGAAATCGTCGAATGTCCACAGCCGTTGAAGAAGCCGTTATAGCTGAACACAATGCAAACGAGCACAGACTCAACAGCATATGGCCACAGATACAGCGGGCCCATTGCGATAACCTCAGGGTCGGAGGTGAAGAGACTCGTCAGCTGTCTGGGGAACAGCGCCATAATAGCAGCCAGCACTATCCCCACGACAAGGGACATTCCCATACCGACAAAGAAGCTCTTTCTGGCGCGCGGCATTTGATTTGCGCCGACGTTCTGCGCCGTAACCGTCGCGAGCGCCGCAGTGAATGCGCCGGGCGGCATCATTGCAAAGGTGACAAGCTTGTCGCAGGCTCCGGCTGTCGCGGAAGCGATGACTCCCATATGGTTTATGATGACCAGGATAAAGAGGAATGATACGCTCACCAGTGCGTCCTGAAGGCTCAGCGGCACACCAAGGCGCAGAAGGCGTTTTATCTTGTCTCTGACAGGCTTGAAACTCTCTTTTTTGAAGTCAAAAACAAAGTTATGGCTCCGGAGGTATATGACGGCCACAAAGAAGCTGATCCCCTGTGACGCGCTGGTCGCTATCGCAGCGCCGGCCGCGCCAAGGCCGCAGCCCGCGACAAAGATGAGGTCGAGCATGATATTGCAGACACAGGCGACGCCGATAAAGATAAGCGGCTTTTTGGAATCTCCCATTCCGCGCAGTATCGCGCTGACAGCGTTATAGCCGGCCGTGAAAATGATACCGACATAGCAGATGCGCGTATAGTGCAGCGTGGGCACAACGGCCTCCTCAGGCGTGCTCATAAGCCCCACGATGAGGTTGGACGCACACAGAAGTATCGCCATGAGCGCAACCGCGACTATGCCGAAGATGACGAACATGTTTCCTATCGTCTCTTTGACGTCCTGTTTTTGCTGCGCTCCCCAATATTGACCGATCAGCACCGTTCCTCCGGTGCACAGACCGGTTATAAGGCAGTTTATCGTCATCATGACCATACTGCCTGTTGCGACGGCAGAGAGCCCGGCCGCATTCGAAAACTGGCCAACGACCATCGCATCAACGCTTCCGTACAGCGCCTGGAGTATATTCGCCAGCATGTATGGCACGGAAAAGCCCAGCAGGCCCTTGAAAATACTGCCTTGAGTGAGTGCGTTTTCTTTCATTGTCATCCCTTTCTGTTATACTATCATAAATGCCTGCAACCCCATATCAAGAAAAGATTTCCAGCTATGTATCAACAAAACGACCTGCTTTAACAGGTCGTTTTTAGTGAATTTGGAGGCGCCACCCAGATTTGAACTGGGGAATCGAGGATTTGCAGTCCTCTGCCTTACCACTTGGCTATGGCGCCATATAAAATTTTGGAGCGGGCGACGAGATTCGAACTCGCTACCTCCACCTTGGCAAGGTGGCGCTCTGCCAAATGAGCTACGCCCGCACATGGTGCCTCGGGTCGGAATTGAACCAACGACACGCGGATTTTCAGTCCGCTGCTCTACCAACTGAGCTACCGAGGCAAATTTCTATCTCTTGATGACAGCTTTTGTATCTTAACAGAATGAACCATAATTGTCAAGTGGGTATTGGATATTTTTTTATAATGCTTCACCGCTTTCATGATGACTAGTTCAAACCGGACAATATCATTTAATAAAACGCATCTCTGTTATTCGCAGAGATGCGTTTTTTGCCTGAGGCGAATATTACCGCTTTATATATCTGTCGTAAGCCGCCTGTTTTACCTCAATCAAAGCCTCAATTCCAAGATCATACAGCTTAGCAATGAAATCGTCATACTCATCAAACGAAACCTCTCCTATAACAAACATTGATATATTTTCGTCTATACAGGTTGAAATATCGCCAGAACTTGACGAGTATATGTCCGCTTCCCCGGCATTGAGGTCACCGTAATAACCATGGGAGTTGTCGCGGTTAGACGGCCATATCTCCAGCGCAGCGGAATATGCTTCGCTGGTAGACTGCATCAAACTGCTCTCCGTGACGACGAGACAGGGAACGCTTCCGACGCGGTAATACGTCATAGCTATGCTCTGTGTCATGCCATCGGGATTGTTAGTTATGAGTTCGGTGAGCTGACGATTTCCATTCTCGTCATAGGTGAACACCTCGTTTTCAAGACCGAAGTTTGCGTAATTATGGCCCTCCTCGGTGAAAAACCAGTTTATGTATGACAACGCCGCCTCCGGATATTTGCACTGAGTGGTGATCGCCCAGCCGCAGTTGTTGTCAAGCGTGTATTCCACAGGGCCAAGATGTGTTGTATCGCTGTTATACTTCAGGTCAGCAAGCGGATACATATTGTATTCCGGATCGATGCTTTGTTCGGCAAAGGAAGCGCCAAGCACATTCGTATTGCTTCCAAGGAAACCGACCTCACCGGCCAGAATGTAGTCATCGAATTTGCCAATATTGGAAATATTAAGAGTCTCATCGTCTATCAGTCCCTCCTCATACCACGCATTGAGCAGCATGAGGTATTCCTTGAACTCCGGCTTGAGAATCGATGCCGTTACAATCCCGTCATCATCGACCTGCCACGCGATGTCTCCGGTTTTGCGTGTCGCTATAACGTCAAAGCTGTTGGAGAAAATAGCGTTGTTATAAGAGAAGGTCGACAGCATCAGCATTGGATGTTTGATTCCAAGGTCCACCTTGAACGCTGTAAGGACATCGTGAAGCTCGTCGATAGTGGTTGGAAGCTCCATTCCAAGCTTGTCTACCCAATCCTTGCGGATAACAAGTCCATTGGTCACCGCTTCGGCGACAGTCCATATGCTGGTTATTACGCCACTGTCTGAGGTAATCTGGCGCATATATTCCTTCAGATCGGGATTATCCGCAATACGCTCACAGAAGTCGGGTGCATAGTCATGAAGCATCGGAGCCAGGTCATAGCAGACTCCATCCTCAACCAGCGCGTCCCTGCCACCGGAATAATAGCTCTCTGCAGCCTGAATGAAATCCGAATACTCTTCGCTGGCAAACATGACGTTCAGCTTCTCGGAATAGTTGTCCTGATTAATGAAATTCCATGTGATATGTACATTTGTCACCTCCTCGGCACGCTTATAGGCTCCGAGTTCGTTCCAATCGTCGCTGCTGCCGAAACTCGTCACCAAGAAACCAGCAACGCCCTGAAAGACAGTCAGATCGATTACTTCATCAACTACAGGATAAAATCCGACATCCTCGGGTGTCTGAGGCTCTGCCTCCGGTTCCTGTTCTACGGGAGATTGCTCTTCTGCCGGTGCCGAGGGAGACGCCGCATCCTCAGGGGCTTCTATGTTTTCATCAGTTTTCGCACACGCCAGACAAGAAACAAGCATCAGTGTTGCAAGCAGAATACATAACAATCTGCATCTCATAATTTATACCCCTTTCTTATTAATTTCATCAACTTGTACTTCTAGTAAAGGCAGCACATGATTTCTGCAAATAACGGGTTTAAATGCTTACTGATAAATCAATCAGGCCATCGTCATCACCATCCACAAGCCATTCAGATGCACAGGCTACTTCCAATTCAAATCTGATTTGCGGCAAAGAAAGCACTGCTGACAGCCTTGTGCACATCTCCTCCCCGAACGCAGTCTCCAATATATTGTGTACGCTCAGCCGTGCGACTGTAAAGAGACGATGCGGCGGAAGGATTCCCGGAGGTTCCCGTTGCGAGGATGACTGCCGCAGCTTCAACAGTTTGCTCCTCACCGTCGGAATCCATATATACCACCGCGCCGTTTTCTATCCTCACATAGGATGTTACACCGAATACAGTCGTGATATTTTCCTCTCTCATGTAATATCTGCGCAGAGGCCCGGCATAGTGGTTTTCCGGTGCATCCGGCGCAATAAGATCACCTCGCGTCAGAACGGTGACTTTATGCCCTGTGCGCGCCAGATAAATCGCGGTCTCAACCCCGGTCTCACTTCCGCCGATTATTGCCACCTTCTCCGGAAGGTCCGCTCCGTAGGCTTCCATCGCCGTGAGTACGTTTTCCCCGTCGATTCCCGGGATACCTGGACGGTCAAACACGGGACCAACAGCAACAACAACCTCTTCAAATCCTTCGTTTTCAAGCATTTCACCGGTTGCAAGCGTGTTCAAGCGTACATTTACGCCGGCCTTGCTGCACTGCGCGATCAGCCAGTCCTTGAAGTTCTTCAGCGGCCACTTGAAATCGGCATAGTCCGCATGCCTGAGCTGTCCTCCCAGTGCGGAATTCTTTTCAAACAACGTCACGTCATGCCCCCGCTCCGCGCAGATCACCGCGGCCTTCATTCCCGCGGGGCCGCCGCCGACAACCGCCACACGCTTTTTTCTCTCCACGGGCGCTATCATGCGGTCAACTTTATCTTCTATGCCCAGTACAGGATTTACGGCGCAGAAGCTGCGGAATTTGTCACTGGGTGTCGGTACATGACACTTGTTGCATTTGAGACAGGGAATAATATCCTCGCCGCGGCCCTCATAAATCTTTTTCCCATACTCGGGGTCGGCCATCCACGCACGGGCCATGCAAATAAGATCGGCCTTACCACCGGCAATGATCGCCTCATTAAAATCCGGGTCTTGAAGTGCCGTCGAGACGCCAACGAGCATCCTGATGCCTTTTGCCCGTAACCCTGCACGCAGGGCTGCGGCCGCCTCGAGGTTCGGACATGGGTTTTTTCGCGTGATATCCAGATTGATAGCGTGCTGTGTGTCATACTCCCAGTGGCGCACATGAGCAAAATCTATTAGTCCCTCGCAGTAGCTTAGGCCCTCGATGGATTCGCTGACGCTGTATCCGTCCCATTCCTCCGCGGTCCAAAGCAGTTCTATCGGAAAGTCCTTTCCAAAGCTCTGCTTTAGGGCGTCTGCCAGTTCAGCCAGCAGGCGATAGCGGTTTTTTGTGCTGCCTCCGTATTCATCTTTGCGCATGTTTAGCCGGGGATTTGCAAACTGCGATATCGGCATCAGGTTATATCCGCCGTGAAGATGGAACATGTCAAATCCCCATGGGCGCATTATCCTGACAGCTTCAACCGTGTTTTCGATGTATTCCTGTATATCCTTTTTTGTCATATAGGCGGTATGATCTGTTAGTTCCCTGGAGGGATCCTGACGGGTTGCTCGGCGACCCTCGTGCGGAAGGTTCGGATATCGTTGGGAATAGTGTCCCATGGCGCCGATTGTCGCGATTGCGCCGTAATTGCGTATCCCGTCAATCATCTGGCATATATAGGCGTGGGTGGACAGGTAGTTTGGATCCATACGCACATAATGTTTGACCTTGTCGGTATAGGTCAGGCCGCCCTCATGCGTCAGTGGAGAATGCGGTTCAATGTGGTTTATGGCAACTGCGGCCGCACCATTTTTTGCGCGGTTTATGAGCAGCGTCATTACTTTTTCAGTAGGATAAGGCTCAGTTCCCTGAACATAGTGAGGCAGTGCCGGAGTTGCGATCATGCGGTTTCTCAACAATACTCCTCCGACCTGAACAGGCGAAAGTAAATTTGCGTATCTTTTACTCAAAATAACTACTCCTCTCCTGAATTTGATCCTTCAAATATATTTCTTCAATTAAACTTTAACAGTTTTCTTCCGCCAAGTACATATCAAATTCTGTACTAA
>CAZIHY010000019.1:0-2354 GCA_964539115.1 uncultured Oscillospiraceae bacterium
GGTTCCTGCGCGTCCTCACGCAGGCGCTCACCAGCGACGGCGAGCATAAGCTTGATCCGGTTTTCCTGATTCACCTTTGTGGCGCCGGGGTCATAATCTATCGGCACGATGTTTGCTTCCGGCAGCATCGTGCGTATTTTTCTTATCATGCCCTTGCCGACGATATGGTTAGGCAGGCAGCCGAACGGCTGTGCGCAGATGACGTTTTCGTAGCCGTGACCTATGAGCTCCATTATCTCTCCGGTGAGCAGCCATCCCTCGCCCATCTTGCAGCCGGTGCCAATCACGGGCTCGGCCAGCTCGCGCACACGGTCCGCGGAGGCGGGCGCGATGAACTTCGGGCACTCCGACACCGCCTCGATAAGCGCCGTCTCGAACTGGCGCAGATATGCATACAGCATCTCGACCAGCTTTTTGACCGCCTGGCTTCCGCCGTAAAGCTCGATATCACGGATATTATTGATGACGCAGTAGAACAAAAAGCCCATTAGCCCGGGCACCATGACCTCGCAGCCCTCGTCAGCGAGAAATTTTTCGAGGTTATTGTTTGCCAGCGCCGAATACTTGACGTAAATCTCCCCGACGATGCCGACCTTTACCTTGGGCACTTTCTCGATCGGCACGGCGTCAAATGAGGCGACGATGCGGCGGAACACACCTCGTATCTGCCTTGCGGCAAAGTCCTTTCCGCTTACGAAATTATCGGAAAGCTCGTCTATCCAGCGGTTTATGAGTGCGTCGGTCTCGCCCTCGTTGACCTCATATGGACGCGTCTGGTTGCCCAGGAGCATAAGCAGGTCCCCGCAGGCGACTGCGCCCATCGCACGGCGCGCCAGCGGCAGGGTTATCTTAAATCCGCTGTTTTTCTCCATGCCGAGGCTGATGGAGATGACCGGCACCTGGGGAAGTCCCGCGTTTTTGAGAGCCTTGCGCAGGAGATGTATGTAGTTCGAGGCGCGGCAGCCGCCGCCTGTTTGACTCATCATAAGCGCGGTGTGGTCAACGTCATACTTACCGCTCTTGAGCGCGGCTATCATCTGACCGATTGTCAGAAGCGCAGGGTAACAGGTGTCGTTGTGGACGTACTTGAGCCCTTCGTCAATAACGCTCTGGTCGGTACTGGTCAGCAGCTCGATGTCGTAGCCGTAGCTCTGAAACACCTTTTGCAGTATGTGAAAATGTATATCGCACATGTTGGGAAAGAGGATCTTGTATGTATCGCGCATTTCCCTTGTAAATTCAACTCTGTTTTCCTTGTCCAGCATAAATTTCAGCCCTGTCCGTTCTTCTTTTCGGACACCGCCGCGAACAGGCTGCGAAGCCTGATCTTGACGGCTCCAAGATTGGTTATTTCGTCGATTTTTATCTGGGTGTAGATCTTGTCCCCGCCCTCGAGAATGGAGCGCACCTCGTCGGTCGTTATCGCGTCCACGCCACAGCCGAAGGACACGAGCTGCACGAGGTTGAGGTCGGGATTTTTGCTCTCTGCGACGTATTTCGCGGCGGCATAGAGGCGGGAGTGGTATGTCCACTGGTCAAGAACCGTCGTTTTGACCGGCTCCATTTCCGGCGCGACAGAGTCCTCGGTTATAAGCACTGCGCCGCAGTCCGTTATAAGCTTGTCTATACCGTGGTTGACCTCGGGGTCGAGATGATACGGCCGTCCGCAGAGCACGATGACGGGCGTGCCATCGCTCTCCGCGATGCGGAGATATTCCTGCCCCTTGTCGTGCAGCCGCGACATATAGCTCCGGTACTCGGCAAAAGCCGTGTCGACGGCGGCGGAGACCCCGTTCTGCGCAAAGCCGCCGAACTCGCGGTTCAGTATTTCGCAGAGCTTCTTTTTGAAGTCCTTCACCCTGTGTATGCCGAGATAGTCGTAGATGAACTTGGTTTCTCTCAAACCCGGCACGTTGGCCCCGATGACCTCCGGGTAATAGGCGACGACCGGGCAGTTATAGTGGTTATCGCCCTTCCCCTCATCCAGATTATATGTCATGCAGGGGTAGAATATGGCGTCGACGCCCGCATCCAGCAGCGCCTCGACGTGGCCGTGCAGGAGTTTCGCAGGATAGCACACGGTGTCGGAGGGGATGGTCTTCTGGCCGTAGAGATAGAGCTTTCTGTTCGATTCCGGCGAGCGGCGCACGCCGAAGCCCAGCGTCTTGAAAAACGTGTGCCAGAATGGCAGGAGCTCGAACATGTTAAGCCCCATCGGAAGCCCGATAACGCCTCGCGGCCCCTCGCAGTCGGCGTAGGAGTCGAGAAGCTCTTTCTTGTAGTCGAAGAGATTGTATTTCTTCCCCGCGTTTTTCAGCGCGAGCGGCTTTTCGCAGCGGTTGCCGCCGATGAAG
>CAZIHY010000019.1:2454-28212 GCA_964539115.1 uncultured Oscillospiraceae bacterium
ACTGCGTCGTTGAGGAATGTGCCGCCCTGGACGACGATATGCTCACCGAGCGCGGCGGCGTCGGTGACGCGGATGACCTTGTAAAGCGCGTTTTTGACGACGCTGACAGACAGGCCGGCGGAGATATTCTCGATGCTCGCGCCGTCCTTCTGCGCCTGTTTGACGGAGGAGTTCATGAAAACCGTGCAGCGGGAGCCGAGGTCGACGGGCCTGTCCGCGAATATGCCCTTTTCGGCGAACTCCTCGATGGAATAGCCCAGAGCGCCCGCGAAGGTCTGCAAAAACGACCCGCAGCCGGAGGAGCAGGCTTCGTTGAGGAAGATGTTATCGATGGCGCCGTTTCTTATACGGAAACATTTTATGTCCTGACCGCCGATGTCTATGATAAAATCGACTTCGGGGTCATATTTTTTCGCGGCGGTGAAGTGGGCTATAGTCTCGACGACTCCCATATCGATATGGAAGGCGTTTTTGATGATCTCCTCGCCGTAGCCCGTGGAGGCTGAGGAAACGATGTTTATGTCAGGAAAGCGCTCGTAGATCTCCTCGAGAAAGCCCTTGACGAGAGGGACGGGGTTACCGCTGTTGGACATGTATTTTGTAAACACGGGCTCCTCGTTCTCGTTGAGGACGACCGCCTTGACGGTCGTGGAGCCGGCGTCGATGCCTATGTAAGCGCGCTTTGACTCTGTAAGAGGCTTGTTCTCGGGGGAGATATCGAGGCTGTGGCGGGCCTTGAAGTCCTCGTACTCCGCCTCGCTCGCGAAGAGCGGGCGGCTGCTTTTGAAGTCGCCGGCGCCGGAAAATGCGCCGATCTGCGTTATGGCCTCGTCCAGGTCGACGACTGCGCCCGTATCGAGCAGGGCCGCGCCGAGCGCGACGTAGTACAGCGAATTCTCCGGGCAGTAGCCCTCGAGCCCGAGGCTGCGGTTGAATGAGGCGCGAAGCTGGCTCAAAAATGTCAGCGGGCCGCCAAGGTAGACAACGTTTCCCGTTATTTCGCGTCCCTGCGCGAGTCCCGCGATCGTCTGGTTGACGACGGAGGCAAAAATGCTCGCGGAGATATCCTCCTTGCGCGCGCCCTGGTTGAGCAGCGGCTGAATGTCGCTTTTGGCAAAAACGCCGCAGCGCGAAGCGATGGAATATATCTTGCCGAAATCCTCGGCGAGCTTGTCCATCTCATCCGGCGAGACGCCGAGCAGCGTTGCCATCTGGTCGATGAAGGCGCCCGTGCCGCCGGCGCAGGAGCCGTTCATACGAACCTCCATCGCGCCGGAGAGGAAAAGGATCTTCGCATCCTCGCCGCCGAGTTCAATAACGACGTCCGTGTCCGGCAGGAGCTGTTTTATCGCCGCGCGGGTCGCATAGACTTCCTGATAAAACGGAAGCCCCGCCTTCTGGGCGAAGCCCATTCCCGCAGAGCCGGATACGCAGAGGGAGCACTCCCTCAGATCGGGGAACTTTTCGCGGATCTCACACAGCTGCTGCGCTGATTTTTCCGATATGCGCGAATAGTGACGCTCATATTTTTTGTAAAGTATGTTATTGTCGCTGTCAAGCACGACGCACTTCAGCGTCGTTGAGCCGACGTCCAGTCCAATTCTTATCATACGCTTACCTTCAACAATTAAAGTCTCTAAATTATAGCATGCATTTATGAATAAATCATCAATTTTCGACCGGTAATCAATGGTTTTGTCTGTTTTTTTCTGGCTTTGCGGCCAGATAGCGGAAAGATTTGTGTAATAAGCTGAACTTTAGCTTGCTACTTGACTAATGCGTTAGCATGATGTATTCTTTTGATGGAATAAGGATAGGGGAGATAGTATGTCCCCCTGAAAGGGAACCCGGCCTGGTCAAGCGATAGAAAAATGACAGGTACGGGCAAAAAAGTATCCCCTTGCAGAGCCGAATAAATTATAATACTGTCATAGTAAAATAAAAAGAGAAAACAAAAAAGGAGAAATCCCATGGATATAAACAGCCTTACCCTGCGCCGCGACGAGGAAGCGGTGCTCGCGCTGCGCTCGCTGTATGAAAAACACGGCTATACAAAATACCGTATGAGCAAATTCGAGGAATATGACTTCTACGGCGAGAACCGCTCCTTTCTGCAGACGGGCAGTATTTTGACATTTACCGACCTTTCGGGAAAGCTCATGGCGCTCAAACCGGACATCACGCTCTCGATCGTCAAGAACGCGCGCGACGGGCAGACGGCGAAGGTCTATTACAGCGAGAATGTCTACCGCCCGAACGACGGCGGGCGCGAGTTCCGCGAGATCATGCAGGTCGGGCTGGAGTGCATCGGGCCGCAGGACGCGTTCACGACGGCGGAGGTCATTTTCCTCGCTGAGAGCAGTCTGAAGCTGTTGTCAAAAAACAGCATACTCGACGTCTCCCACATGGGCTTGATCCTCGGCCTGCTCGACGAGACAGGGCTGCCTGCCCACGTGCGCGCAGAGCTGACGGAGCTTATCTCACACAAAAATGCCCACGAGGTCCGCGCGCTCTGTGAGAAAAACGGCGTTCCGGAAACGCTTACAGGGAAGCTTGCTGCGCTTACCTCGCTCTACGGTCCGTTTGAGACGGCGGTCGAAAAGGCGCGCGAGCTGGATGTGAATGAAACCACGCACGCGGCGCTTTGCGAGCTGGAGGAGGTTTTCGCGCTCGTACGTGCCATGGACGGCGGCGACAGCGTGAATCTCGATTTTTCTATAGCCAGCGATATGAACTATTATAACGGCGTTATCTTCCAGGGCTTTGTCGAGGGCGTGCCCGCGGGCGTTTTGTCCGGCGGGCGCTATGACAGGCTGCTGCCCCGCTTCGGCCTCGGCGGCGGCGCGGTGGGTTTTGCCGTCTACCTCGGGCTGCTGGAACGGTATCTGACGAGTGAGAACGGAATTGACGCAGAAGTGCTTTTGCTTTACAATGAGAGCGACGACCCCCTGCTCGTAGCCCGTGACGCGGTCAGGCTGCGCGGGATTTATGGCAGCGTCCGCGTTCAGAAGAGCGGCGGGGAGACGCCCAGATGCCGCGAGACCATCATATTTTCGCAGGAGGCGGCAAAATGAACGACTTTGTGAATATCGCCCTGCCTAAGGGCAGGCTTGGCGAAAAAGCCTATGCCATTTTTGAAAAGCTCGGCTGCGGCTGCCCGTCGATCCTTGAGAACAGCCGCAGGCTGATCTTTGAAAACGAGGAAAACCGCGTCCGCTATTTCTGGGCGAAGCCCTCGGACGTTGCGATATACGTCGAGCGCGGCGCGGCGGACATAGGCGTTGTCGGCAAGGATATCCTGCTCGAGGAGGGGTCGGACGTCTATGAGCTGCTCGACCTGGGCATGGGCAAATGCCGCATGTGTGTAGCCGGCAGGAAGGGCGAACGCATGCCGACCGCGCGCACCGTGCGCGTCGCAACGAAATTCCCGCGCATCGCCTCGGATTATTTCGCCTCGCGCGGCCGTGAGATAGACATCATAAAGCTCAACGGCTCGATAGAGATCGCGCCGCTGCTCGGGCTGTCGGACGTTATCGTGGACATCGTCGAGACGGGCACGACGCTTTTGGAAAACGACCTTGAAGTCTATGAGACGATAGTGCCCATTTCCGCGCGGCTGATCGCGAACCGCGCGGGCTATAAGTTCAAAAATGAACGCATCAGCGCGCTCGCGTCACAGATCGCCGCTATGCTGGAGGCAGAGAAGAAATGATCAGAATAATCCCCTTTGAAGATATGGCCCCGGACGACATTTTCATGCGCGCTCCGGAGGATACGAGCGCCGTTTCGGATACGGTTTCCGCGATCATTGCGGATGTGCGTGCCCGCGGCGACGCCGCTCTGCGCGAATATACCGCGCGCTTCGACGGCTGGACGCCTGAGACGCTTGAGGTGACGCGGGAGGAATGGGACGCAGGCTGCGCCGAGGTGCCCGACGAGCTCATGGAGATACTTACAGAGGCGCGCGACAATATTGCCGCCTTTCACGAACACCAGAGGCGCGAGGGCTTCCGCTTCGAAAAGCCGGGCATCATCCTCGGCCAGAAAGTGACGCCGCTGGCCCGCGCGGGAATTTACGTCCCCGGCGGCACGGCCGCTTATCCAAGCACCGTTTTGATGGACTGCCTGCCCGCCGCTATCGCGGGCGTTGGCGAAGTTATAATGGTAACGCCCGCGAAGAACGGGCGCGTGCTGCCCGCGATACTCGCCGCGGCCCGCCTCGCGGGAGTTTCCCGCATCTTCAAGATCGGTGGGGCGCAGGCTGTCGCGGCGCTCGCTTACGGCACGGAGAGCGTGCCGCGCGTGGACAAGATCGTCGGCCCGGGCAACGTGTTCGTCGCTGAGGCTAAGCGCCAGGTTTTCGGCACGGTAGCCATCGACATGATAGCGGGCCCGAGCGAGATACTCATAATCGCCGACAAAACGGCGGACCCGCGCTTCGTCGCGGCGGACATGCTCTCGCAGGCGGAACACGACAAAAACGCCTCCGCCGTTCTCATAACAGACAGCGCGGACCTTGCGCAGGCGGTGCGCGGGGAGCTGGAGGAGCAGCTTCCTTTGCTGCCGCGCGAAGAGATAGCGCGCGCGTCGATAGACAGAAACGGAAAGATAATCGTTGCGCCGACGCTGGAAAAGGGCGTTGAAGTCGCAAACGAGATAGCGCCTGAGCATCTTGAGCTCTGCGTGGACGAGCCGATGCAGTGGCTGGACAGCATACGTAACGCGGGGTCCATCTTTCTCGGCAAATACTGTCCCGAGGCGCTGGGTGACTACTTCGCGGGGCCGAACCACACGCTGCCGACGAGCGGCACGGCGCGCTTTTCAAGTCCGCTATCCGTCGATGACTTCGTCAAGCGCTCGTCCTTCACCTGCTACACCGCCGGGGCGCTTGAGAGCGCGAGCAGGAAGATCGCCCGTTTTGCCGAGGAGGAGGGGCTGCACGCGCACGCCCGCAGCGTTACTGTAAGGTTTGAGGAGGAATAAGACATGAGCAGATTTTTAAGCCAACGCTTTTCCTCGCTCGAGGCATACGTCCCCGGCGAACAGCCGCAGGACAAGAAATACATAAAGCTCAACACGAACGAATCGCCATATCTCCCGTCTCCGAAGGTCATAGAGGCGGTGAACAGCCGCGAGGTCGGCGACCTGCGCCTTTACTCCGACCCCGACACGCGCGCGCTCACGCGGGCGATCGCGGACCGTTTCAGCGTGGAAACCGACTGTGTCTACACCGGCAACGGTTCGGACGATATTCTGAACTTCTCCTTCATGGCCTTTTGCGGCGAGGAAAAGGGCGCGGCATTTCCCGATATAAGCTACGGCTTTTACGAGGTATACGGCCGGCTGTACGGCATCGACTGCCTGAAGGTCCCGCTGCGGGAGGATTTTTCGATAGCGCCGGAGGACTATTACGGGCTCGGCCGCACGATCGTCATCGCAAACCCCAACGCGCCTACAGGCCTTGCCCTTACGCGGGAGCAGATCCGCGGCATCGTCGAGCATAACCCCGACGATGTCGTTCTGATAGACGAGGCCTACGTCGATTTCGGGGGCGAGAGCTGTGTGCCGATGACGCGGGAATATGATAACCTCATCGTCGCGCAGACCTTTTCCAAGTCCCGTTCGCTCGCGGGCGCTAGGCTCGGCTTCGCCATCGCCAGTCCGGGGCTTATCGCGGACCTGAACAAAATAAAGTTTTCAACGAACCCCTACTGCATCAACCGCCTGTCCTCGCTTGCGGGCGTTGCAGCGATGCAGGATGAGGAATATTTCCGTGAAAACTGCGAAAAGATCATCAGAACGCGTGCGGAGACTGTCGCGGAGCTGGGCCGGCTCGGCTTCGAGACCGTGCCGAGCAGCACGAATTTTATCTTTACGCAGAAGCGCGGCGTCAGCGGAGCGATGCTTTACGAAAAGCTGCGCGAGCGCGGCATACTCGTCCGCCGCTGGGACAAGCCGCGGATAGAAAATCATCTGCGCATAACTATCGGCCTGCCCGTAGAGATGCGCGCGCTGACAGATGCGATCAAACAGATCCTGGAGGAACAGCAGCTATGAGAACCGCACGAATTATCCGCCGCACTGCGGAGACAGACATCAACCTGTATCTCAACCTCGACGATCCCGCCGACTGTGGGGAGATCGCCTCTGGCGTCGGCTTCCTCGACCATATGCTGACGCTTTTCGCCCGCCACGGCGGCTTTGGTTTTTCGCTCGCCTGCGCGGGGGACACCTATGTTGACGACCACCACAGCGTCGAGGACATCGGCATCTGCCTCGGCCTCGCCTTTGCCGAGGCTTTGGGAGAGAAGCGCGGCATAACGCGCTACGGCGATATCACCCTGCCCATGGACGAGGCGCTGATCCTTGCGGCCGTGGACATATCCGGACGCGGGCTGCTGCGCTATGGGCTTGAGATACCGGCTGAGAAGGTCGGAACTTTCGATACGGAGCTTGTGCAGGAGTTTTGGACGGCCTTTGCCCGTACCTCCGGCATCACCGTCCACATACGCCAGCTCGACGGCGAGAATTCCCACCACATAATCGAGGGCGCGTTCAAGGCCCTTGCGCGCGCTCTGCGCCGGGCGGTCTCGATCGACCCCGCCGCCGGGGACGCGATACCCTCGACCAAGGGCAGACTTTGAGAGGTGAAGGCCATGATAGCGATAATCGACTATGGCGTCGGCAATCTCTTCTCGCTGCAAAGCTCCTTCGCGCGTATCGGCGCGCCCGCCGTTGTGACGGGCGACCCCGGTGTCATAGCGGGTGCGGAACGCATACTTCTTCCCGGCGTCGGCGCTTTTGAGGACGCCGCGCGCGCCTTGCGTGACAGCGGCCTTGCAGACGTCGTCAAGACTGAGGCGAAAAGCGGCAAGCCGCTGCTCGGCGTCTGCCTCGGCATGCAGATGCTGTTTGAAAAAAGCTATGAATACGGCGAGCATGAGGGTCTCGGACTGCTCGAGGGCTCGGTAAGGCCCATCGCTCCGATGATAACGCCGGGGCTGAAGGTGCCGCAGATAGGCTGGAATGCACTGCACTTTGTGCGCTCCTCCCCGCTTTTCAAATACGTCCCCGAGGGCTCGCATGTCTATTTCGTCCATTCCTACGCCGCCGTCGGTTGCAGAGACAGCCTTATAGCGACGACGGAATACGGCGCGGAACTTACCGCCGCCGTCGGGCTTGGAAACGTTTACGGCTGCCAGTTCCACCCCGAAAAGAGCGGCAGCGTCGGACTGGATATCCTAAGAGCCTTCTGCGAGCTTTGAAAACGGGAGGTAAGACAATGAATATTTTCCCCGCAATAGATCTTTATGAGGGCAGGGCCGTGCGGCTGTTCAAGGGCGATTACGCCCAAATGACTGTATACAGTGAAAATCCGCCCGAGGTCGCCGCAGGATTCAGGGCCAAAGGCGCGGAATATCTGCATGTCGTCGACCTCGAGGGCGCGAAGAGCGGAGAGACGCCGAATCTCAGCGTCGTGCGCGCAATAGTTGAAAAGGGCGGACTCAAAACCGAGATAGGCGGCGGCATACGCAGCGAGGAGACGGTAAAGAGATACCTCGATATAGGCGTTATGCGCGTGATACTCGGCACGGCTGCGCTGGAGGATCCCGATTTTCTGGCGGATATGCTCGCCAAATACGGCGATAAGATCGCCGTCGGCGTTGATGTGCGCGACGGATTCGTTGCCGTCAAGGGCTGGCTTGAGACAAGCACGACCGAGTGCTTTGACTTCATCGGGAAGCTCGCCGGAATGGGCGTTAAGACCGTTATCTGCACGGACATATCGCGCGACGGCGCGATGCGCGGCACGAACAGGGAGCTTTACCGCGAACTGTCCGCGCGTTTCGGGCTGGACATTGTCGCCTCCGGAGGCGTTTCAAGTCTGGAGGATGTGCGCTCGCTGAGCGGTATGGGGCTTTACGGCGCGATACTCGGCAAGGCGCTGTATACCGGGGACATAGACCTGAGAGAAGCGATCGAGGTGGCGAGATGATAACAAAACGCATAATCCCCTGCCTTGACGTGCGCGACGGCAGGGTCGTCAAAGGTACAAATTTTCTCGGCCTGCGGGATGTTTCCTCGCCGGTCGAGCTGGCGTCGTTTTACAGCGACTGCGGCGCGGATGAGCTGGTTTTTTACGACATAACCGCCTCTGCGGAGGGCCGCGCGCTGTTCACGGACATACTGCGCGAGGTCGCCTCGACGATATTCATCCCGCTGTGTGTCGGCGGCGGTATCAACACTGTGGACGATTTTGACCGCGTGCTCAAGTGCGGCGCGGACAAGGTCAGCGTCAACTCCGGCGCGATTCGCGACCCCTCGCTTGTCGGCGCGGCAGCGAAGAAATACGGCGACCAGTGCGTCGTCCTCTCCGTCGACGTCAAGCGTGTTGACGGGCGCTTCACCGTCTTTGCCAAGGGCGGGCGCGAGTGCACCGGGCTCGACGCGATAGAGTGGATACGCTCCTGCGTCGGTGAGGGCGCGGGCGAGGTCGTCGTCAACAGCATCGACACGGACGGCGTTAAGGGCGGCTTCGACCTGCCTATGCTGGAGGCCGTGTGCCAGGCCGTCAATGTGCCGGTCATCGCCTCCGGCGGCGCTGGCTGCATCGAGGATTTTATAAAGCTTTTTAAGGAGATACCCAAGGTGGATGCGGGCCTTGCCGCCTCGATATTCCACTTCGGCGAGGTCTCGATACCCGAACTCAAGCGCGCGCTTTCGGAAAGCGGCGTCAACATGAGACTGTGAGGAATTATAAAAATGGACTTTGACATCACGAAACTCAAATTCGACGACAAGGGGCTCATCCCGGCTATTGTCATAGACGATGAGAGCGGAAAGCTGCTGACTCTCGCCTATATGAACGAAGAGAGCCTGCGCATCTCGCTGGAGGAGAAGAAGACCTGCTTCTGGTCGCGTTCACGGCAGGAGCTCTGGCGCAAGGGCGAGACGAGCGGGAATTTCCAGCACATCGTCTCGATCACGGCGGACTGCGACCTCGATGCGCTCGAGGTCCGCGTGCGCAAGGACGGCCCTGCCTGCCATACGGGCAGCGAGAGCTGCTTTTTCAATGAGGTGTTCGTAAACGGCGAGGAGCCCGCAGCGTTCACTTACGAGGGGCTTTATGAGCTGCTCGAGGGCCGCAAAAGCTCACCGAAGGAGGGCTCCTACACCAGCTATCTTTTCGATAAAGGCATTGACAAGATCCTTAAGAAGGTCGGTGAGGAGTGCACTGAGGTCATAATAGCGGGCAAGGCGGACGATAAGCGCGAGAGCGTTTATGAGATCGCTGACCTTGCCTATCATGTTATGGTACTTATGGTCGAGATGGGCATATCCCTCGACGAGATCAAGAAGGAGCTCGCCTCAAGGCATGTTATCGACAAAAAGGTAAAGCAGGAGAAGATGACCTGAAAAAAGCCTCCGTCGGGTCTGCACGACCCGGCGGAGGTTTGAAAACGCGTGACAAACGCGGCCGATCCTGTATAATTAAGAGTGCTTGCTCGGAGGCAGATCATTCGCTGGAAATGACAGGCTGGATAAGGCAACAGGCTGAGACGCCTGTCTGACTTTATCCGGCTTTTTTGTGTTTTTGTAGCAGCTTTATCTGGTCATCGGAGGGTTTGCGGCCGCAGCCGATCATCTCCACAAACTTCGGCGCCGGCAAAGGGGAACGGATACGGCAGACTCTGAAATGCGCACAGGGAAAGGCGGCGGTTTTCGGACTGGTCTGGACGGTCCTGGCCCTGTGCGTTCCAAACATGTTCATCCGTATTTTTATGACGCCCACGGAGGAGATACTCAAAATTGCTCCCGGTATTATCCGCAGGCACGGGATATCTTTCCTGATGCCGGTGAATATATTCTCGGCCTGTTACTTTCGGGCGCTTATGAAGCCGGCGGCGTCCTTTATCGTGTCGGTGGCAAGGGGCGCGGCGGTCAGCGGTATACAGATATACCTTTTTCCCGACTGAGTATGGGCGTGATTCTTATGCGGCCAGGGGATTGAAAAGGCTCCCTTTGCAAAAGGGAGCCTTTGGCATGTGTTTGTTGTCCTTCTTAGCCAAACTGAAGGCGGATATTCGGTTCCTGCGGAAACGGGGTGCAGCGGGGTGTCCTGCCGCCGCTGCTTATTAACGGGGCATTACTCGACCCGAACCAGTTCGAACAGGCTTTCGTCATAGTACCGCAGAAGCGCCGAGCGTGTCACGGCGAAGCTGTTTGTGTCCAATTCTACAATGAGCACGCCGTCGCCGATGCGGCTTCCGGCGACTCCATCGAGCTGCGGAAAGACGTTTGCCTCCAGCTCCTCCCGCAGCTCATCGAGGTGCTGTGAATAGTACTCGCTCGTCTGCGGGGCCTCATATCCCTTTATTGGGTCGCGGCCTGCGGTCAGGCACACGGCGGCGACAAGGACCGCCAGCACGATAAATAGCACGCAGCCGGCAGGGCGTATTTTCTTTATAAATTCCTCTCCCATGTCAGTCGAGCGCGTCCTTTCGCAGGTAGTATTCGAGCTTTTTATACTCGGCGATTTTTTCCGCCGTCTCGTCGGAGGGCGCGGTCGTAAGAACGCCGTCCTCCCGGACCATACCGGTGATGTGGACAACATCCGCGTACCCGCGCAGATCGCGCAGCGCGTTTATCTGTGCACTGCCCTGCCAGCCGAGCAGGTCGAAAAGCTCCGCCGAAAGGAAGCAGGGGGAGAAGCTGCCCTTATATCCGGTCGTATAGCTCTCGCCCAGAATGCCGCGGGCCGCGTCGTTTGCCCAGATGACCCAGGGCGTGCAGTAATAGTTGTAGAAGCCATCGTCGCCGTCAAAGCTTATGCCCAGCTCCTCATAGACCCACGCGGCGTCGCCCAGCCAGGGGTTGTGATCGCCGAAGAACACGAGAACAACAGGCTCGTCCAGCCCGCGCAGGCTGTTCACCAGCGCGCGAAGGGACTCGTTTGTCTCCGCGATGCCCGCCAGATAGTTGTTCAGGATATACCAGGCCTGCTCGCTGACGCTGCCCTCCGCTACATAGGTCTTTTCGCGCTCAAGCTCCGAGTCGCTGTAAGGCCCGTGATTCTGATAGGTTACGCTGAAATTGAAATACGGCTCGCCGGCCGCCGCGGACTCCTCCAGCAGCGTTACCAGGTCGGGCATGAACTCATCGTCGTGCATCGCGCCCCAGCCGTCCGGCATGTTGTAGCGGTCCTCGAAGAAATAGGCCTCCCCGAAGCCCATGTATTCGGCGACGTTGCGCCGGTTATAGAACCAGTCGAAGCCGGTGTGGCAGAATTCGGTCCGGTACCCCTGGGAATCGAACCAGCGTGCCAGCGAATATACGGGCGCACGGTATTCGATAAGCTGTGTCGAGCCGGTCAGGAAGCAGCGTTCGGTGTCGATCGTGCCGCCGGCGAAGATGTTGGTCACGAGCTCGCCGTAGGCGGATTCAGCCTGCAGCTCGTGCAGGAAGGCGTAGGGGTCGTCGGTAAGATCCAATACACCGAACTTGCTCAGGTCGTTGAATGCCTCCAGCATTATTCCGATCACGTTTATTTTCTGGCCGTCCGCCAGGTCGCCGCTGTCGAACGAGGCGTAATAGGCGGCGGACTCGTTCGCGTTATATCCATCCGGCTTGCCATCCGACAGTTCCTTTGTGCTGTAGAGCAGCGGATAGAGAAAGCCGCGGCATACATACTGGTCTGAGTCCGACCAGTAGGACATCGAGTCGTCGAGATTCTGTGTTTTGGTATATATCGTGTCGCTGCGGTAGAGCGTTAAATAGCACAGGCAGGATACAAGACAGGTCACAGCTAAGCAGATGATCCTTGCGCGGCCGCGGCGAATGCGCGCGCGCAGCAAAAAGACGCTGAGCACCGTCGCCAGTATGATAAAGCCGGCGGTAAACATCATGTGCCGGTTTATCATTATGTTGTAGCCGGAGCTGATGTTGGCGGCCTCGGATATATAACGGATATCCGTAGCCAGAATAGGGTCATTGCGGAGGACCAGCTTGATGTGGTTTATGATAGTGGGGACGATCACGACAACGCCGCTGCCCAGAATGGCGATCCACACACGGTTGCCGATAAAAAATATCAGCAGGGCGATCAGCAGCACGGGCAGAAGGTTCAGAAAGATCAGCAGCGGCTTGTCAAAGTAATTAAAGAAAATGTCTTTGGGATAGCGGCCTTTGGCGAAGAAAAGGCTGACAACGCCCAGCCCTGCCGACCAGATCAGCAGGGCAAGGGCGTTGAGAGTCCAATGCAAGTTTCTGTAAAGGCGGTTGCCTTCATGTTTTTCGGGTGAATAGAAAAGGATGCCTTTGAGAGTTTTCATAATGTTCAGAATGCAATGCGTTCGGCGATATAGTTTTTGACCTCGCTGATGGGGATGCGCACCTGCTCCATGCTGTCGCGCTCGCGGACGGTGACGCAGTTGTCGGCGGGGGTCTTGTCGTCACCGACGGTCTGGAAGTCGACGGTTATGCAGAAGGGCGTACCGATCTCATCCTCGCGGCGGTAACGCTTGCCGATGGAGCCGGCGTCGTCGTAGTCGACCATAAAGTCCCTGGAAAGCTCGGTATAGAGCTCCTGGGCGGGGCCGGCCAGTTTCTTGGACAGCGGGAGTATGGCGCACTTGAACGGAGCCAGGGCCGGGTGCAGGCGCAGCACGGTGCGGACGTCGTTTTTCTCCGCGTCGACGACCTCCTCGTCATAGGCGTCGATGAGGAAGGCGAGCGTCACGCGGTCGGCGCCGAGGGACGGCTCAACGACATAGGGGATATAGCGCTCGTTCTTCTCCTGGTCGAAATAGGTCATGTCCTTGCCGGAGGTGTTCTGGTGTGCGTTCAGGTCGAAGTTGGTGCGGCTCGCAACGCCCCAGAGTTCGCCCCAGCCGAAGGGGAACACAAACTCAAAGTCGGTCGTCGCGTTGGAGTAGTGGGAGAGCTCCTCGGGGTCATGGTCGCGCAGGCGCAGGTTTTCGTCCTTTATGCCGAGGTCGAGCAGCCACTGGTGGCAGAACTTTTTCCAGTATGCGAACCACTCAAGCTCGGTGCCCGGGGAGCAGAAGAACTCCAGCTCCATCTGCTCGAACTCACGGGTGCGGAAGGTGAAGTTGCCCGGGGTGATCTCGTTGCGGAAGCTCTTGCCGATCTGGCATACGCCGAAGGGAAGCTTCTTGCGGGTGGTACGCTGGACGTTCTGGAAGTTTACGAATATGCCCTGAGCGGTCTCGGGACGGAGGTAAACGGTGTTTTTCGCGTCCTCGGTAACGCCCTGGAAGGTCTTAAACATGAGGTTGAACTGGCGGATATCGGTCCAGTTGTGCTTGCCGCAGGTCGGGCAGCATATGTTGTGTTCCTCGACGAAGTCTTTCATCTGGGACTGGGAGAGTGCGTCGACGCTCTTGCCGAGGTCGAAGCTGTTGTCCTTGCACCAGTCCTCGATGACCTTGTCCGCACGGAAGCGCTCCTTGCACTCCTTGCAGTCCATGAGCGGGTCGGAGAAGCCGCCGACGTGACCGGAGGCGACCCAGGTCTGAGGGTTCATCAGGATAGCAGCGTCAAGGCCGACGTTGTAGGGGTTTTCCTGGACAAACTTTTTCCACCATGCCTTTTTGACGTTGTTCTTGAGCTCAACGCCGAGCGGACCGTAGTCCCATGTGTTGGCAAGTCCGCCGTAGATCTCGCTGCCTGCGAAGATGAAACCGCGGCCTTTGCACAGGGATACGATTTTGTCCATTGTTTTTTCGTTGTTTTTCATTTTTATATCTCCTTTCCGGCGGCTGGCTGCCGTCGGGGTATTTGATGGTTTTTTAATCTTTTTCCTTTACGTATTACTTCTAATACCACTCGCGCCGCTAAGTACAATAGTTGAAGTTTTGCTCCCTTCAGATTACATAACCGGAAGAGATTTATGCGCGTAGTGTGAGCAGCGCGGTTATTTAAAGGTGGAGATCAGCGATTGCTAATCCGGCCTATGCCTCGGAAATGCTGATTCCACATGTACCCGGCCATTGCTTAGGAGGGGGGGCAAAGGGGGACGGCTTGCAAAAGCCCCTTTTGGTGTGTTCCAGAGCAAAACAGGTTTAATAATGGAACCCGACTAAAATCAAAAAGAAAAAGTATTAAAAAGTTACGCCCTCTTAAGATGATCAAAACCCTTGAAAACAGGCTCTCCGGTGTAGGTCTTGACCTCCTCGGCTCCGGTCAGTGCGCGCAGGGCGCCGGCGGCGAGAGCCTCCATCTCGAACTCGCCGGGGTATGCGCGGATCTCGGCGATCTTGCCGCACATGCGCTCCAGGCCTGCAACGACATTCTTGTCGTTGACGATGCCGCCGCCGAGAAGTATCGCGTCGACGTCGAAGTTCAAAACGGCCGCCATGGCGCCGATATCTTTACCGATCTGATAGATGAACGCGTCGTATACGAGCTTTGCATATTCGTCGCCTTTTTCTATCATGTCGACGATTTCGAGGGTCTCACTGGTGCCGAGCAGGTCAACGAAGCCGCCGTTTTTGATAAGGCGGTCGTACATCTCGTCGCGGGTCCATTTGCCGGAGTAGCACAGGTCCATGAACGGTATGGCGGGCAGGGCGCCGGCGCGTGTCGGGGTCATCGGGCCCTCGCCCATGATGATGCTGGTGGAGTCCACGGCGCGGCCCTTCTTGTGAGCGGTGACGGACACGCCGCCGCCGATATGGCAGACAACGAAGTTGCAGTCCTCATAGTTTTTGCCCATCTCGGCGGCCGCGCGGATGGCGGTCTCCTTCTGGTTGAGCATGTGGACGTTGCTGACGCGGTAAACGTCGCGCAGGCCGGTGACACGGGCGATGTCGTCAAATTCATCGGTGTCGGGCGGGTTGACAAGATATGCCGTTCCCCCAAACTCCTTGGAAAAGGCATTAGCGAGGAGGCCGCCGAGGATGGCGGGGTGGACGGTATAGCCGGAGAAGCAGTCCTCGACGACCTTGTCAGTCACCCCGTAGACGCCGCCCTCACAGGGCTGAAGACCGCCGCAGCGGGCGACGAAGCAGTCGACGCCCTCGAGCGTCTGGCCCCGAAGAGCAACCTCCTCGAGGATGGTCTGTTTGCGGTATGGGAATTGATCTGCGATAGTTTTATATTTTGCAAGCTCGTCGGCGGCATGGACCGCCTTGGAGATAAAGATGGGCTGGTCATTTTCGAACATCGCGATCTTGGTGGACGTGGATCCGGGGTTAATGGCAAAAATTTTGAATTTTTTTTCACTCATAAACGAGATTTCTCCTTTTTGTGGTTACTTTTCCCTTTTTCTCAGCTTTTCTTTTCTGCCGTCGGGGTACTGGATATAGGTGTTTTCGAGCACCTGACGCGCGCCTTCGCGCCATTCGGCGATATATTCGCTTCGCAGAGCCTGCTGCTCAGCCGACTCTGCGTCCGTAAGCGGACGCTGTTTTTTAAGGCGAGCAAGCTCGTTTATGCGTTCAAGCTTCGTCTGTTCCATTTCTCAGTTCCTCAGGCTGTGCAGCGGAGCGGGGATACGCCCGCCGCGATTTATGAAATCGGCGCTGGACTGGCTCTTGACCGGCATTATTGGAGCCGAACCGAGAAGTCCGCCGAATTCGACGGTTTGGCCGACCTCCATTCCCGGAGCGGGGATGAGGCGGACGGCGGTAGTCTTGTTGTTCACCATGCCGATGGCTGCCTCGTCCGCGATGATAGCGGAGAGCGTTTCGGCTGTCGTGGAGCCCGGGACGGCGATCATGTCCAGTCCGACGGAGCAGACGCAGGTCATCGCCTCGAGCTTTTCAAGCGTCAGTACGCCGGCCTGCGCGGCGGCTATCATGCCTTCGTCCTCGGAGACGGGGATGAAGGCGCCGGACAGGCCGCCGACGGAGGAGGACGCCATAACGCCGCCCTTCTTGACGGCGTCGTTGAGCAGGGCGAGCGCGGCGGTAGTGCCGTGCGTGCCGCAGGTCTCAAGCCCCATCTCCTCGAGTATGCGCGCGACGCTGTCCCCAACGGCGGGGGTCGGCGCGAGGGACAGGTCGACGATGCCGAAGGGCACGCCCAGCCTGCGCGAGGCCTCCTGTGCGACGAGCTGGCCCATACGGGTCACGCGGAACGCGGTCTTTTTTATCGTCTCGGCGACGACGTCGAAGCTCTCGCCACGCACGGATTGAAGCGCGTTGTGGACGACACCGGGGCCGGAGACGCCGACATTGATGACACGGTCGGCCTCGCTCACGCCGTGGAAAGCGCCGGCCATGAAGGGGTTGTCCTCAACGGCGTTGCAGAACACGACGAGCTTTGCGCAGCCGAAACCGCCGTTTTCCGCGGTCAGCTCCGCGGTTTTCTTTATAATGCGGCCCATAAGAGCTACGGCGTCCATGTTGATGCCCGCCTTGGTAGAGCCGATGTTGACGCTGGAGCAGACGAGCTCCGTTGTTGCCAGCGCCTCCGGGATCGAGCGGATGAGCTTTTCGTCCGCGGGCGTCATGCCCTTCTGCACGAGTGCGGAAAAGCCGCCGATGAAGTTGACGCCGGTTTCCGCGCGCGCCCTGTCGAGGGCCTCTGCGAAGGGGACGTAATCCTCCGTATCCGACGCGCCTGCGACGAGCGCTATCGGAGTTACGGAGATGCGTTTGTTTACGATCGGGATGCCGAACTCCGCCTCTATCTCCTCGCCGGTCCTGACGAGGTCCTTGGCCGAGCGCGTTATCTTGTCATATATCTTGCTGCAGGCCCGTTTCGGGTCGGAGTCGCAGCAGTCGAGCAGCGAGATGCCCATGGTGACAGTACGTATGTCGAGGTGCTGCTGCGCGAGCATATCTATCGTCTGAAGTACTTCGGAAGGGGTTATCATAGCGGCATCTCACCTCATATCCTGTGCATCGCGTTGAAGATGTCCTCGCGCTGGATGTGGATGACGAGATTGTGCTTTTCGCCCTCCTCGCGCAGAAGGTTGGCAAGCTCCGTGAACTGAAGCGGGCATTTTTCTGTGTCCACGAGCATTATCATCGTGAAGTATTCACGAAGGACGGTCTGACTTATGTCCAGAATGTTGACCTGGTTCTCGGCGAGCAGGGCGCTGACCCTTGCGATTATACCGATCTGGTCCTTGGTTACGACGGAGAGAATTGCTTTCATTTCGATTCTTACCTCTTTTACAGTTTTCCCAGTTCATCCAGCGTCTTTTCAAAGGCGGGAATGAAATTTTCAATAAAATATCCGACTTCCGGCAGCTCCATACGTTCCAGGGCCGAAAGCGTCTGCGCTTCAGCGCTGGAGAAGTCGCCGTTTCCGGCCCTGCGCTCCTGAACGCATTTTACATAGGCCGAGAGCTTGTCCGCCGCCTTTACGAGGCGGTATTCAAGCGTGGCCTCGTCCGGAGAGAGGAGCCCGGAGTATTCATCCTGCATCGCCTTCGGCAGGAAGCCGAGCATCCTGCTGGCCGCGAGCTGCTCTATGTCCTTGTATGAGCGCGTGAGCGTTTCGTTGTGGTATTTGATCGGAGTCGGAAGGTCGCCGGTGAATATTTCGGAGGCGTCGTGGAAAAGGGCGAGCGCGGCACAGCGCAGCGCGTCGCAGTCCTTTCCGAAGACCTCCTTCGATATGACGGCCAGAGCATGCGCAAATACTGCAACGTCATAGCTGTGCTCGGCGACATTCTCTCTTTCGCTGTTTCGCATCAGGCCCCAGCGGACAATATATCTCTGGCGGTATGCAAGGGCGAAAAAATCATAGCTCATGGCTCATGCCTCCGCCTCCGCGGGCCCTCTCTGTTCAGCGTGCTTAACAACGCTCTTGGTCTTCCAGACGCCGGAGCGGTAGCGCAGCGCCACGACGCTGAACGAAACGACCCAGCCTATCGGCATGCTGACCCAGCAGGCGTGATAGTCCATATTGAAGCCATAGGCGAAAATATAGGCAAAGACAACACGGCAAAGCAGGCTCGAGAGCGTGCCGATGGTCGAGAATATGACGTCGCCGCTGCCCTGGATGACGGCGCCCACGGCGAAATATGCCGAGAAGATAACGAAGAAAATGCTCTGGAATCGAATGTTCTCGATCGCCTGTCCCATGGCCTCGCCGCCGACGCCGAACAGGGAGGCGAGCGGCCGGGCAAAGGAGAAGGTGCAGATGCAGACAAACAGCGTGCAGCCGATCTCGAGCGCGAGTGTTGCGCGCAGACCACGCTTGATGCGGTCGAGCTTTCCGGCGCCGATGTTCTGGCCGGTGAAGTTCGCCATGCCCATGTTGAAGCCCATGATGGGTACCATAGTGTAGCTCTCGATCCTTGTACCGACGGTGCAGGCGGCCATGGTGTACTGGCCGTAGCTGTTGATGAGGCGCTGGACAAAGACGTTGCCGAAGGAGACGACGCACTGCTGAAGCGTGGTTGGTATGCCGAGCTTGAGGCACAGGCGGCATTTCTCGCCTATGAAGCGCAGTTCCGAGAGCCTGAAGCGCAGGATATCGTACTTCTTGTTCATATAGACGATACTGGCGATCATGCTGCAAAGCTGGGCGATGACAGTGGCTATCGCGGCGCCCGCAACGCCCCAGGCGAAAACGATGACGAAAAGAAGGTCGAGAACAAGGTTCATGACGGAGGAGATGCACAGGAAATACAGCGTTGCCTTCGAGTCGCCGATCGCGCGCAGGATGTATGCAACGGCGTTATATCCGAACTGGAAGATGAGTCCTGCGGCGTATATGGCAAAATATGTGACCGCCTGATCCTGTATTGTGCCCGCCTCGACGTTCATGAGTCCCGCGACCAGAGGACGCGCGAACACAACGCCGATCACGGAGAACAAAACGCCAAGTCCGGCCAGAAGGATAAAGGCCGTGGACGCCGCCTCGCGCAGATCCGTTATGCGCTTTGCGCCGAAGAACTGCGCGATCATGATGCCCGCGCCGTTTGAAAGGCCCATCGCGGCCGACAGGAACACCATCGTAAGAGAAGTGCAGGTGCCTACCGCTGCAAGCGCGGCTTCACTGACATAGTTTCCGACCACGATGCCGTCTATTGTGCTGTATAGCTGCTGGAGCAGCTGTCCCATCATAATAGGCAGGGAAAAAATCAATATCCGTTTCCATTCCACGCCCGTTGTCATATCGTTTTTCAAGTTCTCCGGGGCCTCCTTATCTCACATTAATTACATAACAACCTACATCTTATCATGAGCAGGCTGTTTTGACAATCACAATCTTGCGCCGGATGAATCGAAAAAAATGAGCAAAAACAATAAATTCCTTGCAAAAGGCGAACAGCAGTGATAAAATACCGCGTTGGATTTATATGACTGCTATATTTTATTTGGATGTGTTATATATGGAACTTAGAAATGTTGCAATTATCGCCCACGTTGACCACGGCAAGACGACGCTGGTTGACGAAATGCTCAAGCAGGGCGGCGTATACCGCGAGAATCAGGAGGTAGTCGACAGGGTCATGGACTCCGGCGATCTCGAGCGTGAACGCGGCATTACTATCCTTGCCAAGAATACCGCGGTACACTATAAGGACGCGAAGATAAACATCGTCGATACACCCGGCCATGCCGACTTCGGCGGCGAGGTCGAGCGTATCCTCAAAATGGTCAACGGCGTCATCCTGCTGGTCGATGCGGCGGAGGGGCCGATGCCCCAGACGCGCTTCGTGCTCTCCCGCGCGCTGGAGCTCGGCCACCGCGTGATCGTGGTCGTCAACAAGATAGACCGGCCCGACCAGCGCGTGCACGAGGTCGTGGACGAGGTCCTCGAGCTTCTGCTCGACCTAGACGCGACGGACGAGCAGCTCGACTCGCCGATGCTTTTCTGCTCCGGCAGACAGGGCACGGCGTCCTATTCGCCCGACGTTCCCGGCACAGATCTTCAGCCGCTTTTTGACACTATCATGGACTATATCCCCGCGCCGGAGATAGATACCGATGCGCCGTTCCAGATGCTCGTGTCCTCGATAGACTACAACGAGTTCGTCGGCCGTATCGCGATCGGCCGCATCGAGCGCGGAAAGATAAAGCAGAATCAGGAGATCGTCGTCTGCAACTATCACAATCCCGACCAGCTCAGCAAGAAAGCCAAGGCCACCGCCATCTATGAGTTCGATGGCCTCGCCCGCGTTCCCGTATCCGAGGCGTCCGCCGGCGAGATAATCGCAATGAGCGGCATCGGCGATATAACGATCGGCGACACGATATGCGTTCCCGACGCCGTTGAGCCGCTGTCCTTTGTCAAGATCAGCGCCCCTACGATGGAGATGACCTTCTCGGTCAACAACAGCCCCTTCGCCGGGCGCGAGGGCAAGTTTGTGACTTCCCGCCAGATACGCGAGCGCCTGTTCCGCGAAACGCTGAAGGACGTGTCGCTGCGCGTTACCGAGACGGACAGCACCGATTCCTTCAACGTTGCCGGGCGCGGCGAGATGCACCTGTCCATCCTCATCGAGACGATGCGCCGCGAGGGATATGAGTTCCAGGTCTCGCCCCCGCGCGTGCTGTACCAGGAAATCGACGGCGTAAGGTGCGAACCGATAGAGCGGCTCGTCGTCGACGTTCCGCAGGACAACATTGGCGCGGTCATCGAAAAGCTCGGCTCCCGCAAGGGCGAGCTGCTGGAGATGACGCCCGTTGGCAGCCGCATGAAGGCCGAATTCCTCGTGCCCTCCCGCGGCCTGTTCGGCTACCGCAACGAATTCCTGACCGATACCAAGGGCGAGGGCATAATGGCCACGGTTTTTGACAGTTACGCGCCCTTCAAGGGAGAGGTATCCCGCCGCAGCACAGGCTCTCTCGTTGCCTTCGAGACCGGCGAGAGCGTGGCCTACGGCCTGTTCAACGCGCAGGAGCGCGGCGTCCTGTTCATCGGCGCGGGCGTTCCCGTGTACGGCGGCATGATCGTCGGAGTCTCGCCGAAGAGCGAGGATATAAGCGTCAATGTCTGCAAGCGCAAGCAGCTTACCAATATGCGCGCCGCCGGTTCGGACGAGGCTCTGCGTCTTGTCACCCCGCGCACGATGAGCCTTGAGCAGTGCCTTGAGTTCCTTGGTGACGATGAGCTGCTCGAGGTAACGCCCAAGTCCCTGCGCCTGCGCAAGCGCATCCTTGACCATTCCCAGCGCATGAAGGCGCTCAAAGGCGGCAAGGATAAATAAATGCAATAATAAAAAACCGAAGCGCTGTCCGATGGCGGCGTTTCGGTTTTTTGTTTTTATTGTTTAAAAAGCGCAGGACTCCCCCTGCGGAGCAGCCCCGGTTTGATGTCATCAACACACCGTGATATTGTCATATAACAGAACTTCTTGTTGCCAAAGCACGAAATTTGCCTTACAATTATACTAAAAACAGGTATAGAAAGGTTGTGCCCGCGATGAAAAAGAGACTCCTGTTCATAACCGTCCTGCTGCTGTGCGTGTTTATCGCCGCCTGCGGCAAAAAGGAGGACGAGCCGATAGAGCCTGTCAGCTTTCCGGACGTCGCGGAGGACGCCTGGTACTATGACTATGTCTCAACTGCCGCCGGTCTTGGGCTTTTCAGCGGCTATGAGGACGGGACTTTCGCTCCCGATGCGCCGATAACCAACGCCGAGAGCGTGAAGCTCGCCGCCGCGGCTGCGGGCATGGAGGACGCCTCCGCTAAGGAAGGGGAGGCGTGGTATTCGCCGTATTCTGAATTCTGTTATAAAAACAATATCCTGGTCAATGAGCACGAAACGGACTGGTACTCTGAAAGCGCAACACGAGAGACTTTTGCCTGCCTGCTTGCGCGGGCTGCGGGCAAGGACAGGCTCGACAGCATCAACTCCGTCGAGGACGGGGCCATACCCGATTATGTCCGTGGACTTTACAGCGATGAGATATACTCGCTTTACCGCGCAGGCGTCGTTATCGGCGACAGCGGCACAGGGGCTTTCCGTGCGCACGACACGCTGACCCGTGCAGAAGGCGCGGCGATGCTCTGCCGCCTCTATGACAGCGAGACACGCCAGCGCGTAACGCTTGTCAATCCGCAATACGAATATGTACGCTATGACAAGGTGCCCGTGCTAATGTATCACGAGGTCAACTCCGTGGGCAGCGGTGACCTTTACCTGACGCCGGATGATTTCCAGTCAGAGATCGACTGGCTGGTCGAAAACGGCTGGCACGGGATCACTCTGGCACAGCTCTATGCTCACTGGTATGAAAACGAGCCGCTGCCCGAAAAGCCTGTCGTGCTGACCTTCGACGACGGCTACCGCACGATGTATACCGAGGTCCTGCCGCGCCTGAAGGAGGCGGGCTTTGCCGGGACATTCTTTGTTATTCCCGCCGCGCGCTGGTCGGACTGGAGCATGGACGAGAGCATGTTCGCAGAGATGGTGAACAACGGTATGGAGCTCGGCTCTCATACATACAGCCATATCGAGCTTGACACGCTTTCCAGCGGCGATATAGCCGAGGAACTGGCAAGCTCCAAGGCCATAATCGAGCAGATAACCGGACAGGAAGTCGTCAGCATCTGCTATCCCTCCGGCGCGTATAACGACACAGTGCTCAAGGAGGCGGAAAAGGCGGGCTACAGTATCGGCGTTACTACCAATCTCGGCGTTACCGAGCAGAGCCAGGGCATTTATTCGCTCTCACGCCTGCGCATCGCCTACGGGTGCGGCGGGCAGATGCTCTCCGCGATGCTCTCGGGGATATATGAGTAATTACACTTCGGGGAGTGACTTTTCTTCGTTTGAAAGAAAAGCCACTCCCCGAAGCAGATCCGTTTTTGTACAGCACCGGCCTGAAAACAAAAATACTTATCCCAAATACTCGAGCACTACGACCTCAAATTTTTCCCCGCCGGTTATGCTTATTGTATCGCTGGCGGCTTTTTTTACGCTTTCCGCGGGGAAGAGTGTGGTAAAATCCTCCGCGGGGCCGATCACGCCGAAGCCGAAGCGCTCGGAACGGTAGTGCATCGGGATGACGGCCCCGGCGTCAAGCCTGTTCACGAGCTCGAAAGCCTGCTGTGCGTCTATCGTGTAATACCCGCCTACGGGGCAGAGCACCGCGTCAAGCCTGCCCAGCTGCTTTACCTGCTCGTCCGTCAGCTCACAGCCGAGATCGCCGAGATGCGCGATGCGCGCGCCTCCCGCAGAGATGATGTGTATCGTGTTACCGCCGCGCAGGGCTCCGCCCTCGGGGTCGTGGAAGGTCTCCATCGTCTCTATGGTGAACGGGCTCGCGCCACCGCTCACCAGCTCGACGCACTGCACCCAGTTGTGGTCGTGGTGGCCGTGGCTGCAAAGAACGGCGTTCGCCTTTTCCCGTACGTCCGAAAGCCCCGGGACGCTGCCGGGTTCAAAGGGGTCTATGACCAGCGTGTATCCTTCGTGTGTTATGCGGAAGCAGGAGTGTCCCAGCCATTTAAGTTCCATGTCTAATTCCTCCTTATATAATTATATAAATTGTCCTGTGTAATGATGGATCAACCGTTTGATTTATTTGCATCTATATTATACAATATATGTATACTAATTTCAATGAGCGGTGAAATAGGCCGCGATTTTTAGTCAACACTAACGGTAAAGGGGATAAGTTCAAAAAGCCCTTGTGTTTTGGGCGTTAATGTAATATAATATATTACCATCTCCACGAGAAAGGAGCGTTTAATTGTGGTCAATCTCCAGAACGAAAACGGAACCATCAGCATAACAAACGATGTTTTCACCAATATAGCCGGCGAAGCCGCGACCAATTGTTTCGGCGTCAAGGGTATGGCGAGCATCAGCAAGGAAAACGGGCTCGTCCAGCTTCTGCGGCGCGAGTCGATGTCCAAGGGCGTTTTCGTCAGCTTTAATGAAGACAACAGCATTTCCATCGCACTGCATATCGTCGTTGATTACGGCGTCAATCTGCTTGCACTGGCAAACAGCATAATGAACGAGGTCAGCTATAAGGTTTCCACCGCCACAGGCGTGTCGGTCAGGAATGTGGACGTCTATTTTGACTCCATGCTTTTGAGCTGAGGCATAAATTAATTTACGGACTCTTGAGCCCAAATAATTCCCCGCATGGAGGTAATTTTCCTTGAGAGAATATATAGACGGCGCGACCCTGACAGAGATGATACTCTGCGCGGCCGACGCACTGGACAGAAACAAACAGGCAATAAACGAGCTGAACGTATTCCCCGTTCCCGACGGTGACACGGGAACAAATATGAGCCTGACGATGGCGAACGCCGCGTCTGAGCTCCGCAAAAAGCGCCCCGAAAACGTGGACGCGGTCGCCGACTGTGCAGCCTCCGCGCTCCTGCGCGGCGCGCGCGGCAACTCCGGCGTTATCCTTTCCCTGCTCTTCCGCGGCATTGCGAAGAGCCTCAAGGGTAAAGCCGTGGCGGACGCAACAAGTTTTGCAAAGGCGATGAAGGACGGCGTAGACGCCGCATACAAGGCCGTCATGAAGCCCGCCGAGGGCACGATACTCACCGTAACGCGGGTATCCTCCGCTTCCGCGGTCGAGTTTGCGGAGGCCGGCTCCGACATCGAGCTGATGCTTGTCTGCGCGCTGGAGAGCGCGAAAGACGCGCTCGAGGAGACGGTCAACCAGAACCCCGTTCTCAAACGCGCGGGCGTTATCGACGCCGGCGGCAAGGGCTTTGTCACGATACTTGACGCGATGCTCGGTTCGCTACAGGGCCGCGTAGTTGCAAGCGAGGCGGGCGTTTCCACGGTTTCCGATCATGCCGACTTCTCCGAGTTCGACACCGGCGAGATAGAGTTTGCATACGACACGGTTTACATCGTCCGC
Source organism: uncultured Oscillospiraceae bacterium (assembly GCA_964539115.1). Classification (GTDB taxonomy): domain Bacteria; phylum Bacillota; class Clostridia; order Oscillospirales; family Oscillospiraceae; genus CAKSXP01. The sequence continues at coordinate 27,224 of CAZIHY010000019.1, forward strand.
AAGACTGTGGACAAGCCGCTCGACCTGCTGCGCGCCTATCTCGACAGCATCGGCGACAGCCTTGTCATCGCGGAGGACGACGATGTTTTCAAGGTGCATGTCCACACCAACATCCCCGGCGAGGCCCTCACCGAGAGCCAGAAATACGGTACTCTGGAGGTCGCCAAGATCGAGAACATGCGCACCCAGCACGACGAGCTTGTCGGAGCGGGAGCCGGTCCCGCGGAAACCGGGAGCGGTTATGCCGCGGCGACGAAGGAGTTCGGCTGCGTTGCGGTCGTTGCGGGCGAGGGCATGGAGACGCTGTTCCGTGACCTCGGCGTCGACGCGCTCGTGACCGGCGGTCAGACCATGAACCCCTCGACCGAGGACATCCTCAAAGCTGTCAACCTCACCCCGGCAAAGACGGTTTTTGTTTTGCCGAACAACAAGAATATTATCATGGCGGCAGAGCAGTGCGCGCCGCTGACCGACAAAAAGGTCATCGTCATTCAGACTAAGACCGTGCCTCAGGGCGTATCCTGTATGCTGGTCTTTGACCCCGAGGGCGAGGAAGAGGACATCGTCGCCGCAATGGAGGAGACCATCCCGACTGTGCACACCGCGCAGGTGACCTATGCCGCGCGTGACTCCGACTTTGACGGGCACGAGATCAAAGCGGGCGAATACCTTGCGCTTCTTGACGGCGGCCTTGTAGGCAGCTATAAGGAGACTGACGGCATGTTCGCCGATCTCGCGGAGGGGATGAAGGAGCTTGACCCATCGCTCATAACCGTCTACTACGGCGCGGACGTCGCCGATGCGGATGCTGAGGCCGTCGGCGAAAAGCTCCAGCAGGAGTTCCCCGACGCGGAGGTCAGCGTTATAAACGGCGGTCAGCCTGTATATTACTATCTTATCTCCGCAGAATAAAAACATAATACCTTGATATATTTCTGTTCAAAGAGTCCAACAGGTTTTCTGGTTGGACTCTTTATAATTTCTGTTTT
>CAZIHY010000020.1:0-2779 GCA_964539115.1 uncultured Oscillospiraceae bacterium
GCGCGGCGGCCAGGTCTGGATCAAGATATTCCCCGATAAGCCCGTGACCGAGAAGCCGGCCGAGACCCGCATGGGTTCCAGTAAAGGTTCCCCGGAGTACTGGGTCGCAGTTGTGAAGCCCGGCCGCGTTCTGTTTGAGATGGCCGGTGTTTCCGAGGAAATTGCCCGCGAAGCAATGCGTCTTGCCAGCCACAAGCTGCCCTGCAAGACAAAGTTCGTTCTGCGCGAGGCCGAGTCCGAAACAGGTGGTGAATAAGATGAAAGCTAATGAGATCCGCGGCATGTCCGCCACCGAGCTTGAGGCCAAGCTGGGCGAACTGAAGAAAGACCTTTTCATGCTCCGCATGCAGCATGCTACCAATCATCTTGACAACCCTGTGAAGATCAGCGCTGTCCGCAGGGATATCGCCAGGGTCAAGACCGTCCTGCGCGAGAAGCAGCTTGAGCAGTGAGGAGGTAAGTGACAATGAACGAACAGAGAACAACTTCCCGTAAGACCCGCGTCGGCAAGGTCGTCTCCGACAAGATGGACAAGACCGTCGTCGTGACCGTCGAAGATCGTGTGGCACACTCCCGCTACAAGAAGATCATCAAGAGAACCTATCGTCTGAAGGCGCACGACGAAAACAACGAGTGCGGCATCGGCGACAGAGTTCTGGTTATGGAGACCCGCCCCCTGTCCAAGGACAAGAGATGGCGCGTCGTTGAAATCGTAGAAAAGGCAAAGTAAGGAGGCGACAATAAATGATACAGCAGGAAACTTATCTTAAGGTCGCCGACAATACCGGCGCCAAGGAAATCAAATGCATCCGTGTGCTCGGCGGCTCCAAGCGCAAGTACGGAAACATCGGCGACGTAATTGTCGCATCCGTCCGCAAGGCTGCCCCCAACGGCACCGTAAAGAAGGGCGAGGTCGTCAGGGCTGTTATCGTTCGCTCCTGCAGGGGCGTTCGCCGCGCAGACGGAACCTACGTTCGCTTTGACGAGAACGCGGCTGTCCTCATCCGTGATGACAAGACCCCCCGCGGCACTCGTATCTTTGGACCCGTCGCCCGTGAGCTCCGTGACAAGGATTACATGAAGATCCTGTCCCTGGCTCCCGAAGTTATATGAGGAGGGCGCAGAGAATGAATATCAGAAGAGACGATACAGTCATCGTCCTGTCCGGTAAGGACAAGGGCAAGCAGGGCAAGGTCCTGAAGGCAGACCCCAAAAACGGCAAGCTCATCGTTGAGGGCGTCAACGTTGCCAGCAAGCACCAGAAGCCCCGCAAGCAGGGCGAAGAGGGCGGCATCATCAAGATGGAGACCCCGATCTACGCCTGCAAGGTTATGCGCGTTTGCCCCAAGTGCGGCAAGCCGACCCGCGCCGCTTACACCATTCTTGCCGACGGCACCAAGAGCCGTGTCTGCAAGAAGTGCGGCGAGAACATCTGAGAGGAGGACCGACTTAAATGACCAGAATGAAGAAAAAGTATCTTGAAGAAGTCGCTCCCGCTCTGATGGCCAAGTACCAGTACAAGAGCACCATGCAGATCCCGAAGATCGACAAGATCGTCGTCTCCGTGGGCTGCGGCGACTGCAAGGACAACGCCAAGGCGCTTGACAACGTTATTAAGGAGATCTCCGCTATCACCGGCCAGAAGGCCGTCGCCACGACCGCAAGAAAGTCCGTCGCGAACTTCAAGCTTCGTGAGGGCATGCATGTCGGCGTCAAGGTCACCCTGCGTCAGGACAGAATGTGGGAGTTCTTTGACAGACTGATGAACGTTGCGCTTCCCCGTGTCCGCGACTTCCGCGGCATTTCTGCCGACGCGTTTGACGGCCGCGGCAACTACAGCCTCGGCATCAAGGAGCAGATCATCTTCCCCGAGATTGAGTATGATAAGATCGAAAAGCTCCGCGGCATGAACATTGCCATTACCACCACCGCTCAGACCGACGAGGAAGCCCGCGAGCTGCTCAGGCTCATGGGAACCCCGTTTGCACAGGAATAAGGCAGGGAGGATAAGACATGGCTAAGAAATCAATGATACTCAAGCAGCAGGCTCCGGCTAAGTACTCCACCCGCCGTTATAACCGCTGCAAGATCTGCGGACGTCCCCACGCTTACCTCCGCGACTACGGCATCTGCCGTATCTGTTTCCGCGAGCTGGCTTATAAGGGCCAGATCCCTGGAGTTAGAAAAGCTTCCTGGTGAATCGGCTGTGCAGTGCGCCCTTATGCTTTGCGAAGCCGCCTCGCCGTATAAACGATACTGTCTGCGGCGGCTGTGCTTTGACTAAGAACGCCCTGCCCACCCTGCATTTCATACGGGAGCAGAGACTTCAATTTCAATACGGGCTGGCTCCGTAAGGTATCAGCCCGTAATGGAATATAAACCACAGCGCGCTCATGCCAGGTTTTCTAAACGTCGGATCAGCGCCGGTCAAGTTACCGTGCTGAGCAGTACGATGATGACCCTCGCAAAGAGCGAATCGAAAGCTTTTTTGGTTCTTTTTTCTCGGAAGAAGAACAAGGCTGAAAGCGCTGCCACAGCGCGCTCATGTGAGGTGTTCAAACGTTGGATCAGCACTGGTCAAGTTACCGTGCTGAGCAGTACGATGATGACCCTCGCAAAGAGCGAATCGAAAGCTTTTTTGGTTCTTTTTTCGGAAGAAGAACAAGGCTGAAAGCGCTGCCACAGCGCGCTCATGCCAGGTTTTCTAAACGTCGGATCAGCGCCGGTCAAGTTACCGTGCTGAGCAGTACGATGATGACCCTCGCAAAGAGCGAATCGA
>CAZIHY010000020.1:2879-28119 GCA_964539115.1 uncultured Oscillospiraceae bacterium
CGATGATGACCCTCGCAAAGAGCGAATCGAAAGCTTTTTTGGTTCTTTTTTCTCGAAAAAAGAACAGGGATGATGAAAGGCCGAGGTCAATCGCGGTTTGCTCACGAAAACCGTTATTGCTCCGGAACCTCACCGCCCAAACCGCAAAATGCGGTAACTCTAAACTAGGAGGAAAAACCCAAATGCAAATCACCGATCCCATTGCGGATATGCTGACTCGCATCCGCAACGCCGCCAGTGCAAAGCACGACACTGTCGACATCCCCGCCTCCAAGATGAAGAAAGCTATTGCTGAGATCCTTCTTGAGGAAGGTTACATCAAGAGCTTCCAGGTCATCGACGACGGCACCCAGGGTGTTATCCGTATCACCTTGAAGTATCTTCCCGGCAAAGAAAAGGCCATCCAGGGCCTGCGCCGCGTATCCAAGCCCGGCCTGCGCGTCTATGCCGGAGCTGACGAACTGCCCCGCGTTCTGCGCGGTCTCGGCATCGCTATCATTTCAACTTCCAAGGGCGTCATGACCGACAAGAAGGCTCGCAAAGAGCACGTCGGCGGCGAAGTCCTTGCATTCATTTGGTAAGGGGGTAACGAATTATGTCTAGAATTGGCAGAGCCCCCATCACGATCCCCGCGGGGGTCGAAGTTAAGGTCGACGAGAACAACCACATCACCGTTACCGGTCCCAAAGGAACGCTGGAGCGTACTCTCGTTCCCCGGCTCACTGTCGAGCAGGAGGCCGGCGTCCTGACCGTTAAGCGTCCCAACGACGAGGCGGAGATCCGTGCGCTGCATGGACTGACCCGCACTCTGATCGCCAACATGGTCGAAGGCGTCACCAACGGTTTCTCCAAGTCTCTGGAAGTCCAGGGCGTCGGCTATCGCGCCGCGAAGGAGAACGGAAAGCTCGTCCTCAACATCGGATTTTCCCATCAGGTCATCGTGGAAGAGGTCGACGGGATCACTATCGACGTCCCCGACGCAAACACGATCGTTGTAAACGGCATAGACAAGCAGAAGGTCGGCCAGTTTGCCGCGGATATTCGCAAGCGCAGGCCGCCTGAGCCCTACAAGGGCAAGGGCATCCGCTACAAGGGCGAATATGTCCGCCACAAAGAAGGCAAGACTGGTGCTAAATAAAGGGAGGTGTGCCTAAATGATTAAAAGACCTAATACGAGAGCTCAGCGCGAAATGCGCCATAAGAGAGTCCGTGGCAAGATCTCGGGCACGCCCGAGCGTCCCAGACTCTGTGTGTTCAGAAGCGAATCCCACATTTATGCTCAGGTTATCGACGATGTGAACGGCAACACGATCGCTGCCGCTTCCTCCGTTGAGAAGAGCTTTGAAGGCAGAGGCAACAACAAGGAAGCCGCCCGCAAGGTCGGCAAGACTGTTGCAGAGCGCGCGCTGGAGAAGGGTATCGAGACCGTGGTTTTTGACCGCGGCGGTTATATCTATCACGGACGCGTTGCAGAGCTCGCCGAAGGCGCCCGCGAGGGCGGCCTGAAGTTCTAAGGGAGGAGGAAACTGACTTATGGCTTATAATAACGACAGAAACAACAGGCGCCGCGAGAATGAGGAGCCTTCCGAATTCACCGAAAAGGTAGTTTCCCTCAACCGCGTTTCCAAGACCGTTAAGGGCGGCCGTGTCATGAAGTTCTCGGCACTGTGTGTCGTGGGCGACGGCAAGGGCCGCGTCGGCTATGGCCTTGGTAAGGCAAACGAAGTCTCCGAGGCAATCCGCAAGGGCCTCGAGGACGCCAAGAAGAATATCGTAACGGTAACTCTTTCCGGGAGCACCATCCCCCACGAGGTCACTGGTACTTTTGGCGCGGGCAAGGTTCTGCTCAAGCCCGCAGCTCCCGGTACCGGCGTTATCGCCGGCGGCGCTGTCCGTGCCGTCGTCGAGGCCGCGGGCATTGCTGACATCAGGGCCAAGAGCCTTCGTTCCAACAACCCGCAGAACGTCGTCGCCGCAACCATGGCCGGTCTGTGCAGCCTTCGCGATGCCCAGCAGGTGGCAGTTGTTCGCGGCAAGACCGTCGAAGAGATACAGGGTTAAGGAGGGTTTTTGACATGGCAAATCTTAAGATCAAGCTCGTCAAGAGCCTCAACGGCCGCCATGACAAGCACATCGCGACCGCAAATTCCCTCGGTCTGCGCAAGATCGGCAACGTTACTGTGCAGCCCGACAATCCCCAGACCCGCGGCAAGATAGCGCAGATCAGCTATCTGGTCGAGGTAACAGAAGAATAAGGAGGAGCGAAGAATGAAAATAAATGAGCTTTCTCCCGTGCCCGGTTCCACCCACGTCGCCAAGCGCAAAGGCAGAGGCCACGCAACCGGTAACGGCAAGACCGCAGGCCGAGGCCACAAGGGTCAGAAGGCCCGCAGCGGCGGCGGAGTACGCGTCGGCTTTGAAGGCGGGCAGATGCCGCTTGCCAGACGTATCCCCAAGAGGGGCTTTAACAACATCTTCGCAAAGCCTTTGGAGGCTGTCAACGTATCTGTTCTTGAAAAGTTCGAGGACGGCGCGGTTGTCGACGCCCAGGCTCTTCTCGACGCCGGGATCCTCTCCAAGTGCACCTATGGCGTGAAGATCCTCGGCAATGGCGAGATCACTAAGAAGATCACTGTTAAAGCTACTGCCTTCTCTGAATCCGCAAAGCAGAAAATAGAAGCGGCGGGTGGAAAAGCAGAGGTGGTATAAGTGTTAAAAACAATCCGAAACGCATGGAAGATCGAGGAACTGCGTAAGAAGATCCTCTTCACGCTGTTCATTATACTGCTGTACCGTATAGGCAACGCTGTACCTGTACCCTATGTCAACATCGCACAGCTGCAGGAGTACTTCAACCAGCTCCAGGACACTGTGTTGGGACTGTACAACGTTATGTCCGGCGGCGCATTCTCCAGCGCGACGATTTTTGCACTATCAATCCAGCCCTATATCAACGCATCCATCATCATCCAGCTGCTCTGTATAGCTATTCCTGCTCTGGAGCGCATGTCCAAGGATGAAGGCGAAGAAGGCAAGAAAAAAATCGCCAGCATTACCCGTTATTCAACGGTTGCGATCGCTCTGCTTCAGGGCTTCGCATACTATATGCTCATTAAGAACAACAGCCTGCTTTCCGAGAGCGGCGTTTGGCAGGGCATCGTCATTGTTATGACGTTCACCGCCGGCAGCGCTCTTATCATGTGGCTGGGCGAGCAGATAACCGAGTTTGGCATTGGAAACGGTATCTCCATCATCCTGTTCGCGAGCATAGTGTCCCGCTTCCCCAACTCTATCATCACAATGTTCTCCAACCTCGCAGCTGGAAGCCTCAAGTGGTATGCACTTGTTCTCATGCTCATCGGCGCGCTGGCGATCATTGTACTGATAGTCATCGTGACGAACGCAGAAAGGCGGATCCCCGTCCAGTATTCCAAGCGCGTTGTCGGACGCAAGATGTACGGCGGCCAGAGCACTCACCTCCCCATGAAGGTGAATATGTCCGGCGTTATGCCTATCATCTTCGCCCAGTCGATCGCTTCCCTGCCCGGAACACTGCTGATGCTCTTCGGCATCACCAAAGACAGCACGGGCTTCTGGGGCGGCTTCCTGAGGATATTCAACTCCACAAGCCTGCTGTATGCGTTCATCTATCTGCTGCTCATAATCTTCTTTGCGTACTTCTATTCTACGATCCAGTTCAACCCGATCGAGATCGCCAACAACCTGAAGAAGAACGGCGGCTTTATTCCCGGCTTCCGTGCCGGCAGACCCACCAGCGAGTTCATCCAGAAGGTGCTCAACAAGATCACTCTGTTTGGCGCTATCTATCTGGGAATCATCGCAACAGTACCCATTATAATAAGCTGCTTCAGCGACGTTGCCAGCACTTCCGGCATCTCCCTGGGCGGTACCTCGATCATAATCGTCGTTGGTGTCGCGCTTGAGACTGTTCAGGCCCTTGAGAGCCAGATGCTGATGCGTCACTATAAGGGCTTCCTCGAATAATCGAAACGGAGGAACGATCGCATGAAGCTGATACTTCTCGGCGCACCCGGCGCCGGTAAGGGAACACAGGCTGAGATCCTCAGCAAAATGTGCTCCATCCCCACTATCTCCACAGGCAATATCCTGCGGGCGGCCATGAAGAATGGCACGCCCGTGGGCCTCAAGGCAAAGGAATATGTCGAAAGCGGCAAACTCGTTCCCGACGAGGTCGTTATCGGCATTGTCAAGGAGCGCCTGGCAGAGGATGACTGCAAAAACGGTTATATCCTCGACGGCATGCCCCGCACCATCCCCCAGGCTCAGGCTCTGGAGGATGCGAATATCGACATCGACTGCGCCCTGTCCATCGAGATCAGTGACGAGGAGATAATCGAGCGTATGTCCGGCCGCCGCACCTGCAAAGAGTGCAGCACCACTTTCCACGTCATCTCCAACCCGCCCAAGGTCGAAGGAAAATGCGACAATTGCGGCGGAGAGCTGACGATCAGGGCCGACGACGCTCCTGAAACAGTCAAAGCAAGGCTTGTCACTTATCACGAGGAGACGGAGCCCCTCAAGGACTTCTACGCCAAGCGCGGCAAGCTTAAAACCGTGGATAACCAGCCTTCCATAGAGGCTACCACGGCTGCTATAACCAATGCTCTGGGGATCTGATGATGATAACCATTAAATCCCCACGGGAAATAGAGCTGATGCGCCGAGCCGGAAAAATTACCGCGGCGGCCCGTTCTGTTGGACGGGAAATGGTGAAGGCCGGCGTAACGACCCAGGAAATAGACAAGGCAATCCATGATTTTATCATCAAACAGGGCGCAACCCCATCCTTTCTGGGGTACGGCGGTTTCCCGGCCAGCGCCTGCGTTTCGGTGAACAACGAGATTATCCACGGTATCCCCGGAAAGCGCCTCATCAAAGACGGCGATATTGTAAGTATCGACGTCGGCGCATACATCGGCGGCTTCCACGGCGACTGCGCCGGGACCTATGCTGCCGGTGAGATCTCACCTGAGGCAAAGCGGCTCATCGAGGTCACAAGGCAAAGCTTTTTTGAGGGTATCAAGTTCGCACGTCAGGGCTACAGAGTCTCGGACATCTCCCACGCAATACAGGAATATGTCGAATCTTTCGGCTATAGTCTGGTAAGGGAATATGTCGGTCACGGTATCGGCAGTCAGATGCACGAAGCCCCGGAGGTTCCCAACTTTGGCCAGCCTGGGCATGGTCCCCGTCTGGTAAAAGGCATGACGATCGCCATCGAACCGATGGTGAATATTGGCGGTGCTGCTGTCAAGGTTCTGGGAGACGATTGGACAGTGATCACGGCCGACGGCAGTCTTTCGGCCCATTATGAGAACACCGTTCTCATCACGGATGGTGAGCCGGAGATACTGACCATGGCGGAGGATCTTATGTTATGACCTCAGACAAAAGATATCAGAATAACACTACCGGTATTTTGGCAGAGGAGGAATCAAGGCTTGGCAAAAGATGATGTAATCGAGCTCGAGGGCACGGTCATTGAGTCCCTGCCCAACACTATGTTCCAGGTTGATATCGGCAACGGCCATACAATTCTGGCGCACATCTCCGGAAAACTCCGGATGAACTATATCAGGATACTACCCGGCGATAAGGTAACGGTGCAGATGTCTCCGTATGACCTGACCCGCGGAAGAATAACCTGGAGAAGCAAATAAGGACCCCGGCGTCCGTTATGAACAAATCAGGAGGTTAGACAGATGAAAGTTAGACCGTCCGTTAAGCCCATGTGTGAGAAGTGCAAGATCATTAAGCGCAAGGGCAAGGTAATGGTAATTTGTGAAAATCCTAAGCACAAACAGAAGCAGGGCTAAGCTGTAAAGCCCGCAATAAATCCGCCGCATGGCGGCACAAACAAGCGAAAGGAATGATTGACAAATATGGCACGTATCGCCGGCGTGGACCTGCCCAAGGACAAGAGGATCGAAATTGGCCTCACCTATGTCTATGGCATAGGCAGGACGAGCGCTAAGAAAATACTCGAAAAGACCGGAATCAGCCCTGACACCCGCGTCAAGGACCTGACCGATGCAGAGGAAGCGAAGCTCCGTGAGTGCATTGACCACGATTATATCGTTGAAGGCGACCTCCGCCGTCAGACCGCTCTCGACATCAAGAGATTGACCGAGATCGGCAGCTATCGCGGCCTTCGTCATCGCCGCGGTCTACCTGTCCGTGGACAGCGCAGCAAGACCAACGCCCGCACCCGCAAGGGTCCGAAGCGCACCATCGCCAACAAGAAGAAGTAAGGAGGGATATTCATGGCAGCACCTAAGAAGAAGGTCAGAACACGCCGTAAAGAGCGTAAGAACATTGAAAAGGGAGCCGTGCATATCAGCTCTTCCTTCAACAACACCATGGTTACAATAACCGATACTTTCGGCAACGCCATCAGCTGGGCCTCCGCCGGAGGCATGGGCTTCCGCGGAAGCCGTAAGTCCACCCCCTATGCGGCTCAGACCGCAGCAGAGACTGCCGCCAAGGCAGCCATGGAGCACGGACTCAAGACTGTTGAAGTTTTCGTCAAGGGTCCCGGCTCGGGACGTGAGGCAGCTATCCGCGCTCTGCAGACTGCCGGCCTCGAGGTTACGATGATCAAGGATGTGACTCCCATCCCTCACAACGGATGCCGTCCTCCGAAGCGTCGTCGCGTCTAAGTTAAGGAGGGTATGCTAAATGGCTAAAAATATGCAGCCTGTGGCCAAGCGCTGCAAGGCACTGAATGTTTCTCCCGCTGTTATGGGTTATGCGAAAAAGGACACTAACCGCAACCCCAAGGGACAGATGAGAAGAAAGCAGAGCGAGTATGCCACCCAGATGAACGAGAAACAGAAGGTTAAGTTTGTCTACGGCATCCTCGAGAAACAGTTCCGTCTCTATTTTGAGAAGGCGCAGAAGGCCCCCGGCCAGACCGGCGAGAATCTGCTGATCCTCATAGAGCGCCGTCTCGATAACGTTGTTTTCCGCATGGGCTTCTGCTCCACCCGCCGCGACGCCCGTCAGGCGGTCAACCACGGACACTTCACCGTAAACGGCCGCAGAGTCGATATCCCGTCTTATCTTGTTAAGCCGGGCGACATCATCGCCGTCAAGGAATCCAGCCGCAGCTCTGTTAAGTTTAAGTCTGTTAAGGAAGAGGGCGCTTTCTGCACTTCTCCGCGCTGGATCGACACCGATGTTGCAAACCTCACGGCGAAGATCACCGACATGCCTGCCAGAGACGACATCGATGTGCCCATCGAGGAGCACCTCATCGTCGAGCTGTATTCTAAGTAAAAAGAACCCTCAATTGGAAAGCTGGTATTTTTACAACGCGCATATTGCGTAACAACTTAGAAGGAGGGTATAACATGATTGAAATAGAAAAGCCGCGCATCGAATGTATTGAAGATCCGTCAAACGACTCTTACGGCAAGTATGTCGTTGAGCCTCTGGAGCGTGGCTACGGCACGACTTTAGGCAACTCTCTGCGCAGAGTGCTTCTCTCCTCTCTCCCCGGCACAGCAGTTACCAGTATTAAGATCGCAGGCATCCAGCATGAGTTTTCGACCATCCCAGGAGTCAAAGAAGATGTGACAGAGATCGTTCTCAACATCAAGGGCGTCATAGCAAAGCTCCACTGCGAGGGTTCGAAGACTGTCTACATTGAAGCCTCCGGCGAGTGCGAGGTCACTGCCGGCGACATCAAGGCGGACGCCGAAGTCGAGATCCTGAATCCCGAGCTTCATATAGCGACGCTTGGACCCGATGCGAGCCTGAGCATGGAGCTGACCATCAGCCATGGACGCGGCTATGTCACGGCAGACAAGAATAAGCCCGCACAGGCCATCATCGGCGTTATCCCGGTCGATTCAATATACACTCCCGTACTGAAGGTCAACTACACGGTTGAGAATACCCGTGTTGGCAATCAGACGGACTATGATAAGCTGACCATCGAGGTTTGGACAGACAAGACCATCACCTCGAGAGACGCGGTTTCTCTCGGCGCAAAGATCCTCTGCGACCACTTTGCCCTGTTCACCGACCTGAGCGAGACTATCGGAAGCCGCTCGACCGTCGTTGAAAAGGTCGAAACGCAGAGAGACAAGGTCCTTGAGATGACTATTGAAGAGCTGGATCTTTCCGTGCGCAGCTTCAACTGCCTGAAGAGAGCCAACATCAATACCGTGGAGGATCTGATCAGCAAAACTCAGGAAGAGATGATAAAGGTCCGCAATCTCGGACGCAAGTCTCTTGAGGAAGTCGAGCATAAGCTGGCGATGATGGGCCTGGCCCTTGCCAGTGACGACAACAATTAACGGAAATAAATTTCCACTATTCTGGTCAACTCTATAAGGAGGAAAACGACAATGCCCGGAACAAGGAAACTCGGCAAGAGCACCGATCAGCGTATGGCAATGCTCCGCCAGCAGGTCACTGACTTTCTGGACAACGGACGCATGGAGACAACTGTCACCCGCGCCAAGGAGATCGGACCGCTCGCCGAGAAGATGATAACCCTCGGGAAGAAAAAGAACCTGGCAACCTACCGCCAGGCTCTGAGCTTCATTACCCGTGAGGATGTTGCAAAGAAGCTTTTTGACGAGATCGCTCCCAAGTATTCGGAGCGCAACGGCGGATACACCCGCATCACCCGCGTCGGACCCCGCCGCGGCGACGCTGCTGAAATGGCCGTTATCGAGCTTGTGTAAGCGAGAATGATCTAAACGCCCCTTCGTATCTCGGATGGGGCGTTTAAATTATTTATGCAAATTCCAGTTGAATCCATGCATGTTCAATGGTATTATACAGGTAGCGAAGGACATACAACTTTCAGGAGGTAAAAACATGCTTATTGGAAAAGTGATCGACAAGGCCAATGTTGAGTATACGTGGGAAATCGTTGCCGACAAGCTGGCGGACCTCGTGCGTAATATATGGCTGGATAATCGTCCCACAGGCGTAAATGAGTGGGAGCAGTCCTTTGGTGAGGATCCGATAAACGTTGAGTTTATGCGTAAGGAAGGTCTCCGCAACCTGGTGAATATCGAGTATATTTTCAGATGGTGGGGCAGCGTCGATTCCGAGGATCTCGCAGGCCAGATCGACGTTATCTGGGCCTTTGAGAACGAGGAAAACGGCAAGTGCGATTTTTATGCGACGTGGATCAAGCTTGCCGACCGCGATTTCATAGTCGGCATAGCCGGGGATGAGTCCGAAAAACGCGAGGTGACCCGCAAGGAGTTCCGCTCCGCTTTCGAGGGCTGGATCGAGCTGTTTGATGAGAAGCTCAAAAAATAATTTCCAAGAGTAATAAGTCGATATGAAGGGCCGCCGGATGTTGGATACATCCGGCGGCCTTCTCCTGTTTCTATTCACATATGTGGTCCATGCCCTGGCTGAGCATCATCCGGACATGGTCATCCGCAAGGTAATAAATTATGCTCTTTCCCTCGCGCCGGGAACCGACAAGCTTTGACTGCTTCAGGATCTTGAGCTGATGGGAGATGGCGGACTGCGTCATGCTCAGTTTCTCAGCGATCGCTCCGACGCCCATCTCAGATTCAAACAAGACGTAGAGAATGCGGATCCTTGTCGTGTCACCGAAAACCTTGAAAAGCTCGGCAAGGTCGGCGAGAGCTTCCTCGTCGGGAATTTCATGAATGTGTTCCTGCATATTTTTTACGTCCTTTCTGGAATCACTGCTGGACTGTGATTACATCATTTGTTGTATGCGGATATGCATTTTTATGCCTTTATTATGCTGCACCGAATGGCCTTATACCCAGGGAAACCGGAATAAGGGTCAAGGTAGTCAGGGGGAATGATGCTGTTGACATCCGCCTCAGGGTAGTCGTGGAACATGTTGACTGTTCCGGGGAGCAGATTCTTGTCGGCGGCACATTTGACCGCGAGGCTGCCGAAACCTGTGGATAGTATGACGCTATCGCCCTCGGCGATACCGAGGCAGACCATGTCGTCCGGATGCATGTCGACGGCAGGATCGGGGCGCATTGCGCGCAGCCGCTTTACCCTGTGCGTGCGGGTGTGGAAGGCAAACGCATAATTGCCTGCGCGGACTCCCGCCATGAGTATCAGCGGAAGGTCTGGCGTTTCGGGTTCGAGACTGGGCACATATTCGGGCAGGGGGCTGAAGCCCTCATATTTTGCGATAAGCTCAGAGTATATTTCGAACTTACCAGTCGGCGTGTTGAAGCCCTCCTCGAGCGGGCGGGGCGCTGGATATGCAGGAGGCAGCTTCTGCGGGGGCAAGGTTTTGATTTCATCAAGAGACCAGGGCAGTCCCTCAAGCATGAAACGGTAGCAGGCATCGCGCCCGGCGCAAAGCAGCTCGTCCTGCGGGGCGATGATCCGCGCAAGGTCGCATACTATGTCCTCGTCCGAGCGCGCGAGCCCAGGATCGGCCGCGCGGTGGGAGTAATACAGCACGCTGTCACGGGCAATGGTGCCAAGCTGGTCGCGCTCAAAGCTGGAGGCGCAGGGAAGAAGAATATCGGCATATTTCGCCGTATCAGTCATAAACATGTCGGCGCAAACGAAGAACTCAAGCTGTTCCAGTGCCCGGAACATCTCCTCGCTGTCCGGAAACATGCGTGCGTTCAGGCCGAGTGCAAAGATGGCCTTGAGCGGATATGGGCTCTGCTCGCGGATGTGGCGCGCAAGATCCATTGCCTGGAACTCATCCGTCGTTTCCATCCATATAGGGAAGCGCTCCGCTCCAATGCGGAGACTGCCCTCCGGTTTTTGGGGATGCGCAAAGGCATAGGTGCGCCAGCTGGTTATGACATGGCCGCTTTTGGGCATGAGCGCCGAGGGCTTGTTGCCGCCGCTGCGGCCGTAGCAGCCGAGTATCGCGCTAAGGCAGGTATAGGCGCGGAAAGTCTGCATTCCGTTGCGGTGGTGGATAACGCCCGTGAAGCCGTCGACGAGGGACATCGGACGGTTTTTGGCAAGGATGCGTGCAGCGCGCCGGAGATCCCCGGCCGGAACGCCCGTCAGCTCCTCGACCTTTTCGGGTGTGAACGTGTCAACGTAGGCGCTGTATTCCTCGAAACCGTGGACGTATTTTTCTATGTAGTCCATATCGGCCCAGCCGTTCGAGATAAACTCGTGTGCGAGACCGCAGGCGACGGCTCCGTCTGTTCCGGGTATGGGGCGCAGATGAACGTCAGCATATTTTTCGATGCCGGGCGAGGTGCGAGGCTCGACAACGACGAGTTTCATGCCGCGTTCACACTGTTTTTTGACATGGGAAGGAAGTTGCGAGGAGGCGACTACAAGGGCGGATGCGGCATTTGCAAGATCCGGAGACGCCTCGAAGCCGGTCGTTGTCTGCTTTGCGATCGCGGTGCTCCGGTGGCAGGAGCTGGACTCGGTGCCGTAGTTTTCCGTGCCGAAGCTCCATGCAAGGCGCTGAAGCCAGTGGCGGTACCATTTTGAGAAGCCTGAGAAGAACGCGACGCTGTCAGCGCCGAAGCGGCGCTTGTAATCACAGAGCCTTTCGCCGATGACGGCATAGGCCTCGTCCCAGGATATGGGCTCGAATTTTCCCTCTCCCTTCCTGCCCGTGCGGCGCAGCGGAGTTTTGAGGCGGTCGGGATGGTTGACGTAGTCCTCGCCCATTGCGCCGCGGATGCACAGCGGGCCTGCGCCAGCGAAATCCCTGTCCGTCACGGGACGGACGCGCGTTACAACGCCGTTTTCGGTCGTGACCTCAACAGGGCATTGCCCAGAGCATATACTGCAAATACTTTTTTTAGTTTCAGCCATGCGTGAAGCACCTCCGGGAAGTATTGAGTTGTTATTCGGTCCAGGTGACTTTAGGCGCAGGTCTCAGCGGGATGTGGGGGTATCTTTCGCCGTCGGGATAGCCCACCATGATAGTGGCGTAAGCCTCGCGCTCGCGGTCAATACCGATAAGGTCCTTCATCTCTGGGCTGTCGTTTATCGCGTGGCGAAGATAGCCGCCCCAGCAGGTGCCGATGCCATTCTTGGCGAGGACGAGCTCGGCCGTCGCCGCTGCGATCGCGGTGTCGAGCATGGGGTTAAGGGTCTTTGGGTGGCTGTGGCCGACTATAATGCAGGGCGCCCCACAGGTTATAAGGTCGATGCCTCGTTCTGCGTTTTTGGGCAGCTCTGGATATATGCCGCGGCGGACAGCCCACTCGACGGTCATATCGCGCGCCTTCTCAACGGCCCGCTTCCCCCAGAGTACAGCCCAGGAGTTTTCGTGTATGTTCTTGCCGCTGGGCGCCCAGGCCGCGATGGCGAGGGCATGCTCAATAACCGATCGCTCGGGAAGCTCCGGCTTGAAGTGGCGGATGCTTCGGCGGGACTTGATGACGCGTTCGAGCTCAGAGCCGGGCCTTTCGGGATACAGCTCCTCCGGCGGAACGCCGTCAAAGCCTATCGCCTTAGCGGGACACGCAGCAGTACAATGATAGCATCGTATGCAGCGTTCCTCCTTTGCCGTTTCGGGCCTGCCGTCTTGCGTCCTGAATATCTTCATCGGGCATGTGCGCGCGCAGGAGAGGCAGGATACGCATTTTTCTCTGTCTATTGTTATCATCTGGTCGCGCTCCTTCAAAAATGGATATTATCTTTCAGAATAATTTTATCATAGCATTATCAGAAATTCCACAGTTTTTTGAAATCATCCGCTCCCCGGATTGCAGGCAGTGCGGCTCGGATATAATTCTTCTATACAGGATAAAAAAACGGGGGCATGAGCGGTGAATATATTTGATATTTTGGGTCCTGTGATGGTGGGGCCGTCCAGCTCGCACACCGCAGGAGCCGTTCGCATTGGCTATGCGGCGAGAAAACTGCTCGGCGAAGAGCCTGTGCGGGCGGAGCTTCTGCTGCACGGTTCTTTCGCGGCGACAGGGCGCGGCCACGGGACGGATAGGGCCCTCTGCGCCGGGCTGCTCGGCATGGCGCCGGACGATATGCGCATACCGCATAGTCTGGAGCTTGCAAAGGAGCTTGGCGTTGAAGTCCGGATCGGATCGATCGAGCTGCGAAACGCGCACCCAAACACGGCGGTCCTGAGGCTGGAGGGCAAGAGCGGACGCAGGCTGGAACTGACGGCAGAGTCTCTGGGCGGCGGACGCGTCCGTATTCGGGGCATCAACGGCATAGAGACCAATTTCAGCGGCGCACAGCCGACTCTCGTTATTGCGAACAGGGACGAGCCCGGCTGCGTTGCGCGCGTCACAACGGCGCTCAGTCAGGACGCCGTCAATATCGCGGCCATGCAGCTCTACCGTTCTGCGCGCGGAGACACTGCGGTCATGGTCATTGAGCTGGATCAGCCCGTATCGCGGACGTGCATTGAACGTCTGCGCCATCTCGATGGGGTCATGAGGGTGGCATATATAGATTCGATGGATAACGGGGGCACGGTATGAGCTTTTTTTCGATTGATGAGATGATAAGGGCGGCCAATTTGAAGGGACAGTCGCTCTGGCTGGCTGTGCTCGAGGAGCATATAAAGGACAATCAGGAGACTGGACAGGCGGCGTTTGAGCGCATGAGGGCGCTTTACCGCGCTATGGTCGAGGCTGACGAAGGTTATCGCGGCGCTGACCGCTCCGGCAGCGGCATGTCCGGAGGCGACGGAGAAAAGCTTACGAATTATGCGACGGAGATGCTTTGCGGCCAGTTTATGTCCGGGGTAGTGAGCCGGGCTGTCCGCATGGGCGAGTGCAATGCCTGCATGAAGCGCATTGTCGCCGCGCCTACGGCGGGTTCCTGCGGGGTTTTGCCCGCGGTGCTGATAACATTTCAGAAAAGCCGCGGCGTTTCCGACGAGGAAATCGTGAAGGGCCTTTTTGTCGTTGCGGGTTTTGGTCAGGTCATCGCGGCGCGCGCCTCGATTTCGGGTGCGGAAGGAGGCTGCCAGGCGGAGATCGGCTCGGCCTCCGGCATGGCTGCGGCGGGGCTCACCTTCCTGCGGGGCGGTACTCCGGAGAGCTGTGCCCACGCCTGTGCTATGGCGCTCAAGAGCCTGCTGGGGCTCGTCTGTGACCCGGTCGCGGGAGCGGTCGAGGTTCCCTGCGTCAAGCGAAACGTCATTGGAGCAGTAAATGCCGTAACGTGCTCGGATATGGCAATGGCGGGTGTTGAGAGCCGTATTCCCTGCGACGAGGTCATAGACGCGCTGCGCCGGGTCGGCGAGGCGCTGCCATCCTCCCTGCGCGAGACGGGCGAGGGCGGCATTGCCGCAAGTCCGACAGGGCTGGCAATACGCCGATCAATGTTCAGCGAGGAATAGAAAAAAACAGGCGCCGTTGAGTGGTCTCAACGGCGCCTGCTGTGCTTTGTGGAATACTCTTATGTATCATAAAAATATGCACCCTATCGTGTACACCAGAAACGACGCGGCGTAGGCCGACAGAAGCTGCCATACGATGCAGGCAAGGGTGTATTTCGCGCTGGCCATCTCCTTGCGTATCGCGGAGACCGCCGCGACGCATGGGACGTACAGCAAAATGAAAACAAGAAAGGCGTAGGCGGCGAGCGGGGAAGCAAAAGTGTCACCAAGCGCGGCGGCGACTACGCCTCCTGAGTCTGACAGGCTGAAACCATAGAGCATCGAAAGAGCAGCGGCGACCGCCTCTTTAGCTATGAGCCCGGTCAGAAGTGCGACGGCGGCCTGCCAAGTCCCGAAGCCCATGGGTCTGAATATGGGCGCGATGGACCCTCCTATAGTGCCGAGAAGGCTTTCGGCGGGGTCATTCACCATCTGGAAGCGGCTGTTGAAGCTCTGAAGAAACCAGAGAAGGACGCTCATTGCGAGGATAAGAGTACCGGCCTTGACGAGGAAACCGCGAACCTTTTCCCAGACATGGCGCAGTGTGTTTTTGAGCGAGGGCATGCGGTAGGGCGGAAGCTCCAGAACGAAGGGAGCCGTGTCTCCCCGGAAAAGGGTGTTTTTGAATATGATCCCGGATACGGCCGCGGCGGTCATTCCGAGAATATACATTGAAAAGACAACACCGGCTGCGTATTTGCCGAAAAAAGCGGCGGCGATAAGGCCATAAACCGGCAGCTTTGCAGAACAGCTCATGAACGGGATGAGCATGATCGTCATACGGCGGTCCTTCTCGCTCTCCATTGTCCTTGCACACATAACGGCGGGGACTGAGCAGCCAAAGCCCATAAGCATCGGGATGAAGGCCTTTCCTGATAGGCCAAAGCGCTTGAGCAGGCGATCCATGATAAAGGCTGCGCGTGACATGTATCCTGAGTCCTCCAAAAGCGAAAGAAAGAAGAAAAGCAGAGCGATTTGCGGCAGGAAGGTCAAAACTCCTCCGACGCCGGATACGATACCGTCCATACAGAGTCCGACAATCCAGCCGTGCGCGCCCACGGCGTTAAGGACCGCTCTTATGCCTCTGCCGATAACAATGTCCATAAACGACGCGGCGAGACCGGACAGCCACGATCCGAGGGGACCGAAGGTCAGCGCAAAGACGGAGAGCATCGCCGCCAGAAAAATGGGGACGGCGATCACTTTGTGGGTGACTATCCTGTCTATCCTGTCGCTCGTGCTGAGCTCCCCGGCGCGTCGCGCCCGCGTGAGCGCCGAAGCGCAGATGTTCTCTATGCAGGCATATCGCGCGTCCGCTATCAAAGTTTCCGGGCCGTCCTGCCCTCCGGAGCGGTCGAACTCGCGGTAAACTGCCTCGACCAGCTTTTTCCGGCTGTCGGTCACACCTGTGCCTATCTGGCGGAGAACCGTCAGCATAAGCTCATCCAATCCCTCGCCTGTTTTGGCGGTGATCGGGATGACGGGGATGCCCAACTGTTCGGAAAGCCTTTCTATGTCGATATGGTCGCCGTTTTTTCTCACCTCATCCATAAAGTTGAGCGCCATTACCACCGGCTTTTCCAGTTCCAGAAGCTGCACTGTCAGATAGAGGTTGCGCTCAAGGTTGGTCGCATCTACGATATTTATAACGGCGTCGGGGGACTCGCCGGTTATGAAACCGAGGGCGACAGTCTCCTCTATCGAGTAGGGCGAAAGGGAATAGATGCCGGGCAGATCGACGATCGTAACGGCTTTGCCCTGTATCTCCGCCTTGCCTTCCTTTTTCTCGACGGTGACGCCCGGCCAGTTGCCGACATACTGATTTGAGCCGGTCAGGGCGTTGAAAAGCGTTGTTTTGCCCGCGTTCGGGTTTCCGGCAAGCGCGAAGGCAGTTCCCCGCCCGCCGCGCACTACACTGCCGGGGTCCTGGGTAAGCGGGGCTGTCCTGGACACATATTCGGAAGCCGTGTGGAGGCCGTGTGCGGCCGTGCGAGGCGCCTCCCCGCGGGCTGTTCTGCGCCTTTTTAGCGTGGCGGGGGCTGATTTTGTTATTACGATCTGGCCTGCGTCGCTCGCGCGCAGCGACATCTCGTAGCCGCGCAGCGCAACTTCGATAGGGTCTCCGAACGGCGCGGTTTTTTTGATATAGATTTCCGTTCCCGGGGTAACGCCCATATCGGCAAGACGGCGTCTGACAGCTATGTTATCGTTGTCGACGGAGAGTACTATGCCGCGCTGTCCCGGGTGCAGATCGGAAAGGAGTTTTTTTGTTTCCATATTCTTAAGAAACCTCCGCTCAGTACAGTTGACCGCAGCTCCGAAAGGCATAATGCGGACGGTACGGGTCGTCAACATCCGGACTAATTCGGAGCTCCGCCCGGTCGCGATTGTCAAAGCTTTGACACGGAAATGTGGTAATTCTGCCCGTTTTTTGCGGGTTTTGGCGGGTATAAATATAAAAAATCACTATCTTTTTAGTAGAGTGTATGATAAAATAATCCGGCAAATTAATGTTATGTTTCTCTAAGTAAACAATATTTCTATTGCTGCAAGGAGTCGTATGTATATGGAAAAGATCACGCTCTACATAGACGGACGGTCCATCGAGGCGGAAAAGGGACAGTCCGTCCTGGAGGCCGCGCTTGCCGCCGACTATTACATCCCGCATCTCTGCACCCATCCCGACCTTCCGGTGCAGGGCAATTGCAACCTCTGCATAGTCAATATCGAGGGCATCGAGGGATCCGTCTGCGCCTGCGAGACTCCCGCGGAGGACGGCATGAAGGTCATCTCCAGGAGCGAGAAGCTCTCCCATGAGAGAAGCGTTGCAATGGAGCTTATGCTGGCCGGACATCCCCATGACTGCACAGGCTGTAAAATGTACCTCAAGTGCGAGCTTCAGGCGATGATGCAGTATCTCGGAACGGTCCACGCCCGCATGCGCAGCATCCACCGCGACGCAAATAATATCAATACGAACAACCCCCTGATCGTCCGCGAGATGGAGCGCTGCATCCAGTGCGGCCGCTGCGTCCGCGCCTGCGAGGAGATGCGCAAGGTCGGAGTGCTTCAGTACAACAAGCTCGGGGGCGAGACCTATATCGGAACGCAGGACGACATGCCCCTCGGCGAGGCCGGCTGCCGTTTCTGCGGCGCCTGTGTTGAGGTCTGTCCAACAGGCGCGCTCCAGGACGTTGAGGGCGTTTTCAGGACCGACCTGCCGCGCGAGCAGGCGCTTGTCCCCTGCCAGGCCGAGTGCCCCGCGCATATCGACATCCCCGCCTATATCCGCGCCATCCGCGAGGGCGACTGCGATTCCGCAGTCGGCATAATCCGCGAGAAGGTGCCCTTCCCCCACGCGCTGGGCTATGTCTGCAATAACCGCTGTGAGACCGGCTGCAAGCGCAAGGGGCTCAACGACCCCGTCTCCATCCGGAACCTCAAGCGTTACGCCGTCGAGCACGACGAAACGCAGGCGTGGAAGGAAAAATATCTTGCAACAAAGCCCCGCACGGGCAAAAAGGCCGCCGTCATCGGCGGCGGCGCCTGCGGCATGACCGCGGCGTTCTATCTCAACAAGGCCGGCCACGATGTGACCGTTTTTGAGGCCAAGAAGATCCCCGGCGGCCACATGACCTCCGGCATGCCCGAATACCGCATTCCGACGAAGGACGTCCTCGCTGAGATCGAGGTCATCAAGGAAAGCGGCGTCAAGGTCGTCTGCGATACGAAGATCGAGAATGCGGCCGAACTCAAAAAGGACTACGATGCGGTCCTCGTCGCCATCGGCACCAGCGTCGGCAAGAAGCTCAGCTATCTGCCGGGCGCGAACTTCAAACAGGTCTACTCCGCTTTGGATATTCTCCAGGCAAACCGCCTCGGCCTGCCCATCGACTTGGGCGAGACCGTCAACGTCATCGGCGGCGGCAACGTCGCGTTCGACGTTGCCTGCACCCTTATCCGCATGGGCAAGACCGTCAACGTCGTCTGCCTTGAAAAGGATGCGTCCCAGGCCAGCGCGGATGAGCGCGACCTCGGTCTTGAGGACGGCGCGAACCTCTTCGACAGCCACTCCAACGAGGCAATACTTGGTACAGAGGAGCAGGTCACCGGCCTGCAGGTACACAAGATAAACTCCTTTTACTTCCACCCCGAGACGCGCGCGCTGGTCGAGGAGCCTGTTCCCGACAGCACCTATGTCATACCCTGCGACAGCATCGTTTTCGCGGCCGGACAGGTCACCGGTCTGACCGACGCTTTTGGCATTGCGCTCAACCGCTTCGGCTATCCGATCGACCCCAAAACCGGCAAGAGCGAATATACGACCTCCGTCGAGGGCGTTTTCGCCGCCGGCGACGTTATAACCGGAACCAAGTTCGTCATCGACGCGATCGCTGGCGGACGTGAGGTCGCCTCCCTTATGGACAAGTACCTCGGAGGCAGCGGGGATATCGACGAGACGATCGTCGAGCGTGAGCGCAGGCCTGATATTGGGAAGATCGACGGCTTTGCCGGTCAGAGGCGTGAAGAGATGGCGGTAAAGTCCGCCGCCGAGCGCCGCGACAACTTCCTGCCGATCTCCGACGGCCTGACCTGTGATCAGGCCGTGTGCGAGGCGGGGCGCTGCCTGCAGTGCGACCTGCGCAAGGATATAACCCGGGTCCGCATGTGGACTGAATATGCCGTTAAGTAAGGAGGAAACGTAAATGAACTGTGAACACAATGTCCGGCTTATACCCTCCGCTGATGAGATAACCGTGCTTCCGGAGGGCGTATGCCCCGTCGATTGGGCGAAAAAGTGCATAGACCTTGCCCGTGCGGAAAACTGCGGCAAGAGCGTCATGTGCCGCGACGGCATGACCCAGCTCCAGGCGATAGTTACCGACCTTACCGGCGGCAGAGGGACCGGCGACGATATCGAGCTTCTGCGGGACCTGGCCTCCGTCATCTCTGGCTCCAAAGGCTGCGCGCTGGCGGCAAAGGCGGCGGGAAACCTGCTTTACAGTCTCGAGCACTACGGCGATGAATGGGATGCGCACTGCCGCAGAAAGCGCTGCGCCTCGCTCGTGTGTTATTATAATGTATATATTGATCCGTCCGCATGCAAGGGCTGCGGCGAGTGCATAAAGGCCGCGCCCGAGGGCGCTATCGCCGGCGGCGAGGGGCTTATCAGTATTGTGAAGGACGATTCCGCACTAAAAAGCGAGGCGTTCCTCTCCGTCTGTCCGAACGGCGCGCTGAAGAAATACGGCGCGGTAAAGCCGCGCACGCCTGAGGAACCGGTCGCGGTCGGCTCGTTCGAGGCCGGGGGCGGACGCCGCCGCCGCAGAGGCTGACACGAATTAAGAAAAACAGAAAAAGCCAATAATTAATCATATATCGAACAGGAGGAAAACCGCGATGAAACACCTCGAAGCTGACATTGTCGTTGTAGCCGCCGGGCTTTCCGGACTGACTGCCGCGACCCAGGCCGCCGAAAAGGGCGCCAATGTCATCGTTTTTGAAAAGAGCGCCACTACCGGTGGCGCTGCAAACATGGGTATGGCGTTTTTTGCCGTCGAGTCCAAGTATCAGCGCGACCAGATGGATACCTATACAAAGGACGACGCTTTCCGCTTCTTCATGGAATATACCCATTGGAAGGCCGACGCACAGACCGTGCGCCGTTGGTTCAATATGTCCGCCGATACGGTCGAGTGGGTCGAAAATTTCGGAGTTGAGTTCCTCGGCGCTTATAAGTATTTCCAGGACAGCCGCTGCACGCAGCATATGGTCAAGATCCCCGGCGCGACCAAGCCCGCAGAGCGTCAGGCCAGCCGCATGGTCAAGCTCATGACCGACTACGCAACTGAGCTGGGCGTTGAGTTCCACTTCAACACTCCCGTCAAGAAGATACTGACCGGTGACAAGGGACAGGTCCTCGGCGTTATGGCCGTCGATGAGAGCGGCGAGGAGATAGAGTGCCTTTCGGATGCTGTTATCGTCGGCACCGGCGGTATAGGCAACAACGTCCAGATGATAAAGGAAGAGCTCGGCTTTGAGTGGGGCAAGGATATGTTTACCTTCCGCATCCCCGGCATGGATGGCGACGGCATGAAGATGGTCTGGGAGATCGGCGGCGCCAAGATGCCGCTGAATATGGAGGTCATCTATAACACTCCCGGCACGACTGACGTTTTCAAGACCCTGTCCGAGGTCATGCGCCAACCCTCCTGCATCATGGTGAACCCGCACGGCGAGCGCATCGTCAACGAACAGATACTCAACAACACGACCTTCACCGGCAACGCCATCCTTCAGCAGACCGGCCACCGCGCCTATACCATCATCGGCAGCGAGGGCATAGAGTATTTCAAGAAGCACGGCCTTGACTATATCACCTATCACCACAATGTTAAAGATATGACAAACTGGGAGAGCGAGAAAGCCGCCTATTTCTCCGGCGCGCAGGGCGATGTTGAAAGCTCGGTCTTCGGCGCGGGCAACGGCGTTTCCTACCGCGATGAGAACAGCAGCGAGGCCGATGAGCAGAACTTCTACGAGTGCGACAGTCTCGAACAGGTCGCGGAGATAATCGGCGTGCCCTACAAGAAGCTCAAGGCGACGATCGACGAATACAACTCCTACGCCGGCGGCTATGACGCCAAGTTCCTCAAGCCCTCCAAGTGGCTGCGCCCGATCGCGGGAGACAAGTTCTATGTCGCGCGCCACTTCCCCTCCGGTTACGGCTCTCTCGGCGGCATCAAGGTCAACCACAACATGCAGGCCCTCGATACGAAGGACGAGCCTATCCCCGGCCTCTACGCCTGCGGCACCGACGCCGCGAACGTATTCGCGGGCGAATACTGCTTCTATCACCCGGGTTCCACGATGAGCTGGGCGCTCAACTCCGGACGCATTGCCGCGATGGAAGCCTGGGACTATATCGAGTCGGATGATTTTGTGGTTTGATAATGACCATCGTTATTTTGGGCGGGATATTGCATCCCGCCCTCGTTTTTGTTTTTTATTTTATTTGTTTTCCTTTTTTGACCTGGTTTCGCTTCGTTTAGTGGCTTTTCTTTCAATCCCGAAGGGAACCCAGCTTGGGAAAGCAAACGAAAAGATATGATATAGAAAAATACTCCGCGGAGCAGGCGCTCACGCGGCAGAGTAAACGAAAAAGAAGAGAGAGGAAAATCTTTTCCTCTCTCAACCTTTCAATTTTTTGATGCGCTCCTTATAGTCTGGCAGCACCGAACCGACGAGCGCATAGAACTCCGGCCCGTGGTTTTTATGTACGATGTGGGCAAGCTCGTGCACGACGACATAGTCGACGCATTCATTCGGATATTGCATCAGCCGCCAGGAAAAACACAGGCTGTTTTTCGGCGAACAGCTTCCGAAACGCGTTTTCGCGCCAGTTATACGCACACCCGTCGGAACAAGGCCCATGATGGCGGAATAATATGCGACCCGCTTCGGGATGACCATTTTTGCCAGTTCGGTCAGTTCTCTCTGCTTCTCCTGATCCGGCTCAGGATACGCCAGCTCTTGGGCCCGGACCCGCGCGATCGCGTTTTGCAGCCAGCGCCTGTGCGAAGCGATAAAGCTCTCTACCGCCTCGCGCGAGCAGCGGTTCGGCGCGCGGACGATCACCTCGCCCCCACGCACCACCTCCAACGAGATGGTCTTTCGCTTCGACCGGATCAGCTTGTATTCCATATCCTCACCTCATAGATCAGCCCAGACCTCGTCCACCATATCGAGCCTGAGTATGGCGTCCCGGGCCAAAAGCCCATAATCGGCTGGGTCCGTCGTCTTTTTTATGCGCTTTGCGTATTTTTCGCCGTCGGCAAACAGGTGTATCAGATAGAACCAAAGCTCCTTCATGCGTGCCAGCGCACTGTTGGGGGAGCCAAATGCCTCGGTATAGCCGCGAAAGATCTCGTCATGGAATTCCAGCAGCCTTTCGCGGTCGGGGCTGTATGATCCCTGCGCTTTCTGTATCAGCCCGGGGTCGGCGCACAACCCGCGCCCGATCATAATGGCTTTTGCCTCCGGAAACGCGTTTTCCCGCTGCCCGATACGGGTCACATTTTTTATTTCCCCGTTCAGGCAGACCGGCGCGCGAGAATTTTCAAGCGCATAGGAACAGAACTCCTCGTGCATGGGCTTCTTGTAATAATCCGTGCGCACGCGCGGGTGTATTGTCAGCTCGTAGACGGGATATTTGTTGTAGATCTCAAGCAGGCGGTAAAATTCCTCCGGGGCGGTCAGGCCCAGGCGCGTTTTGATCGAAATGCGGCAGCTGAGCTTTGAATATATGCGCTCCAGAAAAGCGTCAAGTTCCTCCGGATATTGCAGGAACCCAGCGCCCTTGCCCTTGGAGACGACGGTACCGGACGGACAGCCGAGGTTCAGGTTTATCTCGCGGTAGCCGAGTGATTGCAGCGCCCTTGCGCCGCGTATGAATTCCTCCGGATTCCGCGCCAGAAGCTGCGGAACGAGCGGCACTCCGTCGTTATTTTCCGGTGCGACGTCGCGCATTTCCCGCTTGGAGAAAAGGCTCTTTCCGGCCGGCGCAAGAAATGGCGAAAAATATTTCGCAGTCCCGGGATACAACCGCGCATGGGCGCGCCGAAAGATAAAGCTCGTCAGCCCCTCGAGCGGGGCGCAGTAAAACAGCGGACCGCTCATATAACAGGCGGCCTCGCGCGGAGATCAGCCTCCAGCAGGAATTCGTAAAAGGCCCTTACAGCTTTAAAATCCGCGGCGAGCTTTTCATAGAGCGCGTCGGAAAAGAGCATATCGAAGTCCTCGCTGTGCGCCAGGAGACTGATGCTGCGCTGATCGAGCCAGAGCCGCTTTTCCTCCGGCTGATCCGGATTCCGCGTCCGCTTATAGCGCGTGTCCTCGAGCTGATATACCTTTGCCCTTTTAAAAGCACGCTCGGCTTTTATAAACAGCTTGTCGCCGGTTTTCACCATATTTCGTATCACATCCATCGTTTCCGGAGGGGTATGATACCAGCCGCAGCCATAGTTAAAACCGGAGGGCGAAAACTCAAAGTAGTATCCCGGCCGGCCGCGCATCGTGCTCTTGGGGCGGACGAAGGAGCACCACATCACGTCGCGGAAAATGGACTTGTCGTTAGTAAAGCGCGTGTCGCGATAGATGCGCGAAATGCTCTTGCCGACCTTCGGCTCGCAGACTAACAGCGGATCGATATCCAGCATTGTCGGCGTCAAGTCTACAACAAGCTGACGCATGGGTTCGAGAACGAGCCTTTCGTAATCCGCGCGGTGCTCCAGAAACCATGCCTTGCTGTCAGCAACGCGGTTTTCAAACAGAAATGACAGTGTATCGTCAGAAAAAGGCATTTTTTGTTACCTCCAAAAGAACTGAGGCTATTTTAACGCCAATAACCGCGCAAATCAAGCGTGCAATATACGGAAAAGTCTTGCCTAACCGCCGCTTTGGGTGTTAACATATTATCGGGAAAAATAAATAGGGAGGAAAAGGCCATGTATTACAAGGATTTCAAGGGTCTGAGCATTTCCCGTCTGGGCATGGGCAACATGCGTCTGCCGACCATTGGCAGCGATATGGGCAGCCCCGTCGACCGGGAAAAGGCGCAGGAGATCATCGACTATGTCTATGCAAACGGCGTAAACTATTTTGACACGGCGTTCATGTATCACGCAGGTCAGAGCGAAGTTTTCCTCGGCGAGGCTTTGAAGAAATATCCGCGCGACAGCTTCTTCCTTGCGGACAAGATGCCCGGCTTTCTGATAGAGCCCGGTGATGGTCCGGATAGTATTTTTGAGGAGCAGCTGCGGCGCTGTCAGACGGATTATTTCGATTTCTATCTCTGCCACAACGTAAACGAGGGCTCCGTCGACACCTACAATGACGAAAAACTCGGCATAATCCCTTACCTGATAGAGCAGCGCGAAGCCGGAAGGATACGTCATCTTGGCTTTTCCTGCCACGGAAAACCCGCGCTGCTGCGCAAGTTCCTTGACAAATGGCCCGGCGTTTTTGAGTTTGTGCAGATACAGCTCAATTACCTCGACTGGACGATCCAGGACGCAAAGCAGCAATATAAGATCATAACGGAGCATGGTCTGCCCGTTTGGGTCATGGAGCCCTGCCGCGGCGGACGCCTTGCGGCCCTCGACCCCGAATCCGACGCGCTGCTTAAGGCGGCGGATCCCGATGCCTCCATCGCATCCTGGGCCTTCCGCTTCGTGCAGAGCCTGCCGAACGTACAGGTCGTCCTCAGCGGCATGACCCAGCTCGACCAGGCTGTGGATAACATAGCGACGTTTTCCGAGTACAAGCCCTTTACCGAGGCGGAGGAAAAGACGCTTCAGGAAGCCGTTGATATTTTCCGCACAAAATTCAATGTCCCATGCACCGCCTGCCACTACTGCGACGGCTGCCCGATGGGGCTGGACATCCCGGCGCTGCTGAGCCTCTATAACCAGTTCTCTGTCGATCCCGGCCCGAATATTTTCATGAGTCTTGAGCGGCTCGACGACGACCAGCGCCCCGGAAGGTGCGTGGCCTGCGGACAGTGCGCAAGGAAATGCCCGCAGAACATAGACATCCCCGGAGCTATGGCGAAATTTAACTCCGCGCTCGAGGCCTTGCCCAAACCGGAGAGGTAAAAAATACATAATTATAATTGGGAGAGGGAATTATCCTCTCCCTTTTCTATTTTTCTCTTTAATTTTTCTTTCAATCAGTTTCTATTTTATAACTGGATATCCCTTCGGGGGGTTACTTTCCTGCATGAGCAGAAAAGTAACCCCCCGAAGGAGCTGTAATAAGCTTGGTAAAGTAAAATTTAAAAAGTATGCTCTCCAAAGGATCATAACACCTGCGCGGCGA
>CAZIHY010000021.1:0-27697 GCA_964539115.1 uncultured Oscillospiraceae bacterium
CTTTCACGGCATTTTTCGTGTTTCTTCGGAGCCAGATATAAAAAAAGCTCTTGTCTCCGAAGACTCTTCTTGCTTCGGGACAAAAGCGTTCAACAAAACAACTTCTGCGGTACCACCCAAATTGACGGCTGAAAAACCGCCCTCTCTGCGGCGCACAAATATGCGTCTTTCCCATGGTAACGGGGGAATCCGTCGGCTACTACGGGCATAACGCCTTTCGCTCCGCCCTCCCCGGTCCATTCATCGCTCCTCTGCCGCTGGCTCGCACCGACCGCCAGCTCTCTGCGCACAGTAAGGAAATCGACTACTACTCCGGGTCATCGGTTTTTTGCTTTGGAATATGGCCATTTTAGGCCCATCCTTTTTGTTTGTCAAGGATTTTTTAAAATGCCGCCCGAAGACTTTTACAGCGGTCCCGGTTCGGAAATGAGATAAAAGACCCTAAGGCTTTTTATTTGCCTCAGGGCCTTTTTGGGCTGGAGCTGGTAATGTGACTCGAACACACGACCTGCTGATTACGAATCAGCTGCTCTACCGACTGAGCTATACCAGCATTTCCATTTTTACAGCTCGTATATTCTAGCATATACAAGGCTGTCTGTCAATGAAAAAAGTTTTCTGGTATATTGAAAAACGGTTCCTTCATTTTGCTATTACAAAAAGTAATTTTGAATTTTTTTGACATACCATCCTGCATTTATTTCGGATACATAACGGCTTTTATTTATCGCCCAAAGCGAACATAGTTTACATAATTGCGATGCTAATGTGCCTTTTTCGGCGATTTTCACTTTACATAATTTTTATCTGATGATGCTCTTTTCAGAGAGTTATAAACATTTTCAACAGGGTTTTCAACAGCTATTTTTTCTTGAAATCTCTAAAGCAAAAGCGTTTTTACCGTTAATTTCCAAAGCCTGAAACTGAATCACAATCTTTTTGATGAGCATAGAAAAAGTTTACATAATCCGTTTTTTCTGTTCTTATCCAAGGAATTTTTTGTTTTTGCAGGATTTTTTCCACCAACCAAGCTTATCTCGAGTGCAGCCTGTCCTCCCGCAAAGAAACATAGTCATATCCGCCGACGATTATGTGATCGAGAAGCTGGATTCCCATCGGCATCAGCGCTGATTCTATTTTCTTCGTAATAGTTCTGTCCGACTGCGAAGGCAGCGCAACTCCGTCGGGATGATTATGCGCCAGAACGATTTTTGTGGCGTTGAAGTTGAGCGCGACCTCAACTATCTTGCGTATGTTTATCTCTGTGGCGTTCGGCACGCCATTGAACAGCTTGCGGCAGTTTATCATCCGATTCATGTCGTCAAGGCACATGATATGCAGTTCCTCATCGCGCATGAACATGAATCGCGGCACAAAATACTTTCCCAGCTCCCGCGTTGAATTGAATGTCGTCACCGGTTCAGCGCACGATATCATGTGTTTACGGCAAACCGCCGGGATAAGCTTGATAAGTGTGGCGGTGTTCTCTCCCACACCTTTGACCTTCATAAGCTCCTCCATTGGCGCCTCCATCACAGCGCTGAGGCTGCCAAAAGTATCCAGAAGATCGTGCGCCAGCGGGTTTGTGTCCCCTCTCGGTATCGCATAAAACAACAGAAGCTCCAGCAGATTTATATCGTTGAAATTATCGATGCCATGGTTGTTGAATCTTTCTTTCATTCTCTTTCTGTGTCCGCTGTGATCTGCCATGACGCCCCTCCGAATTTTTCTTAATGAATTGATAATAACATCAATTCATAATTGCGTAAAGCCCCGAAACGTGATAGAATTTATTGAATGTAATCCACCCTTCCTTTTTTCCATCAAAGGAGTCTTTCATGAAAAAAGCACTCGTTTATATAAAGGATTTCCTCAAACGTGCGGATATACTGCTCTTTGCACTGTGCTTTATATGCGCCATATTTGGAATCGTGCTCATTTCCAGCGCAACAAAATCCTACCAAAGCCACAGCTTTGTAATAACTCAAACGGCCGCGCTGATGATCGGGATTTTCCTATTTGTCATACTGACAGTCATCGACCTTGACATCATCGCGGACAAATGGCCCATTCTCTTCGTCTTTAATATCGGTTTTCTGTTGCTGCTGATCCCCTTCGGCATCGGCAACGAGGAGGTCGGAAACAACGGTTGGATCCGTTTTCTCGGCTTCGGCATACAGCCATCGGAGGTCGTTAAGATCGTCTATATCGTGCTGATGGCAAAGCAGATCACATATTTAAAAGAATACAAGAACCTGAACTCTCCCCTGTCGATAATCCAACTGGGTCTGCACTTTATTCTCATGTTCGGGCTCATCATTGTGGTCTCAGACGACCTCGGCAGCGCACTGGTCTTTCTTTTCATTTTCGCTACGATGCTGTTTGTCGCGGGCGTAAAGATTTACTGGTTTCTGATCGCCTTTGCGGCGGTCGCGGCGGTGACCCCGTTTATCTGGGAAAACTTCCTGAGCCAGAACCAGAAGGACCGCATCATGGCCCCATATGATCCCAGCGTCGACGAGACAGGGTTCGGCATAACCTGGCAGCCCCGACAGAGCAAAATCGCTCTGGCCAGCGGCCGCCTGACGGGGATGGGACTTTACAACGGTACGCAGGCCCAGTCAGACGCGCTCTCGGAAAAGCATTCCGACTTTATCTTCGCCGTCGCCGGCGAGGAGCTTGGACTCATCGGATGCCTTGTCATTATAATACTGCTGCTGAGCATCATCATCCGATGTGTGTATATCGGGCTCAAGTGCAACAGCACAATGGGCATGCTTGTCTGTTTTGGTGTTGCTTCAACAATATTTTTCCAGACCTTTGAGAATATAGGAATGTGTGTCGGTCTTACTCCCGTCGTTGGGCTCACGCTCCCCTTCTTCAGTTACGGCGGCTCCTCTCTGTTCTCGCTTTTTGCCGCGATGGGACTTGTTTCCGGCATCAAATACCGGCCGAAACCTGTAAGGTTCCGACGGATATAGGAGGCCCTGTATAAAAATGTCTCTTAAACACGATATCCTTCTCCGCCTGCATGAGACCTGCGGGGGCTTTATCTCCGGACAGGAGCTGGCCGATTCTCTGGGCGTCTCCCGCGCCGCCGTATGGAAGGCTATTACAGCGCTCCGGAACGACGGCGCTGTGATCGAATCTGTCACAAATCGCGGCTACCGCCTATTGAAAGGTTTCGACCTGCTCTCCGCTGAGCTTATATCAGCCGCACTGGAGCATAAGGACCTGCGCGTCTCTGTCTTTGACAGCCTTGACTCTACTAACAACGAAGCAAAGCGCCGTCTCGCCGGCGGATTCTCCGGCGCTGAACTCATCGTCGCCTCGCAGCAAACTGCCGGACGCGGGCGTATGGGACGCTCGTTCTACTCCCCTGCGGGGACCGGGCTTTACATGAGCCTTGCGATCTCCTGCCCCGGCGGATTTGAAAACGCCGTCTATTCAACGACAGCAGCAGCTGTCGCCGTGGTTCGGGCCATAGAACGCCTGACTCCGCTGCGCCCGCGCATCAAATGGGTCAATGATATATGCCTCGATGGCCGCAAGATCTGCGGTATACTGACCGAAGGCGTAACAGATTTTGAGTCCGGCTCGCTGACCGGTGTCGTTATCGGCATCGGCGTCAACCTGAATACGGAGGATTTCCCGGCGGATATTGCCCAGGCTGCCGCCTCTTTGGGCGACTCCGCTCCTAGGCGCTGTGTCCTCGCTGCCGCGATAGCCGACGAGCTTCTGGATATTATCAGACAGCTTCCGGACAAAAGCTTTCTGGAATATTACCGTGAAAGGAGCCTTGTCATCGGCCGCAGGGTGACCTATACCGTCGCAGGCGTTTCGGATAGTGCAGAAGCTATCGGTATCGATGATTCAGGCGGGCTTATAGTCAGAAAAGACAATGGAGAGCTGCTTACTCTCTCATCCGGCGAGATCTCTCTCCGTCTGCAATAGATTCAGGACAATTCTGTGCCCTCTCCTTCTCTGGAGGGGGCATTGTTATATATCCGGGCACAGCAATGACCGGCCCCATGCCGTTTGACATGAGGCCGGTCATTACTTCGGATATTATAGGTTTACATAATTTTTAACTTTTTCAGATATGTAAACTGCCAGCAGGAGCTTGACTACGTCGGGTATAATGAACGGCACAACGCACTTCACAAGTGCCGCGGCAAAGCCTATGCCGCCCTGGTCACTGACATAAACCTGCGTGAACCATATTGTGCCGAACGCATAGCACACTATAAGCCCCAGGAACACCGAGATCAGCTTGACAAGCTTTCCGTTTCCAAAAAAGCGGGTAATAAGCCAATAGACCAGTCCGCTGAACAGGAATCCCACTATATAACCGCCCGTCGAGCCCAGCAGAACGCCGACACTGCCGCGGAATCCGGCGAACACTGGAAGCCCAACGGCTCCGAGCAGAATATACAGCAGTATCGACAGCGTTCCCCGCTTTCCTCCGAGCGTGCACAGAGCCGCAAAAACGGCAAAGGTCTGAAGCGTAAACGGCACATCAGCGGGTATGCTCAGCCACGAACAGAGCGTTATGAGAACCGCAAACAACGCGATATAGGTCATATCTTTAACTTTCATATTATCAACCTCCACGGGGAGGATACCATATCGAGGATATATTGTCAACCACTTTTTATTTATCAGTTTACAATCGGTTCAAAAAAGAGTCCGGACACGCCGCCGGACTCCAAGTTGTATAAAGTTGTTACGCCTCCCAAGGCGGCTTGCCGTCCGTTCCGCGGCCCTCATTATTGCCGAAATCTGCACCGTAGCTTCCGTAATTATGGCCAGCAGATGGGCCGTCTGCAAGCGAGATATAGAACCAGACGTTTGTAAGCTCCATATAAGGGCTGACCCAAAGCGTTACAAACGGGATCATGCAGAGTATTGCCCAGCCGATGAAGCTCAGATCGAGCACAAAAAGCTCGCCCTTATGCCCCTGCATCAGCCGCTTACTCTCCCTTATGCATTCCAGTGCGGAGCATTCCGGATGCTCAAGCAGTATATACACGGCCATCCTGTAGCGGTATGCGGCAACAATGCCGGGGATGATAAACAGCAGCGTCCAGAGCCAGATGAATAGCCCCATCAGGATGCTGAGCCACAATATCTTGAAAAACATTCCGAAGGGATCAAACAGGTTGCCGTATGATGGGGAGCGGTGGCGCACAGCGTTCAGACAAAACAGATTGTATCCAACGCCGAGCATCGTGGACATTATGCCGATGGCAAAGACGATTATCCCGGCAGCCGGCGTGATCCGGACCTGCGGCAAGATAAAGGCCGTGTCTCCGTTATAGATAGCCTCTATCATCGCCTTCATCTGCAGCATCTCTCCGCTGAGCTTTGCGCTGAGGATCTCCAGCACATATATTATTAATACGTATACCAGCGTGACAAGAATGACATTCGGCTTCGTCTGCTTTATATCGATTTTTGCATTCGCCTTCAGCGCCGCACGATTCAGCGTCATACACAGTTCCTCCGTTTTTGTATAGTTTATGCCACTTTTACCTGTATTATATCACCCATAAAACGAAAATCAATGCCTGAAATGTGCACGTCAATACGCTTTTTCAGCTTTTATCCTGCGTTTTTTGCACTTGACATAACGCGACCCTCAGTGTACTATATATGTGCTAATAGAACTTTTGAAATCACAACATTTTGTGTTTTTCGTTGACATACAGAAATAGAGGAGGAACAGTGATGACACTTACAAGTATTGTCAAAAGAGACGGGCGCACCGTTCCCTTTGATAAGCAGAAGATAGCAAACGCAATAGTTAAGGCCTTCAACGCGACCTATAAGCCCGGGCAGGAGGACGTTGCAGTACGTCTCGCTGACGAGGTCTGCTCCACGCTGGAGGTCGAGGGGATCGCTACGCCCGAAGTCGAGCATATACAAGATATAGTGGAAAAGGTCCTGATGGACAACGGCTATGTCTCCACCGCCAAAGCGTATATCCTCTACCGCTCGGAGCGCAGCAAGGTGCGCGAGATGAACACCCGCCTCATGCACACCTATGAGGAGATCACATTTTCCGACGCAAAGGATTCCGATGTCAAACGCGAAAACGCAAATATCGACGGTGACACAGCAATGGGCACCATGCTCAAATATGGCTCCGAAGGCGCAAAGCAGTTCTATAATATGTTCGTCCTCAAGCCCGAGCATGCAAAGGCCCACACCGACGGCGATATCCATATCCACGATCTCGATTTCTATACGCTCACCACGACCTGCACCCAGATCGACATCGTAAAGCTCTTCAAGGACGGTTTCTCCACCGGTCATGGCCATCTGCGCGAGCCCAACGATATTGCCTCCTACTCCGCGCTTTGCTGCATAGCTATCCAGTCTAACCAGAACGACCAGCACGGCGGGCAGAGCATAGTCAATTTTGACTACGGCATGGGAGATGGCGTCAAAAAAACCTTCAAGCGCCTTTATCGCCAGAACATCGCCAAGGCGCTCATGCTCTGGCATGATATCGACGACCCCGAGGACCAGATCAAGGAGCTCATCGAGCAGATCGGAAAAGAGACCGGCCTCAGTCCCACTATCGAGGACATCGGTGCATACCAGCAGGCCGAGCTGCCAAAGCTCGTTGAGATCTTCGGTGACGAAGAGGGCATGAAAAAGGTCCAGAAATCCGCCTATCACTATGCTTATAAGGAGACCGACCGCGCCACCTATCAGGCAATGGAGGCATTTATCCACAACCTCAACACGATGCACTCCCGCGCAGGCGCTCAGACGCCGTTCTCCTCCATCAACTACGGCATGGACACTTCGCCCGAGGGCCGCATGGTCATGAAGAACGTCATGCTTGCGACCGAGGCGGGTCTCGGCAACGGCGAGACTGCAATATTCCCGATACAGATATTCCGCGTCAAGAAGGGCGTCTCCTGCGATCCCGGCGACCCTAACTACGACCTGTTCAAGCTCGCCTGCCGCGTCAGCGCAAAGCGCCTGTTCCCGAACTTCTCGTTCATCGACGCTCCTTTCAATCTCCAGTACTACAAACCCGGTCATCCCGAGACGGAGATCGCATATATGGGCTGCCGCACCCGCGTTATCGGCAACGTCTATGACCCGGAGCGCGAGATCTGCAACGGCCGCGGCAATCTCTCCTTCACGACGATAAACCTGCCCCGCCTCGCCATCAAGGCCAAGGGCGATATCAACGCCTTCTTTGACGATCTCGACTCGAAGATGGAGCTTGTCATCGACCAGCTCATGGAGCGCTTTGCCATCCAGTCGAAGAAAAAGGTCAAGAACTACCCCTTCCTCATGGGGCAGGGCGTTTGGATAGACAGCGAAAAGCTCGACTGGAACGACGAGGTTGGAGAAGTCCTCAAGCACGGCACGCTCACCTGCGGCTTCATCGGTCTTGCCGAGTGCCTCAAAGCGCTCATCGGCGTCCACCACGGAGAGAGCGACAAGGCCCAGGCTCTCGGCCTTGACATAATCGCCCATATGCGCAAGCGTATGGACGACGAGTGCAAAAAGACCGGCCTCAACTTCTCCCTGATAGCTACCCCTGCAGAAGGTCTTTCCGGCCGCTTCGTCAAGATAGACAAGCAGCGTTATGGCGTTATCGAGGGCGTTACGGACAAGGACTACTACACCAACAGCTTCCATGTTCCCGTCTATTATCCCATCACCGCCTTTGAGAAGATCCGCAAGGAAGCTCCGTACCATGCGCTGACCAACGCCGGCCACATCAGCTATATCGAGATGGACGGAGACCCGACCGACAACCTCGAGGCGTTTGAGAAGATCGTCCATTATATGGGTGAGTGCGGCATCGGCTACGGTTCCATAAATCATCCCGTCGACCGCGATCCCATCTGCGGCTTCAACGGCATCATCAAGGACCAGTGCCCCGGCTGCGGCCGTACGGAAGCTGACGGCGTGCCCTTCGAGCGTATCCGCCGCATTACCGGCTATCTGGTCGGTACGCTCGACCGCTTCAACAACGCCAAGCGGGCCGAGGAGCACGACCGCGTCAAGCACGGCATTAACGACATAAAGTAAAAAGCATGTGCCAATTTACCGCGGCGTCTTGAAAAACGGACGCCGCGGTTTTATACTATCTCCATTACAGACAGGATGGTATCTCCATGAAAAACAAATTTTTTGCGCTTTTCTTCGTGCTTCTGTTCGCCGCATTATTCCCTTCCGCAGCTTTCGCCGACGCCATCATCTTCCCCGATGATTCCCGAGACGTCGACTACTACGTCTATGTCACAACTCCGGACGGCGGGCTCAACCTGCGCGAGGGCCCTGGCGTTGACTATTCTATCATAACCACGATCCCCGATTATGAGCTTATACATGTCTCCGTTGAGAAGTCAAACGGCTGGGGATATGTCCAATACGGATATGAATATGGATGGGTATATCTTGGTCAGACATCCAGTGATCTTCTTAGTCTTGGCTCAGCAACGGATTATTACACCTATGTGATCTCTCCGGACGGCCATCTCAACCTTCGTGTCGGCCCAAGTTCAAGCTGCGGCCTTATCCTCGGCATCCCGACGGGGACACAGATACATATAACCCGTGAGTGCGGCGGCTGGGGCCTGACCGACTACAGCAGCTCCACAGGGTGGGTATATCTGGGCGAGACCTCGGTGACTCCGCCGACGGAGGAACCATCTCCGACCCCCTCGCCAACGACAACGCCAAAGACCGTTGATAATGTAACCCAATCCCCCTCTGCACCGGAACCCCCCGCCGCTCCGGAGGATACAGGGGACAAGGATCCAACCGCAGGCGTTAAAGAAAACGTTTCTGTTGAAGAGCAGGACGCAGAAAACGAGAGTCCGAAGCACAGCTCCCCCCTCTCCAACACAACGGTACTTGTCGCCATACTCGGCGGATTGATCATTATCCTTGCGGCTCTTATAATCTTCATCGTGCTGCGCCATAAATAGAAACGGAAGTGAACCCAAAATGAGAATTGCAGATTTTGTCCAGGATTCCATCGTCGACGGACCCGGATTCCGCTTTACCCTGTTTACACAGGGCTGCCCCCACCATTGCGAGGGCTGCCACAATCCCCAGACACACGCTCCCGACGGTGGAAAAGAGGTCCCGACCGGAAAAATAATCGAGATTATGCTCTCTAACCCCCTCACTGACGGGCTGACTCTCTCAGGCGGCGACCCTTTCTTTCAGCCCGAAGACTGCGCCGCTATCGCGAGAGCTGCAAAGGAGCATGGACTCAATGTCTGGACATACAGCGGCTGGACCTTTGAACAGCTCTTAAAGGACGAGCGACCCGGCGTGCGCGAACTTCTCGAACTCACGGACGTGCTGGTAGACGGTCCCTTCATTCTCGCCCAGCGCAGCCTTTCGCTCAAGTGGCGCGGCAGCAGTAACCAGCGGCTTATAGACGTCCCCAGGAGTCTGGAAAGCGGAGAGGCCATTCTCTGGGAAAAGGCAAGTGATTAATATTATGTCAACCTATACCATGTCCGTTAGCGGAAACGGAACTTCTCATACCATTACAGTTTTCGGCGAAGAGACCATTCTGGAAGCGCTGCGCCGCTCGGGGATAACGGATATCAACGCCCCATGCGGCGGAGCAGGAAAATGCCGCCGCTGCAGCGTAATTCTTGACGGTAAGGAAGTGCTCGCCTGCCGTACTGTGCCGGGGCGCGACTGTTCCGTTACGCTCTTGTCTGCGCACAGGGCCGTGGTCGAGACCCGCGGCGCCGGAAATATTCGCCCTTGTGGAGACGGGCTCGGTCTCGCCGTTGACATCGGCACGACTACGCTGGCCGCATTTCTCTATGACCTTTCGACCGGCCAACTGCTCGCCGTTGAAAGCGGGCGCAACGCACAGCGCGCATACGGCGCGGACGTCATTTCCCGTATTGTCCAGGCAGACAAGCCCGGCGGACTTGACGCGCTCCGCCTTGCCGTAAGAGGCCAGATAAGCTCGTTTATCGATGCGCTTTGCGCAAAAACAGGATATTCACGAGCGGATATAACACGCGTATCCATAGCAGGCAACACCGTAATGGAACACATATTTGACAACCTCTCCCCCGCCGGCATCGGCATAGCCCCGTTCACAGCTCTCAGCCTTTTCGGAGATTTACGTCACGCTGAAGGCGTGCTTGACGGTCTTTCTGACCGCTGCGAGGTCTATCTCTGTCCCGCCTTGGCGGGCTATGTCGGCGGCGATATAACCGCCGGTCTTTTGGGCTCCGGCGCCGCGGACTGCGGGGAACTGAGTCTGTTTCTGGACGTCGGCACAAATGGAGAAATGGCTCTGGGCGATAAGAACGGCTATGTCTGCTGCGCCGCTGCCGCAGGCCCGGCCTTTGAGGGCGCGGAGATCGAATGCGGCATGGACGGCTCTGCAGGTGCCGTCGACAGTGTGCGTTATGTAAACCACAGTATTGAAACTCACGTCATTGGCGATGTACCTGCCATGGGCATATGCGGCTCCGGACTGATCGATGCGATCGCCGCGATGATAGAGTGCGGAGCCGTTTCCTATTCCGGCCGCATGACGCCGCCGGATGAGGCGCCGGAACATATCGCCGGAAGGCTTCGGTATGCGCGGGACGGCTCCCTGCGTTTTTACTTGACGGACAGCGTCTATGTCTCCGCGCAGGATGTGCGGGAGGTCCAGCTTGCAAAGGCCGCAATCCGCGCGGGAATCGAGACACTTTTGAGCCTGTGCGGCAAAAAAAGCAAAGACGTTGAAAACGTCTTTATCGCGGGCGGCTTCGGCGCATACATGGATCTGCACAGCGCCTGCTTGATCGGCCTTCTGCCCGCCGAATTCGAGTCCCGTGCTGCGCACGTCGGAAACGCGGCGGGCGCAGGCGCTGCGATGTCCCTTGATATAGAAAACCGCCGCAGGCTTGAAGAGCTTACCGCGCAATGCAGTTATCACGAGCTCTCCGGCTCAGCCGTTTTCAATGATTTTTATATTGAGTCAATGCCCTTTGAGGAGGCGGAGGAATGAATACCGAGGAATTGATCGCCCTTGCCCGCGAGGAAGGGCTGGACGCCTATGAGTTGGACGTTTCAACGCTCGTATTCCGTCCGGAGGTACGGGAAATGTGCGCCGCCGACAAATGCCGCAATTACAACAGGAGCTGGAGCTGTCCGCCCGCCTGCGGCACTCTGGAGGAAATATCAGACAGGGTCAAACGCTATCAGCTTGGCATACTGGTGCAGACTGTCGGCTTCCAGGAGGACGAATTTGACTATGAGTCCATGATGGAAACCGGCGAAAAGCACGCAAAAAATTTCCGCCGGCTCGTCGAGCGTTTGGATGGAGGCGCTGCCCTCCCGCTCGGTATGGGCACCTGCAATCTCTGCACGGAGTGCAGCTATCCCGATGCTCCGTGCCGCTTTCCGGAACGGATGTACCCCTCGATGGAGGCCGCGGGCCTTCTGGTCAGCGACGTGTGTACGGCAAACGGGGTCCCCTACTACCACGGCCGTCTGACCATAGCTTACACGAGCTGTATCCTGTTCAATTGAAAGGAAATCCCAAATGATCCGCACCTCTGAAGCCACAGCCAAGCTTGAAATAATCGCCGCCATGCTGATTTTCGGCACCATAGGCATTTTCGTCCGCTATATCCCGCTCCCCTCCAGCATCCTTGCACTTGTCCGAGCTGTCCTGGGCTCCATTTTCCTCATATGCACTATGATCATCCGCCGCAAACCCATTTCCTGGAGCGCCGTGCGAAAAAATCTGCCCGCACTGTGCTTTTCCGGCGCCTGCATAGGCTTGAACTGGATCCTTCTGTTCGAGTCCTACCGCTATACTACCGTTTCGACAGCCACGCTCTGTTACTATATGGCACCCGTGTTTATCACCTTGGCCTCGCCTCTCGTCCTGCGCGAACGTCTTACGCCGGTAAAGCTTGTCTGCGTCGCCGCGGCACTTTGCGGAATGGTGCTCATCCCCGGAGTCGGCAGCGCGGAGGGCGTCGGCTATACCGGGCTGCTTCTGGGTCTTGCCGCCGCTGTGCTGTATGCCTGCGTCGTGCTGACAAATAAAAAACTACAGGGGCTCGGGTCCTTTGACACTACAGTGTCACAGCTTGCAGTTGCCGCTGTTGTTCTTCTGCCATATACTCTGCTTACGGAGGACTTTTCCGCTGTCAGCCTTGAACCTCTGTCCATCACACTGGTTATAGTCGTCGGAATCGTGCATACCGGCATTGCGTATACTCTGTACTTTTCCTCGATCCGCCGCATCCGGGCACAGACCGCCGCAATATTCAGCTATATCGATCCTGTAACTGCGATAATCCTCTCGGCACTCATCCTCAACGAGAAAATGACCACCGCCGGCATCGCCGGCGCGGTGCTCGTGCTAGCCTCCACCCTCATAAGCGAACTATGGGGACAGAAAAAATAGGATAATGAAAAATGTAAACGCCCAAGACGCACAGGTCTTGGGCGTTTACATTTTTCATTACCATGAACGACAACATCCACAAATCCAAAAGACAGGTTTTCTGGTTCCATAACGGTTATTCAAAAAACGTATAAGCTGAGACGAGCTCTGTTTGGAATTAAAACCATTCATATAAACGAGCTGTTTATTTCAAAGCAGCCGCACTGCTCAAGGTGCTTTTTCAGCAGCAGAATGGCCGGGTTCTGATTGATTTTGTTCCACGAGATAAGCGCGCGATAGTGCACATAGTCGTCTATGAGCGTGACCCTGCCTACATTTGACGGAAGCGATTGTACCATGATGGACGGGACTATCATCGCGCCTCCGAAGAGCTTCAGGCGCAGCATGGCGTTGTCCAGCGTGCGGACAATATGCGGGCTGTTTTGTCCGAGATGCTCCTCTATGCCGATCCTCTGATACAAATCATATATCATTTGCGTTTTGTGCGCCGAATCTCCGTATCGAATCAAGTCATAGCAGTTTAATTCCTCAACGCTGAGGCTTTCCCTGCCAAAAAACGGATGCCCCTTTGAAACCAGGAGGCAGAAGCTATCCTCTACCACATTCATCATAACAAGCGAAGGTTCCTCCCTCTTCGCCGCAAACGAAAACACCACGCCGATGTCCGCCTGCTTTGCATTGAGCCTTTCGGCAATGTTCCACATTTCCGCCACCTCAAGTTCGAGGCTGATATTCGGATACTTGGCGCAGAAACTGTTAAAAATTTCAAATATTGTCTCGGAATACAGGTTCGGAGACATTATTTTAAGCCGTCCGCTATATCCGGCCGCCAGCAGGTGCAGGCGGTTTTCAAGCTCAAAGGCCTGATCCAAAATGATATGTCCCGTCTCCTGAAAGATATATCCTGCCTCTGTCAAAAACAAATTGTTCTTGTCTCTGGACAACAGTTTGACTCCAATGGAATATTCCAGATCCGATATGCTCCGGCTGAGCGTGGGTTGGCTGATATAGAGCTTCTCCGCAGCCTTGCTGAAGCTGCGGTACTGGGCAAGCGCGAGAAAATATTTTATCTGGTCAAGCGTCATCTGCGAATCCCCCTCTTTGTTTGATGATAGCACAAACCATCGTCTTTTGTCGACATCCAGATTCCAGCTTGTTATTCCCTGAATGCTTTCCGCCTGGGAGTAAAACCTCATTTTTGTGCATTTTGCCCAGTAATCCCAAGTAATAATGCGACAGAAGATGAAAATATGAATAAGCTCATAGCAACAAGTAATTTGCCTGGAGACAACTCTTAGTCTATGATAATTATGTAACCAACATTTTTGCAAGTTTTCCAGAAACCGGACAAGCTGAAGGAGATGATATGTTTTATGCACGAAAAAGGATCCAATACCACAGCAAACGATTGGCGCTCTCCGCCACCTGAGATTGACGAGGCGTTATATGCTAAGACACTCACGGCAGATGTTGTAATAGTCGGCGCGGGACAAGCCGGCACCTGCGCGGCGCGTGCCGCCGCCGAAGCAGGGGCCTCCGTTATCGTTGTCGAAAAGGCTCTTCGAGAACGCCAGCGGATTTTGGGTTCTCAGGTCGGAACGATAAACTCAGCCTTCGGCAGAGAGCACGGCGTTCCACAGTACGACCCGGTCCTTGTACTGCAGGAACTGATGCATCGTCATTTGCAGAGACCGAACATCGCTCTTATGCGCACATACGCCTTTGAAAGCGGAAAAGCCTTCGACTGGTTTATCGCTCCGTTCACTGATGAGCAGCGTGCAACCATCAAAAGCTTTATGACTCCTCCTCCGAAGCATGCGCCCGAGGTGGTAAGCGGAATGCGTTACTTCTCAGGAACCGCTGTATTCGGCCGCGAATTTTCAATGAAGGACGCGATTCAAGTCAATCATAGGTTTACCGAGAGTCTCGGCGCCCGCTTTCTGTTCGGCGCGGACGCGCAGCAGCTTCTGAAGGACAGCGGACGGATAACCGGCCTTGCCGTCAGGGACACGGACGGGCAGTACATAAAGCTCCTGGCAAATAAGGGCGTGCTCCTTGCCGCAGGCGACTTCAGCATGAACCGCGAAATGGTCACGGAACTGATGCCGGAAATACGCCGCATATACGGCGATAGCTCCATCAAGGGT
This sequence comes from uncultured Oscillospiraceae bacterium, assembly GCA_964539115.1. Taxonomy (GTDB): domain Bacteria; phylum Bacillota; class Clostridia; order Oscillospirales; family Oscillospiraceae; genus CAKSXP01. The sequence goes on from CAZIHY010000021.1 coordinate 14,578, forward strand.
ATGGGGCAGGATGGCAAGGGAATCCGTCTTGGCCTCTGGGCAGGCGGAAGGCTGGAACCCGGGCCGCTGGGCTGTGAGGGCGGCAACTACGTAGCTATCGGCGGACCGTGCGGAGCTATGTTCTCTGCCGTGCTCAATGAGGACGGAAAGCGCTTTGCCGATGAATGCTGCGGAAAGGTGCAGGCCACCCACCAGCCCGGCAGTACGATCACATTCGTGTGGGACAGCGCATGGAGAGAACGGCTTGAATACCAGGTCGTCGCACATGGCTCCACAGACCCCAATGACGAGACCACCATGCAAATGCTCAGCGAGATGGACCTTGTATATGAGGCCGGCGCAGAGGGCCGCCGCTTTGTAACGCCTCATCATCCTCCGCTCACTTACTACGCAGCGGACACCTATGAACAATTGGCCGGTTATCTCGGCTATACCGATCAGTCCAGATCCAATTTCGTTGAAACCATGGAGCGCTACAACCGTTTTGCCTATGCAGGGCGTGATGAGGACTGCGGCAAGGATCCGCAGATGCTCAAGCCGCTTGACAAGCCGCCGTTTATCGGCTGCCGCGTCGACAAGCGCGCGCCAAAGATGGAGGTGACCCATGGCGGACTTTGGGTCGATGAACAGCAGCAGGTATTGGATAATGACCTTAAGCCTATTCCGGGACTGTTCGCCACGGGAAATAACGCCGGAAACCGCTTTGGTATGGACTATCAGCCGTGTATTCCCGGTCTGAGCATAGGAATGTGCCACACACTGGGCAGAGCCGTCGGCGAATATATGGCTTCTCTGTAAAAAAAAGAAAAACCTGAATATGAAAGGATGGAAATCATGAAAAGACTGGCAAATTTTCTTGCGCTGATTCTGGTTACAGGGCTTCTTCTTTCAATCTGTGGCTGCAGCTCTGAAAACACCCCATCCACTGATGAACCTGATGTCCCCTCAACGGCGATCCCCGCAGAAAACGAGAATGAGGCGGGCCTTGTCGTAGGCAGCACTGTTGACGACACTGACGCCTATCAGCGTTTGACCGCATCCGGAACTCTAACGATCGGAACGCCCAGAACCGCCGACCGTATGGAGCCCGGCAACTCCGGAGCCGCAACTGCCCTCGCCTTCGTCTATGAAACACTGTTCACCTACCACGACAACGAGATAGTCGGCCTTCTTGCAAAAGACTGGGAGTGGAGCGAGGATCAGACCCAATTGAGTATAACCCTGCACGAGGGCATCACCTTCTCCAACGGTGAACCATGTACTCCCGAGGATATTCTCTACTCTCTCAAGCGCCAGATCGACGTCGGCAACCGCATGTCCGAGCGCCTTGCGAACATCGACTTCGACAACTGTCAGATCGTCGACGACACCCATTTCACGATCCAGTACTTCGAACCCTACGGCGCGGCGCTCTCCATTTTGTCCCACAGGCAGAGCGGCATAGTCTGCAAATCCTATGTTGAAAGCATGTCAGAAGAGGATTGGTGGGACAAGCCGGTCGGCACCGGTCCCTATGTCATGACTGAAAACATCTCCGGCTCTCACGCCTCCTTTACCGCCAACGAAAACTATTGGGGCGGCATCGCAAATCAGCCCTGTGTCAACACCATTACCCTCAAGTACTACTCCGACAGCACTACGATGTTCATTGACTACGAAAACGGCGTGCTCGACATGATATTTGAGCTCAACTCCGCCGACCTGAACCGGATCATCGAAGGTGACGTCGCCGACACCTATTATCAAATCTCCACTGCCTGGGACGGCATGACCCTGCTGTTCTGCAACAACTCTGAGCCTCTAAAAGACATCCGTGTAAGGCAGGCCATCGCCATGGCGATCAATATGAACTCAGTTTCCAAAGTCGCTCTGGGAAGCCTCGCCGACACAAATGTCGACGGACTGCTTCCCCCGTATACCGCGAACCGTTCCAGCGCAGACTCCCGTGTCGCATATGACGTTGACGCCGCTCGTGAACTGCTTGCTCAGACCGAATACGCAGACGGCCTGACCCTTAAACTGGTCGTCACCAACACTGAAGCCAACACAAAAGCGGCCGAAGCCATAAACGCGTTCCTGGCCGAGATAGGCATAACGCTGGAGATCGAGGCCTACGACGTTCCAACAGCCATGCCGCTTATCCAGGGCGGCGGGACCGACCTTGCAATCCACAGCTGGGGTGACTGCTTCGACGCCGGCAACGCATGGGGCAGCTTCCTGTCCACAGCGGCCAATCAGGGTACGAATCAGGGCAGCGCTGAGCTGGATGAGATTATAAACACCGGTATTTACAGCGTTGATGACGCCACCCGCGATGAGGCCTTTGCCGAGGTAGAACAGTATATCGTTGATAACTGCATCGTTATCCCCATCTGCTACAAGAACTACGCCTGCGCTTACAGACCCTATGTCTCCGACGTCTACGCGCCCCAGTTGGCCAGTCCGGACCTGAGATACTTTAACGTCTCCGACTGACTCAAAAATATAAAACAGCAGCCCGCGTTTCCCGCGGGTTGCTGTACAGCCCCAATCGAAGCTGACGAGGTATTGCAATGGTAAGATACATAATTAAGAGAATCCTTCTCATGATCCCTATCCTGTTCTTCGTGGTATTCATCGTTTTCTCCATCAACAGGCTGACGCCAGGAGACCCCGTCGCGCTTCAGCTTGAGGTAGAATATACCCAGGAACAATATGAAATGAAAAAGGCGGAGATGGGACTGGATAAACCCTTCTTCACGCAGTTCTATCTCTATATTGAGGGCATCGTCACCCGCTTTGACTTTGGAACCTCGTGGCAGACAAAGCGCTCGGTAACGCTTGAAATATTGGAGCGTTTTCCAACCACATTGAAACTTGGCGTGCTTGGCGTACTGGTGACGATCATTCTGGGCGTGCCATTTGGCATCATTTCGGCGACAAGGCAGTATTCGCCGCTTGACTACGCCGTCACCTCAACCTCCCTAGTGCTGGCATCAATGCCGAATTTCTGGCTGGCGCTGCTGATGATACTGCTGTTTGCGCTGAAGCTCAAATGGCTTCCCGCGACGGGCACAGCCACCTGGAAGCACTGGATCCTGCCCGTTATTGCACAGGGTCTCGGTCCTGTTGCAACCGTTACAAGAATGACCCGCTCGAGCATGCTGGAGGTTGTGCGTCAGGATTATATCACGACCGCCCGGGCAAAAGGTCTGAGCGAGAGGACCGTTATCCTCAAGCACGCCCTCAAAAACGCGCTGCTGCCCATCGTTACGGTCATCGGCATGCAGCTCGGCGGTATCCTGGCCGGTTCTGTCGTTGTTGAGGCCGTCTTTTCCATCGGCGGCATCGGCTCACTGATGATGGCCGCGATAAACAACCGCAATTATCCGATGATACAGGGCTGCGTACTGTTTTTGTCAATGTCCATCTGCATGATGAACCTTATAGTCGACATACTGTATGGATTTATTGACCCCCGTATCATGGCGCAGTATAAAAACAGCGCAAAGAAACCCTCGCGAAGGAAACGCCGCGCGGAACAAAATGCATAGCAGCAGGAGGATCAGGCCTTGAAAAACAACAGAGAAAACGGAAATGTCCTCACTGCCAAAGATATAGGTATTGAGGGAATCAAAAAAGTCAGCCTGTGGCGCGACGTCTGGAAGCGCCTGAGGCGAAACAGAATGGCGATGGGTGCGCTGTTTATCGTGATAGTTCTGATACTGGTTGCAATTTTTGCCGACAAAATAGCCCCCTATGATTATGCCAAGCAGAATATTGTCGAGCAATTTCAGTTTCCCAGTTCCAAACATCCGCTGGGCACGGATGATTTTGGCCGCGACATTCTCAGCAGGCTTATCTACGGGGCTAGAATATCCCTGCTTGTATCCGTGTCCGCCGTCATTATTGGTCTTGTGATAGGAACGGCCCTGGGCGCATGCGCCGGCTATTTCGGCGGCAAGTGTGAGATGATAATCATGCGCTGCATAGACGTCCTTATGGCGCTGCCGTCCTTCCTGCTGGCTGTCACCATCTCCGCCGCCCTCGGAACCGGACTCCAGAACACAGCCATTGCCATTTCTATCGGCGGCATCCCTTCCTACTGCCGCCTTATGTGCGCAAACGTAATGTCCCTGCGCAATCAGGAGTTTGTTGAATCCGCACGGGCCTGCGGTGCAGGAGATCTTAGGATACTGTTCAAACACATCCTACCCAACACGCTCTCGCCCATCATCGTTGAATCCACTCTCAGAATAGGCGGTTCCATCCTGGCAATATCCGGACTGAGCTTTATCGGCCTGGGCGTTCAGGTGCCGACACCGGAATGGGGCTCAATGCTCGCGACCGGACGTACATATATACGCGACTTCTGGCCGATGACGGTGTTCCCCGGCCTGGCCATCATGATAACGCTGTTTGGCTTCAATCTGCTCGGAGACGGGCTTCGAGATGCCCTTGACCCGAAACTGAAGAGGTGATTTTGCCATGAGCTTACTGGAAATAAAGGATCTTACGATCAAATATTATTCTGACAACGGAGTTGTTTCCGCTGTAAACGGGGTCAGCCTTGAGCTGGAAAAGGGCGACGTCCTTGGCCTGGTCGGAGAGACCGGTGCCGGAAAGACGACGACAGCAAGAGGCATCATGCGTCTTGTTGCGGAGCCTCAGGGCAGGATTGAATCCGGCGAGATAATCTACAAGGGTGAAAATCTGCTTGAGAAAAGCACCCGTGACATGCGCAGGATACGCGGCAATGAAATATCCATGATCTTTCAGGATCCCATGACCGCTTTGAATCCAATTTCACCCATTGGTGACCAGATAACGGAGGTAATACGCCTCCATCAAAAGAGTTCCCTTGTCGAAGCGAAGGCGCGCACGCTGGAAATGCTCGAAAAGGTCGGCATTTCACCCAGCCGCTGCAATGACTATCCCCACCAGTTTTCCGGCGGTATGAAACAGCGCGTCATAATCGCCATGGCACTCGCATGCGAGCCCCAGCTTCTGCTGGCGGACGAGCCCTCTACCGCGCTGGATGTTACAATTCAGGCCCAGGTGCTTGAACTCATGAGGCAGCTTAAGGAGGAAAGCGGCACATCAATGATATTGATCACGCATGATCTGGGTGTTGTAGCCGAGACCTGCAGCAAGGTCGCGATTATGTACGCCGGCGAGATAGTCGAACAGGGCACTCTGCGCGAGGTGTTCAGGGAACACATGCACCCCTATACCTCCGGACTGTTCGCCGCCTTGCCCAGTTTTGATAAAAAGCAGCGCAGGCTCAGCCCTATCGAGGGGCTTATGCCGGATCCCGCGGACCTTCCCTGCGGCTGCAAATTTCATCCCAGATGTCCGCACGCCACAGAGCGCTGCCGCAAAAGCGAGCCCCCGACTGTCAAGGTCAGCTGTACACATCTAGTCAAATGCTTCAAATGTATGCAGGAGGAATAAATAATGCCGCTGATTGAAACTATCGGTCTGAAAAAATATTTCAATACGCCGCAGGGCATGCTGCACGCAGTTGATGACATTTCCTTTGCCCTGGACAAGGGACAAACACTGGGCGTAGTAGGCGAATCCGGCTGCGGCAAAAGCACGCTGGGCAGGACAGTTCTTGGACTGACGGACGCCACGGCCGGCCAGGTAATATTTGACGGTCAGGATATAACCGCCCTTAGGGGGAGGGAGCGTAAAAAGCTCCTGAAAGATATGCAGATAATCTTTCAGGATCCCTTTTCATCTCTCAATCCGCGCCTGTGCGTGATGGAACTCATCTCCGAGCCGCTGAAAGTATACCGCATATTCAAAAACAAACAGGAGCTGCAGGCCCACGTTCTCCGTCTTATGGATACAGTAGGACTTGCCAGACGTCTGGCATTTTCATATCCGCACGAGCTTGACGGCGGGCGCCGCCAGCGAATCGGCGTTGCCCGCGCGTTGGCTCTGAATCCCAGATTCATTGTCTGCGATGAGCCTATCTCCGCGCTGGACGTCTCCATACAGGCACAGATACTCAATCTTCTTCAGGACCTGCAGGATGAATATTCCCTCGCTTATCTTTTTATTACGCATGATTTATCGGTCGTCAAGCACGTATCCAACGATATAATGGTCATGTATCTCGGCCAGGCAGTGGAAAAATGCTCCTCCGAAGAACTGTTCGAGCGACAGCTCCATCCTTATACAAAGGGATTGCTCTCAGCAATACCGATCCCCGATATCGACTGCGAAAAGGAGCGGATCCTTCTCCGCGGTGAGATAACCACTCCCGTTGACCCTCCCGCCGCCTGCCGTTTTGCCGGACGTTGTCCCTATGCGCAGGACGACTGCCGCTGCACACAGCCTCAGATGGAGGAATTACTGCCAAACCATTTTACAGCCTGTCTGCACGCCAGGGAAATCAACGGTTTGGATTAAACGATTTTCTCTTCTCCCAACACAAAAACACCGTAAGTACGGACCAGCCTGTACTTACGGTGTTTTTATTTATATCCTGCTTCTGATTTCAGCGATAAATTCCTCGCTGTCGGCGATTTTCTTTACCTCGCCGCTGCATATCGGGGCAAGGTCCTTTGTCATGACGCCGGACTCTATCGTGTCGAGACAGGCTTTTTCCAGCCTTTCGGCAAAATCCATAAGCTCCGCATTACCGTCGAGCTCTCCGCGCTTGCGCAGAGCTCCGGTCCATGCAAAGATCGTCGCAACGGGGTTTGTCGAGGTTTTCTCGCCATTCCTGTATCTGTACCAGTGCTGCGTCACAGTCCCGTGCGCAGCCTCGTATTCGTAATTTCCCTCCGGAGATACCAGCACGCTCGTCATCATAGCAAGGCTGCCGAAGGCCGTTGAGATCATGTCGCTCATAACGTCTCCGTCGTAGTTTTTCAGTGCCCAGACTATTCCGCCCTTAGAGCGCACAAGACGCGCCACCGCGTCGTCGATAAGCGTGTAAAAATACGTTATTCCGGCTTCGCTGAATCTTTCCGCGTACTCCTCGTCGTACAGCCGCTGGAATACTGCCTTAAAAACGCCGTCGTATTTCTTCATTATGGTGTCCTTGGCGGAAAACCAGAGGTCCTCTTTCTGCCCCAGCGCAAACTCAAAACAGGCGCGGGCAAAATTCTCGATCGAATCATCCTTATTGTAGCAGCCCTGAAGCACGCCGGGGCCATCGAAATTAAAGATCGTCTGCCTCTGCTCCGTACCGTCCGCTGCGGTGAACACAAGTTCAGCCTTACCGGGGCCCTCTATGCGCATCTCTGTGTCCTTGTAGAGGTCTCCATAGCTGTGTCGCGCGACGGTTATAGGCTTCTCCCACGTTGGGATATATGGTTTAAGCACTTTGCAGGGTATCGGAGTACGGAAGGTCGTGCCGTCGAGTATCGAGCGGATCGTCCCGTTTGGGCTTTTCCACATCTCGTGCAGATTGTATTCCTCCATGCGCTGTGCGTTCGGCGTTATCGTCGCACACTTGACCCCGACGCGATGTCTTTTGATAGCCTCTGCCGCCTCGGTCGTTACAGCGTCGCGCGTTGCGTCGCGGTTTTCAAGTCCAAGGTCATAATACTCGGTGTTCAGCTCAACAAAGGGCTCTATCAATTCCTTTTTTATCATGCGCCAGAGGACGCGGGTCATCTCGTCACCGTCCAGTTCGACGACGGGGTTTGCCATCTTGATTCTCTCCATCATTTTTTCCCCTTTGCATACCAGTTCATCAGGCAGCCGGCAAGCAGTATCTCCCGCTCCTGCTCCGTCAGTGCCGGTAGACGGAAGGTGATCTCTTTTGCCCCCCCGTCGGTTATGATGAGCGCGGGAACGCTCTCCTCCCCTCTTTCAACCACGCCGCGGACGCCGGGCAGAAACACATAGTCTCCCACAGCATAGTCAAAGTCCGCATCCGTCGTCAGCGGGAGCATGCCCCAGTTGATGCAGTTGGAACGGTAACGCTTTGTTGCAAATTCGCGGCATATATTGGCGCTGCCGCCGAGCACACGCTGGCAGGATGCAGCCTGCTCACGGGCGCTTCCGTCGCCGGGCATCGTAGCATATATGACAGAGCCGACGTGTGTTTTTTCCAATATCTCCGGTCTCAGACCCGCGCGCCCGAGCGCTGAGATGAGCTCCGTGTCGGGAGAGCCGCTCTTGCGCGAGGCTTCAAGCTCCGCTGTTTTCCCGGTTCGTCCAACATATCCGGGATCGCGGCGCGACAGTGTGAACTGCGCAAGCTTTATGGGATTGGAGCGGTAGCTAGAGGTCTCTCCGGAAGGGATCAGTTCGTCTGTCGTTGTGACGGCGTCATGGATGACGCTGTCCAGACGCAGGAGCAGGTTTTCGGACAGCTCCGGTATCTCGGGCCATGCGGTTATATTCGGGCCGTAACGCAGTTCGGCATTCTCATCCGCCTTTCCAAAGCCAAAGTAGACGCGCTTGCTGTAAACGCCGCTGTCAAAGGCATAGCTTCTCGGCGCGGGCTGGACGTAATCGACGTCCGCCGCGGAAGTCAGCACACCGCCGTTTGCCGCTGTCGCCGCGATGCTGCGCGCGTCCATGAGAATAACGGAGGCAAGCTGGCTGTCGGAGGGCTTGCTGCCCTCGCGGTTGGGGAAGTTCCTCGTCGTATGGCGAATGGAAACAGCGTCGTTCGACGGCACGTCTCCCGCTCCAAAGCAGGGACCGCAGAAGCAAGGCTTGAATACCGCACCGCTCTCCATCAGCGACTGCTGTACCCCGCTCTTGATAAGTTCAAGGTTAACAGGTATACTGGGCGGATACACAGACAGCGAAAAGTATCCGCTTCCGACACTTTTCCCTTCAAGTATCGCGGCTGCCTCCGCTATGTTGTCATACATTCCGCCGGCGCAGCCTGCAATAACGCCCTGATCAACGACAAACTTGCCGCCTTGCAGCTTGTCGCACAGGTGCAGCGAGACGCCGCCTGAGAGGCTCTTTTCCGCCTCAATCTCGCACTGGCGCAGGATGTCCCCTGCGTTCGCGGAAAGCTCGCGTATCGTGAAAGCCTTGGACGGATGGAACGGAAGCGCCGCCATCGGCTCCACTGTTGAAAGATCTATCTCTATCATGCGGTCATAAACCGCGCCGTCGGCAACCCGCAGAGGTTTATAATCCTCAGCCCTGCCGTGTGCGGCGAAATATTCCTCTGTCTTCTCGTCTGTCTCCCAGATGGAGCTGAGGCAGGCAGTCTCCGTCGTCATGACGTCGATCCCGATCCTGTAATCCATCGGCAGCCCGCCAAGCCCCGGTCCGGCAAACTCCAGTACCCTGTTTTTCACAAAACCGTTGTCATAAACCGCGCCGCACAGGGCGATAGCAACGTCATGCGGACCGACGCCGCGGTTCGGCTTTCCCGTAAGCCAGACGAGCACGACCTCCGGAGAGGCAACGTCATAGGTGTTTTCGAGCAGCTGCCGCACTATCTCGGGCCCGCCCTCGCCGACGCCCATCGTGCCGAGAGCGCCATATCGCGTGTGGCTGTCGCTGCCGAGGATCATACGGCCGACGCCGGACATCATTTCGCGCGCATACTGGTGGATGACCGCCATGTTCGCCGGAACATATATACCGCCGTATTTTTTCGCGGCGGACAGACCGAACACGTGATCGTCCTCGTTTATCGTTCCGCCGACGGCGCAGAGGCTGTTGTGGCAGTTCGTCATGACATACGGCACCGGAAAACGCTCCAGCCCGCTGGCCTTCGCCGTTTGGATGATTCCGACATAGGTTATATCGTGTGAGATCAGGCTGTCAAAACGAATCTCCATGCGGGCCGGGTCCTTCGACGCGTCGTGCGCCCGCATTATGGAATATGCCATTGTTTTTTCGCGTCCCGCAAGGCTCGGTTCGCATACGGCCGGCACACCGTTTTTCAGCATTACTGCGTTGTTATTCAGCTTTATCATGCGGCAATTCCTCCGATAGTCTGATAGATTATAGCATGACCGCAGGCCCAATGGTCCTGTCCGCCTCAATATGCAACGTCACACCGGCACAGCCGGTGCGGGGCGCCGTTCCGCCTCTCTGGCGCGCACATGCGGCATTTGCCGCTATTATAGCACATCAAGTCAATTTAGCAATAGCGATTGCAAGAAAAATGAAAAATATTGCAAATTTCTATAATTATCCCCGTAGTTTTCCCGCTATTACCGTCATATTTGCATAATCTTTAAAATAAACTTGCAATATCTGATAGTCTATTTTATAATATACGCAATCTATCTCCAAGGGGGCACCGATCAATGGATATTTCCAATGAAGTTTTGAACACCTACGTATCTTCTCTGAGCACCGATCTTCAAAAAGCGTACATGATTGATTACAGCGCATACAAACGCCAGGAGTTCAAGCGCGGACTGCGCAACAGCGACGGCACAGGCGTTATCATTGGAGTTACCAAAATCGGCAGCGTTCAGGGTTACCTTGTGGAGGACGGCGCGCGGCTGCCGCAGCCCGGCCACCTCTATTACCGCGGCTATGACGTTATCGACTTGATCGAGCAGCACGTCGGAGACGGCACCTTCGGATATGAGGAGGTCGCATACCTTCTGCTTATGGGCAAGCTGCCGACGCAGGAGCAGTTCGACCGTTTTGACACCGTGCTCTCCGCCGCCCGCCAGCTCCCGAAAGACTTCACTGAGGACATGATAATCAAGGCTCCGAGCAGCAACATAATGAACAAGCTGGCACGAAGCGTTTTGGCTCTTTATTCCTATGACGACAATCCGGACGATACTTCCGTTGAAAACATGCTGCGGCAGTCGATCGAGCTCATCGGACGCTTCCCTGTCATCGTTGCCAACGCCTACGCCGTCAAGCGGCATCACTACGACGGAAAGTCCCTGTATCTGCATATTCCCAAGGAGAATCTGTCCGTCGCAGAGAACTTTCTGCGCATGCTGCGCAAGGACAAGAGCTACACCCGCGAAGAGGCGCGTCTGCTGGACATGATGCTCATGCTCCATGCCGAGCACGGCGGCGGCAATAACTCGGCGTTTGCCTGCCGCGTCCTCTCGTCCTCCGGCACTGACACTTACAGCGCCATCGCCGCGGCCGTCGGCTCTCTGAAAGGCCCGCTCCACGGCGGCGCAAATAAAAAGGTCATGGACATGTTTGACGATATAAAGGCTCATGTCGGCGATATCAACGATGACGACGAAATACGCGCGTATCTCGGCAAAATACTCGACGGAGAGGCAAACGACCATTCCGGCAAAATATACGGTCTCGGCCACGCTGTCTATACGCAGTCCGATCCCCGCGCCGAGATGCTCAAGAAATATGCCGGCGGTATGGCCGTTATTAAGGGCAGAGAGGATGATTTCGCCCTGCTCGAGAGTATCGAGCGCGTCGGCATACCTCTGGTCATGGAGCGCAAGGGAGTCACCATCCCCATGTGCTCAAATGTCGACATGTATTCCGGCCTTGTTTACTCCATGCTCGGCATCCCCGAGGATCTTTACACGCCGCTTTTCGCTATCGCGCGCATCTCAGGCTGGTGCGCCCACCGTATTGAGGAGGTCGTCTCCGGCGGCCGCATAATGCGTCCCGCGTTCCGCTCGGCGATCACCAAGACAAAATATGTCCCCATCTCTGAGAGAGGCTGAAACTTCCGGAAATGACCGATTTTCTGACATATTGAAAACCCGCCCGCACAGCTGTGCGGGCGGGTTTTGCCGCCTGTTATTTATGCGGGCCTTATGACCATTTCCTGTATAAGGCCGCTCTGCGGATCGTAGTTGAGTATCGTTGCAACGGCGTGGATGATGGTCCCGCCATAGTTTATATAGAGGTTTACGTTCCTCTCATCCTGGATCACGGGATCGAGAGCATAAAGATTGCGGATTATGAACTTATTGTGATAAAACATTTCTATCGCGCGGCGGCCGAAAACATGGTAGTTTTCCTCGCCGGCGTAGCTGGGACAATAGTCAAAGCAGCGGCTATTCTCTGCGAAGCACTTTGACAGCCCAATGTAATCTCTGTTCACCATAGCGGTTGCAAAATCATATATGAGCATTCCGGTACCTCCTTAATAAACCTTTTCAGAATTGAGCAGTGCGTCGGTGCCGCCGTCCACAAACAGGACTATCCCGTTTATGCCGTGCGCCTCGTGCGAGGCGAGAAACGCGATCGCATTGGCAATATCCAAAGGATCCATCAGATCGCCCGTGTCATAGTTTATGGGAACAGGTATCGCGTCCACGGCCGCGCGGTATTCCGGCTTGAGCGCATCCACCATCGCGGTGTGGACGTTGCCGGGCGCGACAGCATTTATCCTGACGCCGCGCGCTCCCCAGTCAGAGGCCACACGTCTCGCCCAGCGGGCAAGGGCATATTTTGTCGCTGCATAGAATGCGTGTGCATCAGCGGGGTCGACGTCTTTCACCAGTTTCAGTATTCTCTCTTCGTTAGCCTGGTTATTCAAAAGGCCGACGACGTCCATACGGGCGGAGCCCTGAGCTATCGTGTTCGAAGAGGTCACAACACAGCTGCCGTTTCTCTCTTTCAGAAGATCAAATGCCTCTTCTGCCATGATCATGGCTCCAAAGTAGTTAAGTGATATGATAAGCGGAATATTTCCGCTTTGCGCAGATACGCCGGCATTGCATATCATTCCGTCCAAACCGTCGGGACACATTTCGTGCAGCTGTCTTGAGGCTTGCAGCCTTCCTTCCATCGTAGCCAGATTTGCACAGATGTCACCGTCCTTCAGATCTATGTTGATCACCTCATGACCACGCTCAATCAGAAGTTCGCGTGTTCTGAGACCAATACCGCTTGAAGCGCCGGTAATAGCGTATTTTCCCATGTATGTTCCTCCTTCATTCATTTTTTATTAGTGTAACGTGTAAAAGCAAAAATGTAAATTAGGTAATAGTACAAATCTTTTTTTCTGAAATAATATTTTTTATCTAAATTAAAGTTTAAACTTTCACCATCATGCTTGCTAAATAACTATCAAATATGTACGTATTTTCTCTTCGTTTCCCGCCACATTTAGTATAAGATGCTCAAAACGCCACATGCCCTCTGCCTCCGGCTGCGCAAGCCTGTATCAATGTTTTTATTTCCTCGGGAACATAAGTATTATTGTCGCCCTATTTTGCATGTGATATAATGGGCGCAA
>CAZIHY010000022.1:0-14317 GCA_964539115.1 uncultured Oscillospiraceae bacterium
GTCATATCCTTATGTACAGTGCTTTTGCTAACGCCGTATTTTTTGGCGGCGGCGCGGACGGTCGTTTTGTTCTCTATGATGTACTCCGCCAGCTCAATGGCTCGCCGTTCGATATCGGTTTTCAAATGCACCACTCCAAACGATAATTCTGCTATGAATATATGCGTTTGGTCCGCCGCTTTATGTGTGGTTTATTCGACTACGTCCGCGTGCAGCACGGCAAACAGGCCGGAAGCAAAAAATTAAACGCTCTCCGCCATTTTTCGCGGAGAGCGTTTGCACTTGAATGTTAAATATCCAAAATTCCCATGATTATTATGCCAGCCACAACGACGGCTATCGACAGATAGTGCTTCTTTGAGAGCTTTTCCTTCAGGAACAGTCGGCTCCACAATACCGACGCAACACAGTAGGACGAGATGATCGGCGCGGCGAAGGCAACATGCTCCGTATCCGCCAGAGCGTAGATATAGAAGAACTGGCCTATAGTCTCGAATACAGCGCCTGTATATTTAGGCGCCTCCTGCTTCGGGATAAGGCGCTGCTCTTTTATGCCGACGACATAGATAAGGCAGATAATACCCACGACGAAGAAAGTCAGCTCATATGCCACATTTGCCGCATCCTCGTCGAGGACCTCCAAAACGCGGCTGTCCGCAAATGTCCCCAGCGCGTCAAGCAGGCAATAAATGATCGGAATAAGTATTGCGATCCAACTCTTTGCATAGTGGTGGTTAGACGAATCCTGCCGCGCGCGGCGAAGCTCCTCGTCCTCATTCGCCTCGGTTATGCCAAGGCAGATAACGCCGACGCACACCAGCGCGACTGCGACCAGCGCCAGCGGAGGCAGATCGTCGCCCACTCCGACGGTGATAAGAGTCAGCACTGCAACGATGGCGCCGGAGCTGTTGCAGATAGGCGAAGATATCGAAAGCTCGATATACCGCAGGCCGAAATAACCGATCGCCATCGACGCTATGTACAGCAGCGACACTGGCAGATATGTCAGAATAACGGAGCCCGTTATCTCAACCCCGCCGATGAATATCTCATACGCCGCGTGCAAACCCATGACGATACCGACCGCCGTGACCATTTTCAGATGGCTGTGCTTATCGCTTCCATCCTGACATCCGAGCTTTGAAAAAAGATCAGATCCACTCCAGCACAAAAGCGCTATTATCGCAAACCAAAACCACATTTTACCTCTTTCCTCTCTTTATTTGACCGTTTTGGCCGAATGTGCTAATATTACATCAAAATTTTTTATTTGTAAATAAAAAAGAGGAAACACATGAGGCTTATTAAAAACTATATGCAAAACCCTGCCGCGCGGCATAAACTCAACGCCCTCACACGCGCCACTTTCGGCTTCGACTTTGAAGCATGGGTTTGTGAAGGCTTCTTCGAGGGCGATTACATTCCCTATTCATTCGAGGAAAACGGGAAAATAATATCCAATGTATCCGTAAATCTTATGAACTTTATCCAAAACGGAGAATCTCGTCGATATATACAGCTCGGCACGGTCATGACCGCCGCCGGGTAACGCCGCAAAGGCCGCGCACGTTCGCTTATGGAAACAGTGATATCGGAATATGAGGACCGCACAGACGGCATATATCTGTTCGCAAATCTCGGGGCGCTCGGCTTTTACGAAAAACTTGAATTCTCATACGGCCGCGAATACCGCTGCGTCCTTAGGGAAAAGCCCGCTCCCGCCGGCGAGCTTTTCCGCCCTGTGGCACATGAGGAAAAACCGCGGTTTTTCTCCGCCGTGCGCTCGGCTGCCGTTAACTCGCGTTTTGAGCAGGTGAACAGATACGGCCTGACAGGATTTTATACCACCGATATGGGCAGCGTCTATTACTGTGGCGAGCTCGATTGCTTCACTGTTCTGGAGCAGGCCGGAGGAACGCTGACCCTGCAGAGTATCATCTGCCGCCGCCATATCGGCCTTGGAGAGATTCTCCCCCGTCTGGGCAGTAATTATGAAACGCTACTGCTCGGGTTCTCCCCACTCGCGTAGGACGAGGGGCTGTTCGAGTTTCAGCCATACGACGGAGGCGACGATTACCGTTTCATGTACCGGGGAAGCAAGCTCAACAGCATAGAGCGGGATAAACTTCTCTTCCCCGCCCTGTCGCACGCATAAAAAGAGCTGACAGCACTGCTGTCAGCTCTTCTGATATGCTGCTTTTTTTGATTCAAACGCCCGTAGTCGCACTAAAAATTAACGTGCGGGAGCGTTTTTTCGCTCCATCTCGAGCAGCGCGGCCTTCATATCCAGGCCGCCGGCATAGCCAGTCAGCTTTCCGCCTGAGCCCACCACGCGGTGACATGGTACGGCGATCCAGAGCGGGTTGTCATGGTTTGCCATGCCAACAGCGCGAAATGCCTTCGGGTTTCCGACCTCCTCCGCGATCTGTTTATATGTTCTCGTCTCCCCATAAGGTATCGCACAGAGCGCACGCCACACACGCTTTTGGAAGTCAGTCCCGCGAAGCTCCATCGGAAAGTCGAACTCACGGCGCACGCCGTCCAGATATTCGCGCAGCTGTGCGAAGGCCATATCCGCCAGTGGATTGGGCTCGCCCCTGTCCTCCCCTTCGCGCAAGAACTTCAGATATACAACCTTTCCGTCCTCACAGCCGATGCAGGCCAAGCCAAATTCAGTTTCATAACGTGCAAAGGTCACCGCATCACTTCCCCTTTCATAGAAAGTATACTCTTCGGGCGGAACACACGTCAAGCCTACCGGAGGCCGGACAGCCCTTTGGAACACAGCCTTTATCCGGTCTCCCGCTGTTTTGAAACCGTTCAAGCACCGGCCTGATATTTAAAGCTCCGCAAAAATCTCACTTCCCCGTTTCTTCAGCCAGAACATCACAAGCAGATCGGCCGCCAGAAGCATTGCCGCTGCAAGCGCCATAAACGCCTGCACCGTGAGTGTGCCGCGCAGCAGGTAATACATGACGCCAAGCGCGATGATCGCGACCCAGTTGCACAGCATGGACAGCAGCACGCTTAATCCCTGTTTGACGGCAACCGCCTCGCTGCTCCAATTCAGATTCGGGAACTTGAGGTTAAACAACAGCCCCAACTCTCCGCAGAGGGCGGTAAACACAAGGGAGATCACGGGTATTGCAGCCACATAATACGCCTCGAACCGCAGCGAAAACGCGGCCGCCACAGCACAGATAACAGCCGGTACCGCGGTAATCAGCATGTGAAGCCTCAGCTTGCCGCTCAGCACGCGCCAGACCGGCACGGGCAGAGACTGAACTATCCACAACGTGTTGCCCTCGAGCGAGATTGAAGGCGCTGTGACGATGTTCATTGAAACGAGCAGGCAAACAGCGGCGCAGGCAAACAGAGGAAGCAGTGCCTCAAACCCGCCGCCGAGCATCCCAAGCGTATCCAGCAGCCACTCCCCCTTGACGATAACCAGCACTGCCGCTGCAATCAGCAGCAGCGCGCCCAAGCCGCAGTTGAGCAGATATGCCGAACAGTTCCAGAACCGCAAAGCCTCCTTTTTCAGCAGGGCCGTGTCCTGCGAGGAGACCTTCATCTCTTTTTCCCTGTACACAGTCTTCGCCGCACCGCGTCTGGTCGTCGCGACCTTCAAAAAGCTCTTGCTCAGAAGAAAATACACGAGCGCAAACAGTGCAAGGATAATGGCGGCAAAGACAAGCATTGAGAGCCAATTTCCCTCTGCGGCCAGGCCAAGTTGATAAAATGGATACATAATAACTTTAATTTTCCTGCTGAGATACTCTATGTTGAGCAATATCGATTGCAGGATCTTATTCATCTGAAAATACAGATAATAATACGCTGCAATGAACGCAAGTGAGAGCAGACAGGTTATAAGGCTCTTGTTGCGCACGCGCGAGGCGAACAGACCGATAAGCCAGCCAAGTACACAGGATATCGTCAGAGCAAGCAGCGGAAGCAGGAACAGTATCAGCAGCAGACGGACAAAGCCGGATGCGTTAGAGCTAACATTAAGGCAATATACAACTCCGGCCGGTATCATGACCATTGCCTCGAACAGGAAGCTCATTCCATAGATGCCCAGCATGCGGGACAGCAGGATCATATGCGGCGGCACGGGCATGGACAGCAGCATTTCGTTGTCCTTCGCGGCGTACAGCCCCGAATATGTCGTAAACACGCTGCCAATGACGCCGAAGGCCGTAGCCATCATTGCCATTAGCGCAAAATACATCCAGGTAAGCCCCGACTGCACCAGCGGCGTGCACAGAGTTTCGGCCATGAGATAGAACAGCCAGCAGATAACGCCGAAGGCGTAAATTAGAAGCGCGGCATAGGCAGCCACCTTGCCGGCCGAGCGGCGCTTGCCCTTCTTTCCGCTCTGATAGAAAAACGCCGTCAACTCCAGAAGCTGCTTTTTTAATAGCGTTTTAAGCATTGTCTTCCTCCAGTTCCAGGAACACGGTCTCCAGCGACTCGTCGCCCTTGACCTCCTCCATCGTGCCGGACTTTATCAGCCGGCCGCCCTTTATGATCGCGACCTTGTCGCAGAGCTTCTCGGCGACCTCCAGCACATGCGTAGAGAAAAATATCGCGCCGCCACTGTCGCAGCGCTCGCGCATCAGACCCTTGAGCGTGTGCGAGGCCTTGGGGTCGAGTCCGACGAACGGTTCGTCCATGATGATGAGCTTCGGGTCGTGTATCAGTGCAGAAATGACTGCGAGCTTCTGCTTCATACCGTGGGAATAGGCGCTGATCGGCTGGGCAAGATCGCCAGTCAGCTCGAAGGCCTCGGCATAGCGGCGGATGCGTTCCTGCCGCTCATTCTTCCCCACTCCGAAAATGTCGGCAATGAAATTCAGATATTTGATCCCGGTCATAAAATCATAGAGGTCGGGGTTATCGGGTATATAGGCCAGCCTTGCCTTGCACTCCAGCGGCTTTTCGCGAATGGATAATCCGTCGATATAAATCTCGCCGGCGTCGCATCGCAGTATACCGCAGCAGGCCTTAATTGTCGTTGTCTTTCCCGCTCCGTTGTGTCCGATAAAACCGTATATCTCGCCCGGAGCAATATGCAGGCTCAGGTCGTCGACAGCGTTCTTCAAGCCGTATGTTTTTGTGAGGTGTTCGATTCTAAGCATTGTTTTACCTCCTGTATTGCTTTTGATGAGCTTATTATATTCGTTCCACCAACTGGAAGGTCAAGAGTTTTGGACGAAAAAGTCAGAAAAATTAAACAGGCTTCCGTTTGTAATGGACTTACTGGTGCGGACGTGCTAGAATGGACCAGAATAAGGAGGCTCCGCCATGATAATCAGAGAGGGTAAAATCGATGACCTTGGGCAGCTGCTCGAGATATACAACTATGAGGTCAGAAACGGCGTGGCAACGCTCGATCTGAGCGAAAAGACGCTCCAAGAGTGGCAGGCCTGGTTTTATGCCCATAACGTGGACAACCACCCGCTGATCGTCGCAGAAAACGACAGCCGGATCGTGGGCTATGCCACACTCTCGCCCTACCGTGAGAAGGAGGCATACAGCTCAACGGTCGAGCTGTCGATATACGTCTCTCCGGACTTTCGGCGCATGGGCGTTGCGACAGAGCTCATGGCCGAGATACTGCGTATGGCGCGTGAGGATAAACGCACACACAATGTCGTCTCCGTCATCACCAGCGGCAATGAAGCAAGCATCAAGCTGCACAGCCAGTTCGGCTTCACCTTCTGCGGCACGATACCGGAGGTCGGGACCAAGTTCGGACGGCAGCTCAGCATAGATAATTTCAGTCTGATCGTTTGACAAAGGAAGCTGCAAATAACTCCTCCTGAAGCTAACCGCTTCGGGAGGAGCTTATTTATTTGCGCAGGCTGTCATCAGTATCTGACCGCCCGCCATTATTCTTTGCCGGGGAGTTTTCGGCAATCGTTTTAATATCGCGCGCGGCGTCAAGCAACACCATTGTAACTGCGACGGACGACGCAGAGAAGAGCGGGCTGACAATACATACGAGCAGGCCCAGGCCGGCGGATTCAAGCTTTGAGGCCAGAAAAAAGCATACAACAATAATTACGAAAAACTGGACCCACGCCAATATCCTCAAAAGTTCTATCCATATGCCGCCGCTTATCCGCCCGCCGCTCTCGGAGCGCTGTGAAGCCCGCTCTCCAAGAGGAACCCTGTAATCGGCCATGATTATCCCTCCATTATAGTTCTCACCGCAACCCGGCCACGGCAAAGTTTACCCCAAATATCGTCTGCAACAATGATTAAATATGTTTATCCGGAAATAATAATATACGAAAACTGCATAAAAGTCAATATGCGATTTTCGTATATTCTATAATCTCTCTGGTGATTGAAATGCGTCATAGACTGCGTGATATCCGCGAGGACGCGGATATGAACCAAAGCCGGTTGGCAGAGCTCCTGAATATCAGTCAGGCCACCTATTCCCGTTATGAGAGCGGAGTGCTTGACATTCCAACCGAGTCGCTCGTGAAGCTCGCGCTGTATTTTGACACGAGTGTCGACTATATCCTGCGCCTTACGGACGAGCGCAAGCCATATAAAAGGATCCATGAAAAGAGTTAAACCGCGGCAGACGCCGCGGTTTTCTCTTTATCCTGCTGCCAACAGTTTTTCGATCTACACTTTACTGGGATTTTTGGCTCAGCCTGCTGTCTGCGGCGCCTCCGCAGTTTGTCCCAGGATGCGGTTGGTACTGACAATTGCGATCACGGACGCGACCGCGGTCAGAATATCCGCTATGGGCATGAAAAGCAGAACTCCGTCCAGTCCCATAAAAATCGGGAGCAAAAGCGGCAGCCCTACTCCGAAGATGATCTCACGCATAATGGAAAGCGCGGTTGACTGTTTTGCCTTTCCAAGCGACTGCAGGAAGATGAAAGCCCCCTTATTCAGGCAGGACAACGGGAGAAGGCAAAGGAATATCCGTATCGTTTTTACCGCAAAATCAGTATAATATTCGCTTTCATTCTTCGCGCCAAAGATGCCGATAAACTGGTGCGGGAACAACAGGAAAAGCGCGGAGGCGGCCAATCCGACCAAGAGCTCTGCAGCAAGCAGCAGCTTCATCAGCCTCTTGACCCGGTCGTTTCGCTGCGCGCCGACGTTATATCCGGCAATGGGTATACAGCCTGCTGCAAGGCCGACAGAGACCGAAATAATGATCTGGAAAAACTTCATCACTATACCGACTACCGCCGTGGGTATCTGTGCATACTGTGGTTGCCCGAAAATCGGATCCATTGCTCCGTATTTAGTCACCATGTTCAGCACCGCTGCCATGGACAGAACAATAGAAATCTGAGACAAAAAGCTGGTTATGCCAAGCGGAAGGATCCTTTTCATAAGGGCAGTGCGAAACTTGAAGCTGTCCCTGTTCATCCTGACAGCCTTCATCCGGGCTAAATAGACGGCGGACATAACAGCCGATACAATCTGACCGAATATAGTGGCGACGGCTGCGCCCATCATCCCCCAATTGAGTACATAAATACATATCGGATCAAAAATGATATTAAGTATAGCGCCGGTCAGAAGGGTCCCCATTGCAAATCCCGGGCTTCCGTCAGAACGAATGATAGGATTCATAGCTTGGCCAAACATATAAAACGGTATGCCAATAGTGATCCAGAAGAAATATTCCTTCGATAAGCGAAACGTCTCGTCATTCACCCGGGCACCAAAAGCAGTCATGATCTGTTCCTGAAAGACCAAATAGATCACCATCAGAATAACGCCGGCCGCAATTACCGAGATGACAGAGCTGCCTATACCTCTATGCGCATTGTCCTTTTCGTTTGCACCAAGGCTGATACTAACAAAAGTGCAGCACCCGTCGCCTATCATCATTGCTATGGCAAGCGCGACAACAGTAAGAGGAAAAACCACCGTATTGGCAGCGTTTCCATATGAGCCGAGATAACTCGCATTCGCGATGAATATCTGGTCAACAATGTTATAAAGCGCGGCAACCAGCAGCGAGATCACACAAGGTATGGCATATTTCCGCATCAGTTTGCCAAGGCCCTTTTTTACAAGAAAGTCATTTGTCTGTGTTTGTTCCATAAAAGGTCTTCCTCCATTAAATAATGTTATTTCAGACAACAAAAAAGCACAAGCTTATCGCTTGCGCTCCGATAAAAATATAAAAAAAAGACACAAGCAAAAGCATAAACTGTTTCGTAACCGCTTATATCTCAGCTTGTATCGTGCCTAATGCCTGATTATTATACCAGAAATCCCATCCAAAAGTCAAACGATTTTAATTTATGCCGGCTGCGTAAATGGCATGCCGGACACATACCCGTACATTTTATACCGCTTGCGTATAATGTACGGAAATGGTATGATAATGTAGAAATTCTGAAAGAGTTGGAGCGAACGCATGAAAAAGCTGGTCGTTGGCATACTGGCCCATGTCGACGCGGGTAAAACAACGCTGTCTGAGGCAATGCTCTATTGCTCCGGCGATATACGCAGGCTCGGGCGCGTCGATCACGGAAGCGCCTTTCTGGACACCTTTGCCCTCGAGCGGCAGCGCGGTATAACGATATTTTCAAAACAGGCGATACTTTCTTTGCCTAATATGCAGGCAACGCTGTTGGATACGCCCGGCCATGTCGACTTCTCCGCTGAGATGGAGCGCACGCTTGACGTGCTTGACTGCGCGGTACTTGTCATCAGCGGCCCTGCCGGGGTGCAAAGCCATACGCTCACCGTATGGAAGCTGCTTCGTCAGCGCGGCATCCCGACCTTCTTATTTATAAACAAAATGGACCTCCCCGGCGCGGAAAAAGCTGCGATACTCGCAAACCTGCACCGTGAGCTGGGCGACGGCTTTGCCGATATGGAGTCGCTGGATCACGAATCGCTCGCCCTCTGCGATGAGGCTTTGTTGGACGAATATCTCGAAAGCGGTGTTATCTCAACCCGCGCTATTTCAGACGCAATTTCGCGCGCCAGAATATTCCCTTGCTGGTTTGGCAGCGCCCTGAAGCTCGACGGCGTTGAGGAATTTCTCCGCGGGCTGGAGCGATTTGCTCCCGCCGCACAGGAGAGAGGATCCTTTTCCGCTAAGGTCTTCAAAATTTCGCGGGATGAACAGGGCGCGCGTTTGACACACCTCAAGGTCACCGGCGGCGTCCTGCGTGTCCGCGACACGCTCTCCGGCCCCGGCTGGGAGGAAAAGGTCACGCAGCTTCGTGTCTACTCAGGTGCCAAGTTCAAAGCTGTGGATGAGGCTGTCTGCGGCGAGATCGTCGCGGTGACCGGTCTTACCAGGACTTCGCCGGGACTCGGGTTGGGTGCGGAAGCGCAGTCCCCCGCCCCGCTGCTGGAACCTGTCCTGACTTACAGAGTAAACCTCCCGGAGGGATACGACGTACACAAAGCGCTCTCTCAGCTCCGACAGCTCGAGGAGGAGGAACCGGAGCTGCACGTTGACTGGAACGGGCAGCTTCAGGAGATACGCGTTCAGCTTATGGGGCCGGTACAGCTTGAAATACTGCATGATATGCTGCTCGACCGTTTCGGGCTCGAGGTCGCCTTTGGCCAGGGCGGCATACTCTACCGCGAGACCATTGCAGAAGCCGTCGAGGGCGTCGGCCACTATGAACCGCTGCGCCATTATGCAGAGGTACATCTGCTTATGGAGCCGGCGGAACGCGGCAGCGGACTGCATATAAGCTCCGCCTGTCCCGAGGATGAGCTCGACCGGAACTGGCAGCGTCTCATCATGACTCACCTGCTTGAAAAGCAGCACCTCGGCGTACTGACGGGTTCGCCTGTCACCGACATGACGATAACCCTCATGTCCGGTCGGGCTCATCTTAAACACACGGAGGGCGGCGACTTCCGGCAGGCAACCTACCGTGCCGTACGCCAGGGTCTGATGCAGGCACAGAGCGTACTGCTCGAACCATGGTATGATTTCCGTCTTGAGCTTCCTCAGGCTAACGTCGGACGCGCGATGACTGACCTTCAGCGCATGGGCGCAGAATTCTCCGCACCGGAGACTGAAGGCGACCGTTCTATCCTTACAGGCTCCGGTCCCGTCGCTTCGATGCGCGACTATCCGCAGGAGGTAGTCGCATATACCCGCGGGCTTGGCCGCCTGTCACTATCCCTCAAGGGGTACGCGCCCTGCAGGGATCAGGACGCCGCCGTTGAAGCGGCCGGCTACGATCCCGAAGCCGACCTCGAAAACACCCCAGACAGCATTTTCTGTTCTCACGGCGCAGGCGTAAACGTCAAATGGAACGAGGTGCCGAAGCACATGCACCTGCCCAGCGTCCTCGCCCCGCCCCCGGAGGAAAAACCAACGCGAGAGATGGCTGCCCGCTACTGCGAGATGGTGGCAACAGACAAGGAACTTATGCGCATTTTTGAGCGTACTTATGGGCCAATTAAACGCGGCCGCGCCGGCGCAATGCGCTCTCCGCGAAAAGAAAATGCCGAATACAAACCCTACAAGGGCACGCCGCGCGTAAGCGGTCCGGAATATGTCCTTGTCGACGGCTATAACATCATCTTCGCATGGGACGAGCTCAAGAAGCTCGCGGAAACCAGCCTCGACCTCGCAAGGGCCCGGCTGACCGACATACTGCGCAACTATCAGGGCTTCCGACGCTGCCCGGTCATTCTTGTTTTCGATGCATACAAAGTAAAGGGCAACCCCGGCTCGATAGAGCGCTTCGGCGATTTCTCTATCGTTTACACCAAGGAGGCGGAAACTGCCGACATGTATATTGAAAAAGTCACAAGCCAGCTCGGGAAAAAACATCATGTCCGTGTAGCGACCTCCGACGGGCTGGAGCAGATAATCATCATGAGCCACGGGGCGCTGCGCGTCTCGGCAACGAATTTTGAAAAGGAAGTGCGCCTTGTCGAAAAGGCGATACAGGACTATCTGAAAAACCAGACAATGTAAAAGAAGCGCCCGTGAAGGGAGGGGCTACATAAGGAAGCAGCTTCTCCTTTCGGTTTCGTAATCAGCCGAAGTAAAATGTCTGTAGTCATCAAACCACAAAGCCCACTGACACTTTGCCGCCGCAAGGCTGAAAGTGTCATAGTGGATTACACACTTTGAAAAAGGTCATAACATAAAGATAGCGTTACATCCGAAAACAGACACAAACATCGGTATTTGTGAGGAAGTGTTAAAAAATGGTGGCATCGAATATAAAAGCTACTATCCAAAGCGATATTTATAACGTTTGGAAAATTGTTTTAGCGATTGATAATTACAGTACGTGGCGGAGCGATTTAAGCAAAACAGAAGCTATTAACGAAAAGCAGTTTGTTGAATATACCAAAGATGGCTATCCCACCACATTTACTGTTACTGCCGAAGAACCACACAAGCGTTGGGAGTTTGATATGAAAACAGCAATATGAAAGGGCATTGGATTGGTATTTTTACTTCCAAGGGAGCTGAGACAGAAATAGATTTTACAGAGTGTGTAACTGCAAAAAAGTTTTTTATAAAGCCATTTGTAAAAGCCTTTTTGAAAAAGCAACAGGAGCGGTTTGTTGCGGATTTAAGGAAAGCACTTACTCAATAACTTCCAGTTTATAAAGAAAGCCCACTATGTTACCTTTCAATTTTGAAAGTTTCATAGTGGGTTACATACTTTAAGGATGTTCTTTTTGCGGCAGATTAAAGCAACTTCTTTACACAGCCCATTCCAAGGGCACTTCTTTTTATATTTCCAATATCTTTTTCACAAACTCAATAATCTCACGCTTGGCGGGTCCGGCTTCAGATATTTCTTCCTGCATAAGCACAAACACATGCGGCATGAACTCCCATGCATGCGCCAATGTATCGACGCCTGCGCGCATCAGTTTATACGTGAGTTCCGCCCCGTCCCGCTTGAGGAATTCGCTGCCCCCAAACTGCACGAGCACCGGAGGAAATCCCCGGAAGTCGCCGTTCTGCGGCGAAATATAGGGATCGCTGCAGTCTGCGTCCCCGACATACATCGCCGCCTCCCCCTGAGGTGGTTCGCGCACCAGGCCGACCGGAGAGATCAGCGCCATCCCTCCCGGAAGCGGAAGGCCGTTGTCCTTGAGGTACAGGCCCAGCGCAAGGCAGAGATTCCCGCCGGCAGACTCTCCCATAAGGAGAATATTTTCGGGTCCATATCCCTTTTCAAGCAATGCTTTGTATACAGCAACGCAATCCTCAAGGGCTGCGGGGTAACGGTGCTCGGGGGCAAGGCGATAATCTACGGAGTACAGGTTGACACACGCCTCGTCCACGATCTCCGCAAAAGCTCTCTGCCCGTCGCATGGCACACCGCTTATCCACGCGCCTCCGTGGATATGAAGTATCAGCTTTTCCCCGGGCGCGCCCTGCCTTATCATATGCGCGGTACGGACTCCGCCCACATTCTCCCACTCGACGCGGACAGACAGCGGCAGCTTTCCGTCCTTCAGATTGCTCTTCGCGATCTGCTCCCGGTTCCTCTCAAGGGCGTTTTCCTCCGTATAATCGCAAAATTCCACAGCAGACAGCTCCAGGGGTTTGGTTCTTCTCTTCATCGGTTTCCTCCCTGTATTGGTCTGTTTATTATATCACCATTCAACGCAGAACGCAAAAAACGCCGCCGGAATATAACCGGCGGCGTCACTTTTAGTTCCGTTATTTTTTTAATTTTTTTATATTTTAATATACGTAGTCGCAGAGGGAGAGATCCGGGCCAAATTCCATGTTCGCAAAGTTGCAGTCACGGATAACTTCGGTGTTGTAGCCGTAGGACTCATAAACGAGGAACATGGAGATATAGCAGTAGTTCTCGAAAACATACTTGACAACTTCGTCACACTTTTCCTGGCGGTCGCTTTTGCTGTTCAGAAGATCGGAGTACAAATTGTTCCAGGTCTCATCAGTGCAGACGAGCGGGGGGAACGCACCGTCAGTCAGAGCGGAGTAGTGCCCCATGTTATCGGTAGGCTCACCGGAGGCGTCGGTTTGGTCGTTGAATGCAGTGTCGCACACAGGTTCGCCAATGCCCATCCAGCTCTGGAGGGTGGTAAGGAACTCGTAGGTCTCGACTTCCAAGGTGATGCCGACCACGGAGAGGTAAGCCTGCATGGCCTCAGCAACATTGGCCTGCTTGCCGAAGTTCACGTTGTTGAACACGATGTCGCCATCCTCATATCCGGCCTCAGCAAGGATCTGTTTTGCATATTCGGGATCATAGGTGTAACCGGGGACGAGGCCCTCGGTGAAGTAGGGGCTGTTTGGGGAGACAGTTCCGTATGCGGGAGCATACATGGAACCGAAGCAGGCCTTCCCGATCTCGTTCCAGTCAACGGCGTAGGCAATCGCTTCACGGACGACGGGATCACTCAGGGCCTCGCAGTCGCCGCCGCCGAGACCGAGCTGCCACAGAACCGCAGCGTGGAAAGTCTCAACCGCGAGATTCTCAGGGGCGTCAGCGACGCAGCGGTCATAGTCCTGAGAGTCAAGCTGAAGGGCAATGTCGAGAGTTCCAGTCTCAAGGTCTATATACATGGTGGAAACTTCGTTGTATTGGTGAACAACATATTCTTTTACGGGAATCTGGCGGTATTCTTTGTTCCAGTAATCATCGCGAATAACGCACGAAACTTTCGAGCCGGAGACAAAATCACCAGCGGTGTAGGGACCGGAGGAGCAGGGGTCGGTGCTCCAAAGCTCTGAATCCCATCCGTTTTCTTCCACCCACTGCTTACAAATGATGGGAATCGTGCGGACCATCGGGCCGTAGGGTTCGTCAGACTTCAGGTAAACAGTTTTTCCATCGTCAGAAACGTAGGACGTTTCGTAGTTGTACGGCATAAAGTGAGACATAAAGTTGCTGTACTGAGTAACGTAGCTCTCCAAGGAGAAGAGGATATCTTCGCCGGTGACGTCGGCATAGTAGCCGTCTTTCGTGGAGAAGTAAGCGCCGTCACGGATTTTCATGACGAAGGTAGTGTCATCTTCCTGATACCAATCCTCGAGGATATAAGAATAATAGGAGTTGTCGGCATCCCCGTCATACATGAACAGATAGTCGAAGACCATTTGCTCCACGAAAGTGGGTACCTGAGTGCCCTGAGCGCCCTGCGGGTTATAGGAGCCGCCAATAGTCGACGGATAGCCAATATCGATGGTGAGGGTCGGCTCGACAGGCTCTGCGGGCTCGGCATACATGTCATAGGTGCTGGGGGAGAGGTTTACAGAGCTGGCAGCAGGCGTATTTCCGCTGGGCTCGTCTTCATTGCCGTTGTCAGTTGCAGGAGTGTCAGTTGCAGGAGTGTC
>CAZIHY010000022.1:14417-26375 GCA_964539115.1 uncultured Oscillospiraceae bacterium
TGTCAGTTGCAGGAGTGTCAGTTGCAGGAGTGTCGGTCTCGCCGCCGCCACAGGCACAGAGGGAAAAAACCATGACCAGAGCAAGGATGAGTGCGAGAATTGATTTGATGCGTTTCATTTTGTACCTCTTTTCTTAATTTACTTTCGGTAATACTCACCTTTTCTTTTGTTATTTTATCCTTATTCCGCCCTCATTTCAAGTGCATTTTTACAAATCAGCGGCCAATTAATTAGAGCAACATTTGTGTATTTTGTACATAATATTACGAAAAAATGACATTTCGCTCATACTTCGTATGCCATATTTATTCAACCCATAAAATTTAAGTAACTTTTTGTAACCAAAGAATATGCAGTATTTGTCCCATCACGGAGTTTATTGACCGGATGTAGCCTCATGGCCCTATTTCACAGATATAATAATTAGTCATCCTATCTCGGAAGAAGTCATCCGCCACTGGCAGTCACGGCATACAGAATGACCCTTATGCAAGCTGCGGCGGAGAAGTTATTACGCGTGTCACGCGTATTTTTATTTTATGCCTGGACTGTTTGAAAACGAAAGGACATGTAAATACTCATATTCCCGCCGCCGAGCAAAAACGGGTACGTAAGCTTTCGCTTCCGCACCCGTTTTCAAGTAAAATCTCTATATACTATATACTATATACTATTATATTTTAGTCCTCTCCATTCTGCTCCTTTATCTTACGGCGCCAACAGCGGTGGCACATCGCAATATAGCTGTCGTTTCCGCCGAGGAAGACCTGGTCGCCCTCCGTCAGGATGCGTCCGCTCGAATCAAAGCGGGCGTTTACCGTCGCCTTTGAGCCGCAGGCACATACCGTTTTGATCTCAGTTATCGAGTCGGCAAGCTCCAGAAGGCGCTTCGAGCCGGGGAACATTCTGGTCCGGAAATCTGTTCTGAGGCCAAAGCACAGAACCGGTATGTCACGGTCGTCAACGATCTCGCGCAGCTCGTCTATCTGTTCGGGCGTAAAAAACTGCGCCTCATCTGCAATGATAACATCGCACTTTCCCGCCGCTTCATACCGCGAGGCTATACTCTCCTCCGGAGATATCACCTCCGCCTCGCGTGCCAGTCCGACGCGGCTTTTGACGATGTTCGCACCATCGCGGTCATCGATGCTGGGCTTTATCAGCCAGACCCGCATGTCCAGCTCCTCATAGTTAAATTGTGTTATAAGTGCCTGTGCGGACTTCGATGAGCCCATCGCACCATATTTAAAATATAGTTTAGCCATTGTCTCTGCCTCCGCCTTCACGCGCGCTTACGTGCGCATTTATTCGCTCAATAAGCATCTCCAGCGCAACGATATTGTGTCCGCCCTCGGGAATGATTATGTTCGCGGCCCTCTTCGACGGCTCAACGTACATCTCATGCATGGGCTTGACCGTTGTCAGATACTGGTTTACAACAGATTCCAGGCTCCTGCCGCGGTCGCGCACATCACGCATGATCCGGCGCAGAATACGCACATCTGCGTCCGTATCGACAAAAACCTTGATGTCCAGCAGCTCGCACAGCTCCGGGTCCTGGAGTATCAGTATGCCCTCGACAAGTATGACCGGGGAGGGTTTTATAAGTATGGTCCTTTCCGACCGGTTGTGAACGGTATAATCATATGTTGGACACTGTACCGCCTCCCCCCTGCGCAAAGCCTTTAGGTCAGATATCAGCCGCTGGGTGTCAAATGCATCCGGACAGTCGTAGTTTAACTTTGTTCTCTCCTCATATGTCAAATCGTCATGCGCCTTATAGTAGTTGTCATGGTAGATGACGCTGACATTGTCCGCAAAGCGCTGCAGAAGCCGGCGCGTAATCGTCGTTTTTCCGCTGCCGGTCCCGCCCGCTATGCCTATCGTTATAACGTCTTCCAACCTTGTTCCGCCTCCCCCATTCTTTCATTCGACACGATTCTACCACAGATGTCATCCAGATGCAATTTCAGCTTTGACTGTTGCAGATAAAGGAATAACCGTGTTTTTCCTTACTTTAGCGATTTAATTAAAATTTTGACTATTAACAAAAATTTAAAATAAAATAACAAAATAACCAACATGACAATCTTGATTCATATACATTTAGGTGATACAATGCCGTTAAGTGGACATACAGCAGTCCACGGATAAGTAATCTATACATTTTGAAATGGAGGAAAACTTACAAATGAAAAAGATTCTTGCCTTGCTTCTGGCTATGGCTATGGTCTTTGCTTTCGCCGCCTGCGGGACCAAGACCGACGAGCCTGCCGATGAGCCCGCTACCGACACGCCCACCCAGGCGCCCGCCGACGAGCCCGCCGACGAGCCTGCCGACGAGCCTGCCGATGAACCCACTGACGAGCCCGCCGTTGAGATCAGTGTTGCTATGATCACCGACTACGGCGACATCACCGACCAGTCCTTCAACCAGACCACCTACGAGGCCTGCAAGGAGTATTGTGAAACCAACAACATTCAGTTCAACTACTTCAAGCCCGCCGGAGACTCCGACGCTGAGCGCGTTGCAATGATCGAGTCCGCCATCGACGAGGGATACAACGTCATCGTTATGCCCGGCTATGCTTTCGCCGGCGCCATAAAGGAGACCGCTGACGTTTATCCCGAGATCACTTTCATCGCACTGGACGTCGGCGCTACTGACCTCGGCGAGGACTACGTCCTGCCCAGCAACCTCTATTGCGCTGTCTATCAGGAGGAGCTCTGCGGCTACATGGCCGGTTACGCTGCCGTTAAGCTCGGCTACACCAAGCTCGGATTTCTGGGCGGCATGGCTGTTCCCGCCGTTGTCCGCTATGGCTACGGCTACATCCAGGGCATCGACGCCGCTGCTGCTGAGCTCGGCATCAACGTCGAGCTGAAGTATGCGTACGGCAACCAGTTCTACGGCGACGCCGACATCACCGCCGCTATGGACACCTGGTACGCTGCCGGCACCGAGATCGTCTTCGCCTGCGGCGGCAGCATCTACTCCTCCGCGTGTGAAGCGGCTGCAAAGGTCGGCGGCAAGATCATCGGTGTTGACGTTGACCAGGCCGGCATCATCGACGGCGGCTACGGCGAGGGCATGACCGTCACCTCCGCCATGAAGGGCCTCGCCCCCACCGTTAAGACCATGCTCTCCGAAGTCGCTGCCGGCAACTTCGCCAACTACGGCGGCAAGATCGACACTCTGGGCCTCGTTTCCGAGAACCCCGAGGAAAACTATGTTCAGATCCCCACCGCTTCCACTCAGTTCGAGGACGGCAAGTTCACCCTTGAGGACTACACCGCTATGGTCGCTGCCATGTACAAGGGCGAGATCACCGTTTCCAACGATACTACCGCCATGCCTGAGACCACCAACGTCACTGTTGAGGACCTCGGTAACGTGAAATAATCATTGTTTCTTACACAGAAAAAGAGTGCAGGATTTTCCTGCACTCTTTTTGCGTTTACTATAAATTCCTTTTGATTTATACATATATTTATAGTATACTTGACATAAATGGTTTCCGTCCCCGCGAGAAGCTCGCGCGCGGGCCAGAAAAACGGAAGGAGGGCGTTTGACTTGGAAACTCAGTATGCAATAGAAATGCTGAATATAACAAAAAAGTTCCCAGGCATCATCGCCAACGACAACATCACTCTACAGCTCAAAAAGGGTGAGATACACGCTCTGCTCGGCGAAAACGGCGCCGGCAAGTCCACGCTTATGAGCGTCTTGTTTGGCCTCTACCAGCCGGAGGAGGGCGAGATCCACAAAGACGGCAAGAAGGTCGAGATCAAAAACCCAAATGACGCCAATGCATTGGGTATAGGCATGGTCCACCAGCACTTCAAACTGGTCGAGTGCTTCTCCGTTCTGGACAACATCATCCTGGGCGTCGAGCCGAACAAATATGGCTTTCTCCAGAAGAAGGAGGCAAGAGAAAAGGTTCTGGCGCTATCCGAAAAATACGGCCTGCACATCGACCTTGACGCATTGATCGAGGATATCACTGTCGGCATGCAGCAGCGGACTGAGATCCTCAAGATGCTCTACCGCGAAAATGAGATACTCATTTTTGACGAGCCGACCGCCGTCCTGACGCCGCAGGAGATAACCGAACTCATGCAGATCATGAAAAATCTGGCTGCGGAGGGAAAGAGCATACTTTTCATTTCACACAAGCTCGATGAGATAATGTCCGTTGCCGACCGCTGCTCCGTACTTCGCAAGGGCAAGTACATAGGCACTGTTGAAACTGCAAACACCTCAGTCGAGGAACTCTCCTCCATGATGGTCGGGCGCGACGTAAACTTCCACGTTGAAAAGGGCCCCGCAAAGCCGGGCGACATTGTTCTCTCCGTTGAACACATGACTGTCGCCTCCAAGGTCCACAAAAACAACGCAGTCAAAGATGTCTCCCTGAAGGTTCACGCGGGCGAGATCGTCTGCATCGCTGGTATAGACGGCAACGGCCAGACTGAATTTGTCCATGCCTTGACCGGCCTTGAGCCGATGGTCAGCGGAAAAATCACCATGTGCGGCAAGGATATCACGCACGAGAGCATCCGCCGCCGCAACGTCATGGGTATGAGCCACATTCCTGAGGACCGCCATAAGCACGGTCTGGTTCTGGACTATTCACTCGAGGACAACCTCGTTCTCCAGCGCTATTTCGAGCCTGAATTCACCAATAAGGCCGGCTTCCTGCGCCGCGGCAACATCCGCTCCTATGCCGAAAAGCTTATCGAGCAATACGACGTCCGCTCCGGACAGGGCCCCGTCACCATCGCGCGCAGCATGTCCGGCGGCAATCAGCAGAAGGCCATCGTCGCGCGAGAGATCGACCGGGCCCCGGAGCTTCTCGTTGCCGTACAGCCGACGCGCGGACTTGACGTCGGTGCGATAGAATATATCCACAAACAGCTCGTGGCCCAGCGTGATGAGGGAAAGGCCGTTCTCCTTGTCTCCCTCGAGCTGGATGAGGTCATGGACGTTCCCGACCGCATTCTCGTCATGTATGAGGGAGAGATCGTCGGCGAGCTCGATCCCAAGACCACAACAGAAGAAGAGCTCGGCCTGTACATGGCCGGCGCCAAGAGAGATGAGGTGAAGGCATGAAAAAGAACATCCTTAAAAAACCCGCGGTGCAGTCCCTCCTCACCTCCCTGCTGTGCATTTTACTCGGACTGCTGATTGGTTATGTCGTGCTTCTGTTCATCAATCCCAGCGGTGCGTGGGAGGCCATAACGGACGTAATCAAAAACTTCATGACCTACGGAACCGGCAGCGCCCGCCTGAAATACTTTGGCAACACGCTCGTGCGTACGGCACCGCTGCTCATGTGCTCGCTGAGCGTACTGTTTGCGTATAAGGTCGGCCTGTTCAACATCGGAGCGGCCGGACAGTATGTCGCCGGGGCATGCGCCTGTCTGTATGCGGCGCTTTACCTCCATTGGCACTGGCTGCCCTGTATGCTGCTGGCAATAGCCGCCGGAGCCCTGCTTGGCGTTATCTCCGGCCTTCTCAAGAGCTATTTCAACGTCAGCGAGGTCATATCGGGCATCATGCTCAACTGGATAGCCCTTTACTCGACCAACATGATACTGACAAGCGTCAAGGAGTCCACCAGCCCATACACCTATCAGGTCAAGGACTACGCCGAACAGGCGCTCATCCCCTCTCTCGGCCTCGGAAAGTTCTTCACAAATAACCAGTATGTAACGATCGCGATCCCCATTTCGATCCTCGCTGCGATAATCGTCTGGGTCATCCTCTCCAAGACCAAGTTCGGCTATGAGCTGAAGGCGACCGGTATCAACAAGCATGCTGCGAAATACTGCGGCATGGCGGAAAACCGCAACATCATCCTGACTCTCGCGATTGGCGGCGCTCTTGCCGGTCTGGGCGCTTCCCTGCTCTTCCAGACAAGCTATGAGCAGTGGCAGTGCACCTACTCCTCCGTCCCGAACATGGGCTTCAACGGTATCGCCGCCGCCTTTCTTGGCGGACTGAACCCGATCGGTGCGATCTTCGCATCCTTCTTCATCCAGCATATTACCTCCGGCGGCGCATATGTCGACAAATCGATGTACTGCTCGCAGATCTCCGACCTTATCTCCGCATTAATTATCTACCTCTGTGGTTTTGCACTGTTCTTCAAGTATGCTCTCAACACCTGGTTCTCCCGCCGCGAGGAGAAGAAGGCCCGCGCCCGTATGGTTAAAGAGCCGCTTGTTAACGAATCCGAGAAAGGAGGCGACGAGTAATGGTACTGCTGCTTCAATACACTCTGCTGTTTGCTTCCGTCCTTCTTCTGGTCGCCCTCGGCGGATGCTTTGCCGAACACTCCGGCGTCATAAATCTCGGTCTCGAGGGCATTATGGTCATCGGCGCCCTTGGCGGCGCGCTTATGATGCGTTATCTGCCCGACGATACCTCTGCCTTTGTAATGATCCTGCTCGTTATCCTTGCGAGCATCGCTGCCGGCATGCTGTATTCCTGTCTGCTTGCCATATCCGCGATACACTGTAAAGCCGACCAGACGATAGTCGGAACTGCGATGAATATACTCGGCACCGCCGCCGCAACCGTCATCGTAAAGGCCATCAACACCGCCGCCAACCCCGACGACGTCTCCTCCACCATACAATATGTCAACGCGAAAAAGGCTTTCATTGTTAATATCGGCTCTTTTGAGTTCAACTGGTTCATGCTGGTCGCCGTCATCGCGCTGGTCGTCTCCTATATAACGCTGTACAAGACCAGATTCGGCCTGCGCCTTATGGCCTGCGGCGAGCATCCGCAGGCGGCTGACAGCGTTGGCATCAACGTCTATAAAATGCGCTGGGCAGGCGTTTTGATCTCCGGGCTGCTCGGCGGTCTGGGCGGTATCGTCTATATCACCTGCGGCGTCTCTGAATGGAAGTTTGAATACGGCGTGGCCGGCTTTGGTTTCCTTTCCCTCGCCGTTATGATATTCGGCCAGTGGAAACCGACGCGCATCGCGCTGGCAGCTCTTCTGTTCGGACTGTTCCGCGCGCTGTCGAATGTCTATTTCGGCTTTGAGTTCCTCGTCAACCTGAAGATCCCCAGCGGCATTTACAACATGCTGCCATATATCATCTCGCTCATCGTTCTGGCCTTCACATCAAAGAGATCCCGTGCACCGAAGGCCGAGGGAATACCATACGACAAAAGCACAAGATAGCAATGATCCTGCAAAGAAGGAGAAGCGGTCCAAAGATCGCTTCTCCTTTCTTCATTCCGGGTATATCCCATGCTCTTTATTCTCCATGTCTTTCCGGTATACTGCTTATATTGGCAGCCAAGGCCGTTTTTGTCATAATAACCATATAATTCGTCAATTTGCACTCAAAAAACTTGGTATGTTTATTCAATTTCTCCACTTCTTTTAACATTTTATAATATTAATCCCCTATTTTTTGTGCAACATGTGGTGATTTCTTATATCTTTCGTTAATAATTTATCTATTTCGTCTATTTCAAATCTGCCTTATTAATTGTATAATGTTAGCGAACGGTATGCATTAGGGAGCTACCCCGTTCACGCACCTATAAATTTTAAGAAAGGACAAATCCAGATGAAACGCTTCAAATCTATTCTAGCACTCATCCTTGCTTTGGTCATGGTTTTTGCCCTCTGCGCCTGTGGCGGCGGCAACGGCGATACCCCGAGCGACACTCCTGCAGATGGCGATCCGGCAACTGACGCTCCTGCAGCTGACAACGGCAATGATGACGAGCCCAGCGGCGATGCGCCTGCTGCCAGCTCTGTAAACCTCTCCCCCAGCACCTATGACTACTATGCTGAGACCGTGGATCCCATCGAGGCAACTCTCACCATCGATGTCGGTTACACTCAGTCCTTCGGCGGTTCCTACAACCCCCAGGGCGACGAGGGCACCAGAGCCCCCGACTTCCTCGACGGTCTTGTTTACGACTTTCTCTTCTACTTCGACGGTGATAACGACAACACCATGTACAGCTACATTCTTGAGGATTGGTATCAGGAAGACGACACCACCTTCGTTATGAAGATCCGTGATGGCGCCTACTTCCAGACCAAAGACGGCTACTATGCTGACGTCACCGGTGAGGACATTCTCTTCTCCCTTGAGAGCTATGTCACCCAATTCTCCATGTTCTCTGCTCACTTCGCAGTTTATAACTATGAGACTTCCTACGTCTCCGACGATGGCCTCACTGTTTACCTGAAGTCCGATGAGCCCTACGGCCCCTTCCTCCGTCCCGCCCCCGTCATCTGCAAGCAGTGGGTGGAGGAGAACGGCTGGGACAGCGAGCTTTGGACCACTGACCCCTGCTCCTCCGGTCCCTACACCGCCGGTTCCTTCGTCTCCGGCTCCAGCGTTTCTGTTGTCCTGCGTGACACCGAGTGGTGGAACTATGACTACCGTCAGACTCCCGTCAAGGAGTATGTTGTCCATCTGTACAATGAGGTCTCCACTATGTACATAGACCTCGAGACCGGCGCCATTGATCTGGCTCTCTCCCTCGATGCTCAGGACTATGAGCGTGCTGTGAACAATCCTCCTGAGAACGTCGCTGTTGAGCTCACCACCTCCGGCAACCTCTGGTTCCTCGGTATTGGCGGTTCTCAGGGCCAGAACGAGTACCTCGCCGACATCAAGGTTCGTGAGGCTATTGCCCATGCTGTCGACTGGGTCGCTGTTGCTCAGACGAGCTTCGGTTCCATGTACGGCCCCGGCTGGAGCGCGATCTCCCCGAACAGCTCCTACTACACCGAAGGCCTTGTTGACGTCTATGAGTACAACCCCGAGCTTGCAAAGCAGATCCTTGAAGAGGCTGGCTATTCCGATGGCGAGATTGTCTTCAACAACGTCAACTTCGGCAAGCAGGCCACTGTTGCCGAGGCCATACAGGGTTACCTCGCCGCTGTCGGCATCACTATGAACGTTGAGACCTATGAGTTCGTTACCACCCTCCAGAGCTGGCTGGGCACCGGTGATCCCGCTTGCGACACCGCTTTCAACGACCAGACTGACGCCTCCGGTGAGCCTTGCGATAACATCGGTTTCTACTCCACTTACACTGAGTCTTCCTTCCCCGTCCTCGTTGCCACCGATGAGTACTGGAATGAGTTGTACAATCAGTTAAAGCACACCAAGGATGCTGAGACCCGTCAGGAGCTCTGCGATGAGATCGCTGTTTATGTCCATGACAACTATCTGTTCTATCCCTGCGGTATCTGCTATGACTCCGTCGGCTACAGGACAGACGTCATCTCTGATGCCAACCTCTTCGGTGTCTTTGTTGGCCTTGACCTGTCCCTGATAGACTGCATTTATTGATCGTTAAATAACGACTGGCAAAACTTAAATCCCTAGAAAAGTGCCGTCGGCAAAAGCCGGCGGCATTTTTTCGTCCATTCGTGGCTTTATCGATCCGGAGCTTGACGGCCAGTATATAATTAAGATATGTATTACAACGATTTTAACACCGCCATGAGGCGGCGCTTTGGAACAAAAGTCTATAAACTCGCGCTGGACGGCGGCTTTACCTGCCCAAACCGCGACGGAACGCTCGACACCCGCGGCTGCATCTTTTGCAGCCGCGGGTCAGGCAGCTTTGCAGAAGGCGGCGGAAGCATCACAACACAGATAGAAAGAGCCAAAAAACGCGTTGGAAACAAGATCAAAGACGGAAAATTCATCGCTTATTTTCAAAGCTATACAAACACCTATGCCCCTGTGGACCGTTTGGAGGCGCTGTTTTCGCAGGCGATCGCACACCCGGATATCGCCGCGGTATCTGTTGCAACTCGCCCGGACTGCCTCGAACAGGAGAAAATCGAGCTTCTAGCGCGGCTGAACACCGTAAAGCCTATATGGGTCGAGCTTGGTCTTCAAACCGTAAATCCCGAAACCGCGCAGTATATCCGACGGGGCTACGAGCTTCCTGTATACGACGACGCCATGCGCCGTCTCAAGGCCGCAGGTCTTGAAACGATCGTGCACATGATAATCGGGCTTCCCGGCGAAACGGAGGAGGATATTTGCCGCACGGCCGAATATATATCTCAAAGCGGCGCCGACGGCATAAAGCTTCAGCTGCTTCATATCCTGCGCGGCACAGACCTGTACCGGGACTATGAACAAGGGCTTTTCAAAGCCCTTGAGCTGGAAGAATACATCTCTCTTTTACAAAGCTGTATTCTCCGTCTGCGTCCCGGGATCGTCATCCACAGGATGACGGGGGATGGGGATAAGCGCGAGCTTGCAGCCCCGCTCTGGAGCGGAAACAAGAAGCTTGTCCTTAACACAATACGGCGCGCCTTCGAAGAAAGCGGCCTCACGCAGGGAGCTCTCTGTACCGAGTGAATATAATAATGACATTTTTGCACATTAAACGGTGAATGTTTTGTTGACATTTACCAGTATTATTATTTAAAATATAATTAAATACTATCTGAAAGAATGTGTGCTAATGGCAGAAAAAACCTTGATCAACGATCTGACGACCGGATCAGTAACAAAACAGCTTCTTCGATTTTCAGTGCCGTTCATGCTGTCGAATCTGCTGCAAACAGTTTACAACATGGTCGACATGATAATTGTCGGCAACTTTGTCGGCAGCGCCGGCCTATCCGCCGTCTCCTGCGGCGGCGACATGATGCATCTCGGCATGCTGCTGTGTATGGGCTTCACAATGGCCGGACAGGTTATTATCGCGCAGTATGTAGGCGCGGGTGACAAAGAAGCAACGTCACGTTTTATCGGCACTATTTTTACCTTCACCGCCGTGGCCGCGGTCATCGCAACGCTTTTGGGCCTGTTCCTGACAGACTGGCTGCTGAATCTGATAAACGTCCCACCGGAGGCATACGAAGAAGCGAGAGATTACTCTATCTGCTGCTTTGCCGGAATGATATTTATTTTTGGCTACAACCTAGTCTCCAGCATCCTGCGCGGTATGGGCGACTCGAAGCATCCGTTCATATTCATAAGTATCGCCGCCGTGATTAACCTGCTGCTGGATCTGCTCTTTGTTGCAGGCTTCGGATGGCGTTCCCTGGGAGCGGCGATCGCAACTGTTGCCGGTCAGGCGTTCAGCTTCATCGTTTCCCTGATCTTCCTTTACCGGAAGCGCAGCGAATTTGGTTTTGACTTCAAATTGAAGAGCTTTACCCCGAACAAAAACGACCTTATAAAGCTTATTAAGCTTGGGTGCCCGATGGCTCTGCAAAACGCCGCCCTCAATATTTCGATGCTGTTTGTCAGCTCTTACATAAACGCCTACGGCCTTATTGCCTCCGCCGTCAACGGCGTCGGCAACAAGATCGGTCAGGCCGCTGCCGTCGTTACAGGCGGCCTGTCCACCGCGTGCTCCTCCATGATCGGCCAATGTTTCGGCGCCGGAAAAAAAGAGCGCGTCTCAAAATGCATGTACGTCTCCTTCGCCATAGGCCTTGGTTACACCATCGTGCTCTCGGTGATACTCATTATTTGGCCGGATCAGATATTCGGCCTGTTCGATCGCGACCCCGATGTGCTTGCAATGGGACGCAGCTATGTCGTCATCGCGGTGCTGAACTTTATCGGCTTTGCTCTGCGCGGTCCCACAAACGCAATCATAAACGGGCTTGGCAACGCCACCCTCGCGGGCCTTATGGGCATTCTCGACGGCGTCGTCTGCCGTATAGGGCTGGCGATGCTCATGGGTATCGTTATGGGCATGGGTATTTACGGCTTCTGGTACGGCAACGTCCTCGCCGGTTATGTGCCATTCATCGTCGGCGGCTTCTATTTCTGGAGCGGTCTCTGGAAAAAAGCCAAGCCGCTCTCGGCGCAGTAACGTGCCGTCCCCGAAAAAGGAAAAAAGGACTCTCCTCTTAGGCGGGCACCCGTAAGACAGTAAACCAAGAGACCCAACGCCAGAGCAACTGTCGTGCGGGATTAGGTAAC
>CAZIHY010000023.1:0-7108 GCA_964539115.1 uncultured Oscillospiraceae bacterium
CTTTTTTATTTCCGCTCATGCCCGAATATGCCTGCCCGCGCGGAACAAAACAAAAAAGCATGCTCTCAACTATTGACTTTTACGTTTCCTGAGTATATAATCTCTTTCGAAAAGAGCAAAGGCGCTCCTGACAGAACAGGAGCGCCTTTGCTCTTTTCGCTATTAAAAACATTCCCGAAAGGAGTATTACTTAATATGAGCTACTCAAAAGAGGACATTATCCGCATGGTAAAAGAGGATGACGTTGAGTTCATCCGCATGCAGTTCACGGACATTTTCGGACAGCTCAAAAATGTCGCCATCACCGCCTCACAGATCGAGAAAGCGGTCAATA
This sequence comes from uncultured Oscillospiraceae bacterium, assembly GCA_964539115.1. Classification (GTDB taxonomy): domain Bacteria; phylum Bacillota; class Clostridia; order Oscillospirales; family Oscillospiraceae; genus CAKSXP01. The sequence continues at coordinate 335 of CAZIHY010000023.1, forward strand.
ACCAGATCATGATCGATGGCAGCTCCATCGAGGGATTCACGAGGATCCAGGAATCCGACCAGTATCTTTACCCCGATCTCGACACATTCGCCATACTCCCGTGGAGGCCGCAGTACGGCAAGGTCGCCCGCCTTATATGCGACGTATACAACCCCGACGGGACGCCGTTTGTAGGCGATCCGCGCGGCACCCTCAAGCGCACTCTCGAGCGCGCCGCCGGGCTAGGCTACATTTTTAACGTCGGCCCTGAGTGTGAATTCTTCCTCTTCCAGACCGACGAGGAGGGCCGTCCAACGACCAAAACCAACGATGAAGCGGGTTATTTCGACCTCGGCCCTCTCGACCACGGCGAAAGCACGCGCCGCGAGATATGCCTCAACCTCGAGAAAATGGGCTTTGAGATAGAAGCTTCCCACCACGAGGTCGCCGCGGGCCAGCACGAGATCGACTTCAAATATGCCGACGCGCTCAAAACGGCAGACAATATTATGACCTTCAAGCTCGCCGTCAAGACCCTTGCGCAGAAAAACGGCCTGCACGCGACCTTTATGCCCAAGCCGATCTTCGGCATAAACGGCAGCGGCATGCACACCAATATGAGCCTGTTCAAGGACGGAAAGAACGTATTCTATGATGAAAACGGCGACAAAAGGCTCTCCAAAGAGGCATATTCATTTATCGCCGGCATCCTGCACCATATGAAGGGCATGACCGCGATCACAAATCCGCTGGTCAACTCTTACAAGCGCCTTGTGCCCGGATACGAGGCCCCGTGCTACATGGCGTGGAGCGCCTCCAACCGCTCGGCGCTGATCCGCATTCCCGCTGCGCGCGGACAGTCGACCCGCGTTGAACTGCGCTGCCCCGATCCCTGCTGCAACCCCTACCTCTCGCTCGCGGTCTGCCTCGCCGCCGGCCTGGACGGCATCGAGAAGGACATGACACCGCCGGCAGAGATTACGGAAAATATCTTCGCAATGGATGAGGCCACGCGCAAGGCAAACGGCGTTGACAGCCTGCCCGGCAGCCTCAGGGAGGCCATCGACGAACTGCAGAAGGATGAGCTCATAGCAGAGACCCTCGGCAGCCATATCATATCTCAATACGTCAGCGGAAAACTCGCCGAGTGGGACGAATACCGCACCCGGGTCAGCAACTGGGAGGTATCAAAGTATATCATAGCCTACTGAGTTTTTGCATACACTCCTCACGGGAGGTGGGGTCAATTGAGCAAAATAGTAGTTGCATTCGACGGCGGCTCCAACAGGCGGCGCATCTCCGATATGCTTGAGAGCAGCGGAATGCCGGTCAAGAGCGTTTGCCGCTCCGGTGCGGAGGTCATTCGGAGGGTGCATGAATTTGGCGGCGGCATCGTCGTCTGCGGCTATAAGCTCGCGGACATGACTGCGACCGACCTGGCATACGACCTTGACGGAAAGGCTTTTATCCTTATTATAGTCCCGCCTGAGCATGAAGGGGACTGCAAGGGAGAAAACGTGTTCAGGCTTCCTGCACCCGCAACCAAGGCGGATATCGTCGCCTCTGTGCGCATGCTCGAACAGATGGAGGATATGGCCGCACGAAAAAACTCCGCTCAGCGCGTCGCCGACGAAAAACAGGTCGTTGAGAAGGCCAAAGTGCTGCTCATGCAGAAAAGCGGCTTATCTGAACCGGATGCAAGCCGGTTCATCCAGCACCGGAGCACGGAATTCGGCATGAAGCTTTCCGACGCCGCACGAAAAATACTGATAGAAAATCTTTCCTGAAACAAAAAATCAGCCATCCGTCTGAATGCGGATGGCTGATTTTGTTCATTTCTTCTGAAGCTGTGCGGCCTTTTTGATTATAAGCTCACGCGTAAAGTCCGCAACCTCAGGGTCCTCAAGGGCAAAGTCAAGAAAGGTTGCGACATAGTCGCGCGGATTCCCTGTGTCATAGCGCGTTCCTAGAAAATCGACGGCGATCATCCGTCCGCGCAGGCACAGCTCACGCAGGCCGTCTGTCAGCTGGATCTCGTTGTTGCGTCCGGGCGCGGTGTGACCGAGTATATCAAATATCTCCGGTGTCAGGACGTAGCGGCCCATGATCGCGTTGTTCGAGAACTTTTCCTCCAGCGAGGGCTTCTCGTTCATGTCCGCTATTTCGTATATGCGCTCCTCAAGCGGGGAGATCTTCAGCGATGAATATTTAACTATGTGCTCGTTGTCTACCTCGCGCGTTGCAACGGCAGAACAGGAATACTTTTCCGCCGCGTCGATCAACTGGCGCAGGACGGGTTTTTCCCGACAGAGCATGATATCGTCCCCGAGGAGTATCCCAAATGGCTCGTCCCCGACGGCGTCCCTCGCACACCAGACTGCATGTCCCAGGCCCTTTTGCTCATCCTGCGTTACAAAGGTGAACTTCGCCATTTCGTAGGTCTGGCGGATGAGCTCCGCCTCGTGAACCTTGCCGACCTTACGCAGCTTTTCATACAGCTCGTTCGAAGGGCTGAAATAGTTGTCCATTGCGGACTTGCCGGCGCTGGTTATTATTATTATCTCCTCAACGCCGGACAAAACGGCTTCCTCGACAATGTAGTGCAGTACCGGCTTGTCCACCAACGGCAGCAGCTCCTTGGGCACTGTTTTGGTGGCGGGAAGCATTCTTGTTCCCATTCCGGCAGCGGGGATAACCGCTTTATTGATTTTCATTAAGTCGCTCCTTCCTATCGGGCGGCATAATTTCTCGGAAGAGTTTGATTTTAGGCACGGCCTTGAGAACTATTGTTCCCAAAACATAACAGGCGATCGCCTCGCCTGCGGCGACAGTCAATCCGTTGTAGGCAAAAGCAGCCCAGAACGCGCCCGTCGCGCCGACCTCCATCCACGCGATGACCGCGCCGACAACAAGCCCATTCGCGATGACGCAGGGCAGCGGCGCAAGCCACCACTTTTTAACGCGGGCCGTGACAAGTCCGGCGGCCAGCGTTGCAAGCGAGCCGAATATGATGTCGACAGGTCCGTATGCGCTCATGAGGTTTGTCAGGATACAGCCCAGAAACAGCCCCCAGACCGTCTCCGGAAAGAAAAACGGAAGCACGCACAGCGCCTCTGCAAAGCGGCACTGTACTGGACCATATGTGAGTCCGAATATGTTTCCAAAGTAGCTCATCACCGTGTAAATTGCGGCAACAACAGCGGATAGTACAAGTCGTTTGGCGTTCATTCTCATCATAGGTCAGACCTCCATTTTTTATGTGCGGATATCCCGCGGGCAGGGTGTGGAAACCTGCCCTATTAAATTATACTGACATTGTTATATATTACCTCATAAACGCCGCCGTGTCAATCATGTTTGCTGTAAATACAGCCGCAGTAATCCTGCCTGTACAGCCCATACTGCTTTGAAAGCTCGATACTGCGCTGATAGCCGCCGCGTTTTTTGAAATCGTTTGGCAGCCATTTGACGCCGTATTTTTCGGATAGTTCCCGGCCGATCGCGTTTATTCGCTCAGCATCCTTATGAGGCGAGACGGAAAGCGTCGTGCAGAACCACTCAAACCCACGCTCCTGCGCAAGACGCGCCGTCTCTTCGATGCGCAGCCGGAAGCAGACTGTGCATCGCGCTCCGCCCTCCGGCTCACTCTCGAGCCCGCGGACGGCGCTTGTGAAGCTTTCCCCGTCGTATTCACACTCCAGGATCGAAACGGGACTCTCGCAGGGCATCTCCGCGATCAACCTGCGCTGGTACTCGAGGCGCTTTTGATATTCGCCGTATGGCTGGATATTCGGGCCATAGAACAGGACTGTCACGCTGAAATACTTCGTGAGATATTCCAGAACGTAGCTGCTGCACGGTCCGCAGCAGCTGTGCAAAAGAAGCCGGGGCTTTTCCCCCGTGAGCGTCTCTGTTATCATATCGAGCTGCCTCTGGTAGTTTTCCTTCGCTGCGCTCATCTTATAAAGTTGGTTGAAACAGGGGGTTCGTACTCTGCGGGGGTGACTCCGTTTTTGCGCCCCTCCTCAACACTTTTGAGCAGCCACGCCATGTTCTCTCCCAGCGTGCGCATAGTCTGGAGTCCCTCCTCATCGCGCCGTACCTCCTCCGGATCCATACCGTGGATCTGGTTCCAATACTGCGAGCCGACGATATTCATATTGCATATTGAAAAATATTTGTTCAGGCGGTCAAAAGCTGCGGTCGCTCCGCCGCGGCGGCAGGACACGACGGAGGCGGCCAGCTTTCCCGCCAGCCTGTGTCCGCTTGAAAAAAACAGACGGTCGAGAAAGCAGCAAAGCTGGCCGGATGGCCCCGCATAATAGACCGGCGAGCCAACGACAAGCGCGTCAAACTCAGAGAGTCTTGCACTGATCCTGTTAACCCCGTCGTCAAAAGCGCATTTGCCGGTCTCACGGCATCTGCCGCAGGCGATGCAGCCGGCAATAGGCTTCTGTCCGATGTGGTATATCTCTGTTTCTGCGCCGCGCTTTTCCAAAGCGCCCGCAACTTCGCTCAGCGCGGTGTACGTACAGCCGTGCGCATGCGGGCTGCCGTTTATAAGAAGGACCTTCATAATGCTATGCCCCCTGTGAAATATAAGTTCTTATTATTGCCGCCGGTAGTGATCTGTTTTTATTCAGTATACCATAACTATGGAAAAAAACAAAGCTGTACAGCCGCGCGGAGGACAGTTTTTGCTAAATGCACCGCAATGCTTGAAATATAGTAAAACCAATGATAAAATTGACCCACAGTGTACAAAAAACAGATTGGAGTTTTAGATATGGAAAGAAAATATCCGCATATTTTCAGCCCGATAACACTCGGCAAGGGCCCCGGGGTCATCTTCAAAAACCGCATCTGGACCGCTCCAACAGGCGTACATCTGCTTGCCGCTGGAGAGCCCTATCCAAATGAGGCGATCATAGCCCATTACCGCGAGAAAGCCCGCGGCGGCGCGGCCTGCATCACCTTCTCGGCCCAGAATATGGACCGTGCGATGCTGCAGTTTCACGACAGCATCCATTCCGATCCTGACATATTCAACGAACAGTACCACAACTACTGGTACCGGCTGACCAGCGCGGTTCATTTCTTCGGCGCAAAAATATCTCTTGAGCTGCTGGCCTTCTGCCGCCATTCCTTCGATGAAAACGGTGATCTCGTCTGCTGGAGCACAAACGGCGAGGTTGACGAGGAGTCCGGCGAATTCTGTCCCGCTCTCACCCCGGAGGAAATGCACGTCATGGCGCAGGACTACGCCCTTGCCGCCAAATATGCCGTCAAGGTGGGCTTTGACATGATAATGCTCCACTTTGGGCACGGCACCTTCGTCGCGAATTTCCTCTCCCCAAAGTACAACACCCGCACGGACGAATTCGGCGGCTCCGCCGAAAACCGCGCGAGATTCCCCATAATGATTATCGATGCGATACGCGAGGCGGTCGGCCCACGTGTTCCCATCGAAGTCCGACTCTCCGGTGACGAGCTGGTAGAGGGCGGCGGCACTGTTGAGGACTGCATAGATTTCCTGCGCCGTGTCGAGGACAAAATAGATCTTGCCCACATCTCCTGCGGCACCGTTCAGGAGGACGTGACCCAGACCATAATGCATCCCGTAGAGTTCTATCAGCCGGGCTGCAACGCAAAATATGCCCGTGCCGTGAAGGAAAGCGGCGTTAATATCCCTGTGCTCACTCTAGGCGCCTTCCAGAAGCCTGAGCTTATCGAGGAAACTCTTGCAACCGGCGGTGCAGACGTCGTTGCAATGGCGCGCGGCACGATAGCGGATGCCGATTGTGTCAATAAAATGCGTGACGGCCGCGAGGACGAGATCATCCCCTGCCTGAAGTGCTTTTTCTGCCTGAGCTATGACATGGAGATGGAGTTCGGCTGTGCCGCAAACCCAAAGGTTGGACGCGAGTACATCCTTGACCAGTTTATCCCTGCCGCGACAACGCCAAAGCGCGTCGGCATCATCGGCGGCGGCCCTGCCGGCATGGCAGGCGCGATTTTCGCGGCACAGCGCGGCCATGACGTCACGATATATGAAAAGGTGTCCGAGCTCGGCGGAAAGATCGTCTTTGCAAAACACGCGGATTTCAAATACGCCCTTAATGACACCCTTACTTATCAGAAAAACATGGTCGAAAAGCTCGGCGTCAAAGTCGTACTGAACTGCGTAGCAACGCCGGACATGATCGCAAAGGAGAACTTCGACGTCGTTTTCGCCGCTGTCGGCTCTGATCCCGTCATTATCCCCATTCCCGGCCACGATATGCCCCACGTCACGACAGCGGAGCCCTGCTTCGGCAATCTGGACAAGATCGGCGAGCGCGTCGTCGTCATCGGAGGCGGCGAGGTCGGCTGTGAGACCGCGCTGTATCTTGCCCGCGGCGGCAAAAAGGTCAGCATAATCGAGATGCTGCCGGAGCTTGCAGCGGCCAGCGCCTACGCCCCCCAGCTTGCGCTTCAGGATATCATCCCCAAGGAGTGCGACGTGCATGTCAACGCACGCTCCAGCTTCATTACCGCAAACAGCGTCGGTTACGTCGATCTGACAGACAATTCCGAGCATGAGATACCCTGTGATACGGTCGTTTTCTCCGCCGGCATGCGTTCCCGCACCGCACTGGCTGAATCCTTCCGCGACTGCGCGCCCATCTTCTTCAAGCTTGGAGACTGTGAAACCGCAAGGAATGTCCGTGTCTGCAACCGCACAGCATTCGACGCCGCAATGCAGATATAATATAAACCAAGTGTCCGAAATTCATTGAAACTTCGGACACTTTT
>CAZIHY010000023.1:7208-10094 GCA_964539115.1 uncultured Oscillospiraceae bacterium
TCAGCGCATCTACAAAGACAGGCACCGTCGGGTTATATATGTTCCTTGGCCAGAAGGCTGTTATATCAAAACCGGAGTCAAAGCCCTCGATCGGCTTGGCAACGCAGCCGCTGGCAAGACGGGCACATATCATCATAGGCAGTATTGTAAAACCGAGTCCGGAGCGCACCTTGAGCACAAGCGTGTCCAGATCCGACGTGATCCCCGCAAACGGCATTGGCGGAAAACTGAAAAAGTCCAGCATTTGCGACGTGCAGCCCGATAGATGCAGGAACTTTTCCTCAAGCAGCATATCGAAACTTACGCTGTTTTCGCGTGACAACCTGTGGCTTTCGGGCAAGAGCACGGCAAGACAGTCCCTTCCTATCGAGATGCTCTCTATCCGGTCACGCTCGAGCGGAAGCTCAAAGGAGCAACAGACTCCAATATCCGCCTCGTGATCCTGAAGCGCGCGGGTGACTCCAGCTCCAAGGGAATAGTGCCGTATATCGAAATACAGTTCGGGGTGGTCACGGTGAAAACTGCCGTAAAAGTCAAACAGCCATGGATGCTGAAAATTGGGGCTGGCAATGACGATATGCCCTCCGCCGCCATTTCCGACCGTTCTTATGTGCTCCTCGAGCTGGTCTATACGGTTGAGTATCTCCTCCGCACCGATGCGAAATTCCTCTCCCGCGTGTGTGAGCGAAATATGCCGGCTGTCGCGGTACATAAGCTGTACGCCAATAGACGCCTCAAGGTTGCTCATATGGCGGCTCAGCGACGGCTGGCTGATGTAAAGTGCATTTGCGGCCTTCGTGATGTTCCCCATTCGCGCGACAGTGCAAAACTGCTTAAGCTCCTCAAGGGTCATTCTCACATACCTCCGAATTCACAATTATGCATTATTCTACCATATATCCCGGCATTTTGCGAACTATATTTCTCACAGCTGGGCCAACAATGTAAGACAACATCTGAACTGCTTATTAAATTATCCAACAGGGCTGCCCAGCTTTTCCAGAACAGCGCGGAAATAGGCCGGCAGCGGCGCCTCCAGTTCAATGGGTTCCTCAGTCCTCGGATGGATAAACCGCAGACGCCGAGCGTGCAGGCACTGGCCGGTCAGCGACTTTTCCGTTCCCCGGCCGTAGACCTCGTCGCCGAGCACGGGATGGCCAATATGCGCCATATGTACACGTATCTGGTGCGTTCGGCCAGTTTCCAGTTTGCACCGTATATGCGTATATCCGTTATACCGGGCGATAACGAACCAGTGCGTCATTGCCGGGCGAGAGCCCCTGTCCGTGACCGCCATCCGCTTGCGGTCCACGGGATGCCGCCCGATCGGCGCGAAGACCGTGCCCTCTTCCTCACGCATACGGCCTCGTACGACCGCTTCGTACTCTCGTGACAGGCTCCTGTCCGCCAACTGCGCGGAGAGGTGCTGGTGCGCGAAATCATTTTTAGCGGCGATTATAAGCCCCGAGGTGTCGCGGTCGATGCGGTGCACTATGCCTGGGCGCTTCTCTCCTCCGATCCCGGAAAGCGTCTCGCCGCAGTGGAAGAGCAGCGCGTTAACAAGCGTTCCGTCCGGATGTCCCGGAGCCGGGTGAACGACCATACCGCGCGGCTTGTTGACGACGATCACATCTTCGTCCTCATAGACGACGTCAAGCGGTATATCCTGAGCTATAAGTTCTGCCAGCTCCGGCTCGGGCAGCGCCAGGGAAAAAGACTCCCCGGCTGATACGCGGTGGTTTTTCTTAACCGGCTCTCCGTTCAGCGTTACCGCGCCCTGTTCAAGAAGGCGCTGAGCCTGCGACCGGGTCATTTCTGTCGAACGGGCGAGGAGAGCGTCGATACGCTCTCCGCTCTCCTCCGCCGTTATTTCCAGTATATCCATTATTTGAACTCGTTGAGAATGTCCTCAAGCGAGAACTCCATTTCCATATCGTCAACGGTGACACGGGTCTTTTCCGTCTCAACAGATGCGGATTTTGTCTCGGGCACAGGCTCTGCTGCCGTTGTGTTCCCCTTGGGGGCTGGCGGCGGCGTAAATACGGGGACAGATCCGGACTCCTTCTTTGTCTCCCACTCGGCAAAGAAGTCGCCGCTCTTCGCCGCGGTTTTTGCTCCGTGTTCATAGGTCTGACGCTGGCGGCGCGCATATTCTTCGCGCTGCTGTTCAACCGTCATACGTTTGGTAGCCGCAGCGGACTTCTTGACCTCCGGCTTCGGCTTTTCCTCAGTCTTTTCGGCCTTTGCGGTCTTTTCCTGTTTTGCGGGAGCCTTGCCACCGGCGGCGATCTTGCTGATCTCGTCGATGTTGGCAACGTTGCCCTTGCTGCGCTTTGCAGCGGTCAGACGTGCCGCCTTTGCCTTCTCAGCCTCCTCGTCGACCTCTTCCTTATGGCTGCCGCTGCATATAACATATACGCAGAAGAGTATGCCGCAGACGGTAATGAAGATATCCGCAACGTTGAAAACGGGGAAGGTAATGAACTCCAGCTCAAACATGTCGACAACATAGCCGTGGAGAACGCGGTCGATGCAGTTGCCGAGGGCTCCTGCGATCACCAGAACGGCCATCCAGCGGCCAAATCCGCCCTTGATCGTCTTGGTGGACACAAGAACAATGACGACTATTACAAAAATTACGGTTAATATCACAAACAGCCAACGCGCAAAGGATACTCCGTCCAGCATCCCGAAGGCAGCTCCGTAGTTGTGGATATTTGTCAGATGAACGACTCCGGGCAGAAGTTCCTTGACGCCCTCCTCGAGTTCGAGGTTAACAGTCGTCCAGTATTTCAGGCCCTGGTCGAGTATAAGTGCGATGACCGCAACTACTGCATACAGCATTGTATCGGCCTCCTTTTAATTTATATCCTTATCCGTCGAACT
>CAZIHY010000023.1:10194-12841 GCA_964539115.1 uncultured Oscillospiraceae bacterium
ACCTCGGATACGATGAACAGCATCGGAAGGTCAAGGCCGGAAATTCGCTCATAGGCAGCCTTCGCGTTTTCAGATATACAGAGTGTCAGCTTTGCGTCGAGCGACTTGCCGATGAGCTTTTCGGCGCGCGCAAGCTCCAGGGCCTTGAGCACATCCTCACGCAGAGAGATGAGGCTGTCCCAGGCCTCCATGGTATCGCTGTCGAGCGCATACTCTGTGAATGGTTTGTTCATATCGTTGAAAACAACGTTTCTGGCGTCATCGCTCTCGCGGTGGGGCATGGCCTGCCAAATCTCGTCAGAGGTGAAAACAAGGATGGGGGCCATGATCTTGGTTATCGTGTCAAGGATGAGGAACAGCGCGGTCTGCGCGCTGCGGCGCTTTGTGCTGTTTTTCGCGTCGCAGTAAAGCCTGTCCTTGATGATATCAAGATAGAAATTGGACATCTCGACAACACAGAACTCGTTTATCGCGTGGGTCACGCCGATGAATTCATAGTCGCAATAGGCCTGCTCGCACTTTTCGATCAGAGTGTTCAGGCGCGTGATAGCCCATCGGTCCAGCGTCTCCATCTCTTCAGGCGCAACAAGGCTGTTCGCGTCAAACCCGTCGAGGTTGCCGAGACAATAGCGCGCAGTGTTGCGGAACTTGAGATAGTTCTGGCTAAGCTGTTTGAAAATCGTATCGGAGCAGCGCATGTCCGCATGATAGTCGGCTGAAGCGGCCCATAGGCGAAGCAGGTCAGCTCCGTATTTATTGATTATCTCGTTGGGGTCCATGCCGTTGCCGAGGGATTTATGCATCGCCCTGCCCTCGCCATCAACGGTCCAGCCATGGGTGACGCACTCTTTGAAAGGGGCGCCCTGTCCAAAGGCGCCTACAGCGGTCAGCAGCGAGGACTGGAACCAGCCGCGGTATTGGTCAAGACCCTCGAGATACACTGTTGCGGGCCAGAAGTCCTGGTCCTTCTTCATGGAAGCAAAGTGGGTGGAACCGGAGTCGAACCAACCGTCCAGAGTGTCCTCTTCCTTCGTGAACCCTTGGTCACAGCCGCAGTGCGGGCAGACGAAGCCCTCGGGCAGGATCTCGCTCGCGTCACGCTCAAACCAGGCATTGGAGCCGTTTTCGCCAAAGAGCTTGGAGATCGCGGCGATACTTTCGTCCGTAACGATGGGCTTGCCGCAGTCGGGGCAATAGAAAACAGGGATCGGCAGACCCCACTTGCGCTGGCGGGAGATACACCAGTCGCTGCGCTCGCGGATCATGGACTTCATGCGGTCGATACCCCAACCGGGCACCCAGCGCACATCGTCGCAGGCCTCGCAGGCCTCGTCCTTAAAGGCCTCTACGGAGCAGAACCACTGCGGGGTCGCGCGGAAGATGATTGAGCCTTTGCAGCGCCAGCAGTGCGGATAGGAGTGGACGATCTCTTCGCTTGCAAACAGTGCGCCGGACTGCCGCATGTCCTCAAGGATCACGGGGTTGGACTCGTCCGTCTTAAGGCCGGCGTACTTTCCGGCGTAATCGGTATGGCGGCCTCTGTCATCGACGGGTACTACAAGCTCCAGTCCATAGCGCAGGCAGGTCTGATAGTCATCCGCGCCGAAGCCGGGAGCTGTGTGGACACATCCGGTACCGGAATCCATTGTGACATAGTCAGCGGTCATGAGAAGGCTCGTCTTCGGCAGGAAGGGATGCTCTGCGAGCATATTCTCAAAGAAGGATCCCTCGTGGGTCTCGACGATCTCCCAGGTCTCAAAGCCGCCGGTCTTCATGACCTTCTCCACCAGCGGCTGTGCCATGATATAGCTCTCGCCGTTGGGAGCGGACACGACGGCATAGGTCTCACTGGGGTTGAGGGTTATGCCCATGTTGCCGGGCAGGGTCCAAATGGTCGTAGTCCAGATGAGGAAGAACAGTTTTGACTTGTCTATTCCGGCCAGTTTGCCGAGATCATCATGCATGCGGAACTTGACATAAACGGTGGTACAGGGGTCGTCCTGATATTCGATTTCGGCTTCTGCCAGCGCCGTTTCGTCCTTCGGGCACCAGTAAACGGGCTTGAGGCCCTTGTAGATATAGCCCTTTTTGTACATCTCGCCGAAAACCTTGACCTCTTCCGCCTCGAAGGAGGGGTTCATTGTCTTATAAGGATGTTCCCAGTCGCCAAGGACGCCCATGCGTTTGAAGCCCTTCATCTGAACGTCGATGTAATGGTCGGCGAATTCATGGCAGGCAGAGCGGAACTCGGCCACGGACATGGCTTTGCGGTTGAGCTTGTTCTGCTTGATGATAGCCGACTCAATTGGCATGCCGTGGTTGTCCCAGCCGGGGATATAGGGCGTATAGTAACCGCGCATAGCATAGCTGCGGGTTATAAAGTCCTTGAGCGCCTTGTTCAAAGCGTGTCCCATATGCAGGTCGCCGTTGGAAAACGGCGGGCCGTCGTGCAGGGAGAACAGGGGTTTGCCCTCGTTCTTCTTGAGCAGCTCGTTATATACATCGTCCTTTTCCCAGCGCGCCTGCATCTCCGGCTCGCGCTTCGGCAGGCCGGCACGCATGGGAAAATCAGTTTTGGGAAGGTTTACTGTTGCATTGTAGTCCTGAGGCATGTCTCGTTTACTCCTATCTTTTCTCTTTAGGCGGC
>CAZIHY010000023.1:12941-26077 GCA_964539115.1 uncultured Oscillospiraceae bacterium
GCATTGTAGTCCTGAGGCATGTCTCGTTTACTCCTATCTTTTCTCTTTAGGCGGCGCACGCAGAAAACCCGCCGTCCGCCGGAAAACGTCGATCAAAACGGGGCGGCTTCACACTTTCGGCCGCACCGTCCCGTTAAAATTTCTGCTGTTATATTATCTTATTCAAACGCTGATACCTGACAGGCAGATACGCTGCGAAGCCACGGCATTTTTCATGGGGAACAGGGATGCCGCGTACTACCGGATGTTTTGCCCGGTACCGCATAATAATCAGTCGTCGAAGCTGAGTGCCTCAAAATCGAACTGAAGAGGGGGTTCGTCCGAAGAGGCGTGCGCCGTCTCGTAAAGTCTTGTCGGCTCATCCACAACGGCGGCGGTCTGTGCGCCGATGACGGCGCCGATGTCGATCTGCGGTTCCTCCTCCGCGGGTGCGTCGACCATCTTCGCAACACTGTCCTCGATGGTCTTTACGGTGTCGCGGATGTTGTTTCCAGTCCCCGGAACGGGAGGCTTTTCAGGCGCAGGGAGCTGCATATCATCAAGGCCGTCAAGAAAGGCAAGCTGCGCATTGCATATCTCGCGGATGCGGTCAACAAAGTTTGCGGTTGCCTGCTTTGCCGCAGCGATCTTGGCCTCCTCGCCGGAGACGGAGTTTCTGGCTTCGGAAACGATGCGCTCGGCCTCCGCCTTCGCGTTTGCGACGCGCTCTGCGCTCTGCTTTTCGATCTCTGCGGAGAGAGTCTTTGCCTTGTCCTTTGCGTCGTTCTCAATCTGAACGCTCATCTTCTGTGCGCTTAGCAGAGCCAGACGCATTGCGTCCTCCGTAGAGCGGTATTCCTCGATCTTCTCAACGAGCACCTTCATCTTGCCCTTGAGAACGGCGTTCTCCTTCTGGAGCGCAGTGTAGCCTTCGGCGACTTCCTCGAGAAAATCATCGACGCCGGCCATATCATAACCGCCGAACACTGCCTTTTCAAAAGTTTTTTCTTTTATATCCTGAGCTGTCATATCTGATTATCACCTTTCGCTGCATATTTATTTTAAAGGGAAGGAGAGGTAGTTCTTAGAAATACATTCCGTTGTTCTCAAGCTCGTCTATCAGGTCTCCCATAAGGTTGACGTTATATGGGGTGATGATATATGTGCTGACCGCGACCTTTTTGATCTTGCCGTCCTGCGCATAGGCGACGCCGGACAGAAAGTCTATCAGCCTGCGGGATATATCCTTTCCGGTCTGCTCGAGGTTCATTACGACCGTTCTCTTTTCGCGGAGGTGATCCGCGATCTCGGCGGCGGCCTCAAAGCGTTCTGGCTTGACGAGCACTACCTGCACCTGCGCGGTCGCGTTTATGTTGACCACGCGGTTGTCACGCGGTTGTGCCCGCGGCGCCTGATATGAGACGGTGCGTCCGGACTGCTCGCCGCCGAAGGATGAAAACGGGTTCGTCCGTTTCTCCTGTGCCGGCGCGGAATAGCTCTGGCGCGGTGAGGCAACCGGTTCAGCCACAGGCGCAGAAGCGGTTGCCTCGTCCTCCATCTCGTCGAGGAAATCCTCGTCGTCATCGTATGGCTTGGTTATTTCTTTAAGCTTATCTAAAAATCCCATTATATCTTTACCTCCGGGGCGTAGTTTCTCATTCCGAATATGGCGGAACCGACGCGGATCATGTTAGCGCCTTCCGCAATGGCGTCTTCAAAATCGCCGCTCATGCCCATAGACAGAAAATCCATGGATACATTATTATATTTTTTCTTCATGTTGTCAACAAAAAGCTGACGCATGCGGCTAAAATATGGCCTGTTTGCGCCCTTTTCGGACGAAATGGGTGGAATTGCCATAAGTCCTCTGACGAAAATGCCGTCGAGCTCTGACGCAAGCTCCAGCATTTCGGGCAGAAGCCCGACGGGCGCGCCGGTCTTTGCCTGCTCTCCGCCGATGTTAAGCTCGAGCAGTATCTCCTGCCTTATTCCGAGGGCCGTGGCCCGTGCCGAGATAAGGCGCATGAGCTCCAATGAATCGACCGATTCAATGAGCTGTACCCGGCCAACGACCTGCTTTACCTTGTTCTTTTGAAGGTGCCCGATAAAGTGCAGCGGCACGCCGTCATATGCGTTTACGGCAAGCTTTTCCGTCATCTCCTGCACGCGGTTTTCACCACAGGCGTCGACCCCGGCGGTTATCGCCTCCCGCACGCGCTCTGCCATGTTCATCTTCGTCGCTGCGACAAGCAGGATACCTTCGGGATCAGTTCCCGCCTCAAGCGCGGCGGCTTCCATCCGCTGTCTTATATAATTGACATTCTCCGCAATTCCCATTTCTGTCTCCAATCTTTAATCCAAGACCTTGCCGTCATATATATTGCGGGCCTTTGTTATTATCTCGTTGCCCTCGCGCAGAGCATCCGCTTCCGGTTCGACCTCCGCAAGGCAGAAATCCTCGTCTTCATATACGACGGTTATATTCTTTCTTTCTGCCTGAAGCCCCGTCATGACATACACATACAGGCTCCCGTCCTCCTCGTCGACATGTATGGCTTCCGTCGGGACACGAATGCCGCTGTACACGCTGAAGATGACCTCCGCCTGTGTCTTTCGCAGGGACAGAGTGTCCGCCTGCGCGGTGTTACAGGAGAACACGACCACCCTGTCTCCGCTGTCGTCCTCCGGCCCGAGGTTATATACCGTCGCGGAAACGCCGCCGCGGATGCCCCTGCTGAAGTTCAGCTCGACATTGTCGCCGATCTCCAGCCCGGTGGCATACTCGCCGTCAACGACGGCGGCATAATACCATGTATAGGAGGTAACGAGCTTGCCATAGGCCGACTCCGGCACGGAGGGTTCCGCCTCCTCGAGCGAACGCAGGGTCTCCGGAGTTATGTTTTTGACGTCCTCAACGGTAAACTGCTCCCAACCGTCCACCATTGTCGAGAAAAGACCTGAACGGTCGGTCGTTATATTCCTCGTGTCAGTCGTGGAGTTGGTCAGCAGGCCGAACAGCTCGCTTTTAAGGGCCTCCAGCTGTTCCGCGGTCGCATCCTCTGCCCCGTCGCCGAAAACGAGCGAGCCGAGGCCCAGGCAGCACACGTCGATCCCATCGAGCTCATGCCTTGCAACGGCGGAACTGAGAGAGATGACGGCTTCCTGAACAGCCTCGGCCTGTATTGCGATATCTTCGCTTGTCGCGCCGTACAGCGCAGTCTCAACACGCGAGATCTCCAACTGGAGCTCGCGTATCCTTCCCGCCCTCTCCAGCGCGGCCTCATCACTGTATGCCCTCGCCGCAGTTGCTCCCGACGCGAGCATACAGCCATCCTCCGCGATTATGTACAGATTCGGCTCGCTGCTCGTGAGCGTGGCCTCCTCCCTCACGATGATTCCGGAGACGGGGGTTGAGATCGTAACGGTCGTTGAAACGGCAAGGGCGGTCTGGACGCTGTTTGTAAGGCTGTTCCATGCATAATAGCCGAGATAGGCCAGCATCGCGAGAAAGAGCAGCACTCCAACGCCTTTTATCAGCTTATCGGTTTTTTCCATATCCGAACTCCTTGTCGTTTTTCCTCCGCTATTCCTGCGTTGGATGGATCGTTATCGGCTTCGGCGGAACAAGGGTCGAGATGGCGTGCTTATAGATCATTTGCTGCTTGCCGTCCGACTCGACGACAACAACAAAGCTGTCAAAGCCCCTGACAACACCCTTGAGCTGAAAGCCGTTCATCAAAAACACGGTTATGGGCGTCTTGTCCAGCCGCATTTGGTTGAGAAACATGTCCTGCAGATTCTGTGTCTTTTGCATTTGTAGCCAACTCCCTTTCGGGTGAGCGGCTATTTCAAATTTTATCATAAGCCGCGCCCCTGTTAAATAGTGATATTGTACAAAAACGCGGCTTTGCGCCGTGCTTTGTATGCCTCACCATTCTATACCGTGGGCGCTCAGAAAATCAGTCGAATGCCGTCGGGCAAAGTCCAAGTCGGGCTCTTTTTCCCATTCAAGCCAGAAAACAGTTTTGTCCCGCCGAAGCCATGTCAACTGACGCTTTGCATACCGGCGCGATTCCCGCTTCACCGTTTCAACGGCATATTCCATTGTAACATCGCCGCGGATGGCAAGGGCGATCTCCTTATAGCCGATCGCCTGCA
This sequence comes from uncultured Oscillospiraceae bacterium, assembly GCA_964539115.1. Lineage (GTDB taxonomy): Bacteria > Bacillota > Clostridia > Oscillospirales > Oscillospiraceae > CAKSXP01. The sequence goes on from CAZIHY010000023.1 coordinate 17,079, forward strand.
TTGCTGTCATGTCGGGCCCTATTCCGCTGTCCAGAAGTCCGCGCACCTCGCCTACAAGCCCCGCGGCCATCATCAGGTCGACCCTGCGGTCGATGCGGTCGTACAGCCTTTGCCTGTCCGCAAAGCTGAGGGCAAGCTTCACCGCGTCGTATCGCGGAGGCATCGACCTTGTGCGCTCGTCGTGCACAGTTATCGTCTCGCCCGTGAGTTCGTAGACTTCTATCGCGCGGACTATGCGCCGCCTGTCTCCCGGGTGCAGCTTTGCCGCCCTGTCGGGGTCAAATGATCGCAGCCAGGAAAGCATTGCCTCGCCGCCGATAGCGTCATACTCCGCGGAGAGTTTTTCACGCAGGCCGGTGTCCCCGGGCTCGTCCGCAAAATCCCGGCCCGAAATGAGCGAGTCAATATAAAGTCCGGTCCCGCCGACGATGATCGGGAGCCTGCCGCGGGCTATTATATCGTCCGTGCATCTTGCCGCGTCCTCGCAGAAACGAGCGGCAGAATAGCTCTCGCAGGGGTCCGCAACGTCTATCATGTGGTGAATAACGCCGCGCATCTCCTCTTCCGTCGGCTTTGCGGTCCCTATATCCATGCGGCGGTACAGCTGCATGGAGTCCGCAGATACGACCTCGCCGCCGAGGGCGAGTGCCAGCTCGACCCCCAATGCGGTTTTTCCGGTCGCCGTCGGGCCCGTAACGACAAGCACGCGCGGCGGCATCAGTCTCTGTCCTTCATCAGCTCGCCGTAGCGCTCGATATAATCTGCAAGCTGGTGCACTTCGTTAAAGCGTGCCTCTTCTCCCTGGGCGAGCCGGTTGTATTCGGCCCTTATCGTCTCATCATCGGCGTCAATGGCAGTGCGCTGAAGGTCGAACATGCTCTGATAACACTCCTCAGCATATTCTTTCAGCACATCCTTAAGCAATTCAAACTGTTTATCTGTAAGATCAAGTTTCATCATATTTCCTCCAAATTGTATTTTTTATTTGCAAATAAAAATATATGTGATAGAATTGACCCACTAAGGAGGGATTTTCCATGAAAATCAAGGTTACGGCAGACAGCACCTGTGATCTTTCTCAGGAACTCATCGACAGATACAACATAATGATCATCCCGCTTTCCATCGTAAAGGACGGTGAGAACTTCATCGACGGCGTTGAGATCGGTCCGGATGATATATTTGAATATGTCTCCAAAACAGGCAAGCTCTGTTCCACCGCCGCCGTCAATGTCAACGACTATATCGATAAATTCACCGAACTGCGCCGTGAATACGACGCCGTCATTCACTTCACGATCTCCGGCGACATGTCCGCCTGCTACCAGAACGCCTGCATCGCAGCACAGGAGGTAGGCGGGGTCTATCCCGTGGACGCGCGCAACCTTTCAACCGGCATAGGCCACCTTGCGATCGACACCGTGATCATGGCTGAGAGCGGCATGGATCCCGAAGAGATCCTCGCCGTGCTGGGAGACAAGAAGGAAAAGCTCGATGTAAGCTTCCTGATCGACACTCTGCTTTATCTCTGGAAGGGCGGCCGCTGCAGCGGCGTTGCAGCGCTCGGAGCAAATCTGCTCAGCCTCAAGCCCTGCATAGAGGTGCACGACGGCAAGATGGGCGTTGCCAAGAAATACCGCGGCTCTCTCAAAAAGTGCCTTGTCCAGTATGTTCGTGACAGGCTGGCAAACCGCGACGACATAGACACAAGGCGCATCTTTATAACTGATTCCGGCGTCAGCGACGAGATCTTCCAGGCGGTATATGACGCTGTTGCCGAGTGCCAGCAGTTTGACGAGATCCTGCATACCCGCGCGGGCAGCACGATCTCCAACCACTGCGGCCCCAACTGCCTCGGAATACTGTACTATCACAAGTAAATATTCCCGATTTTCCCGCCGAAGCTTACCTTCGGCGGGATTTTTGATTTTCTGCCTGAAAAAGTCTGGCAGTCGTCTCGAAAAGCGCCTGCACTTTTTCGAAACTTTATACTATCCTCTTAAACTGTTTGTCCAGCTCCTTTTTCGTGAGCGTCACGGCAACGGGCCGCCCATGGGGACAATAGCGTATTTCTCCAGAGCAGACGCGTGCAGCCAGAGCTTCCAGTTCGCGTATATCCGAGCGCTTGCCCGCCTTTATCGCCGCTTTGCAGGCGACGGTGTGCAGGACCTCGTCGCGCCTGGATTCCGGCGTTCCGCCGAGGCGCAGCTTCTCGCAGATCTCTTCGACGGAGGCTTTTTCCTCCCCCTCGAGGTCTGATGGCACAGCGCGGATAACAGCGGCATTATCGCCGTAGGTGTCTATCTCGAAGCCGAGATTTTCCAGCAGTTCCCGGTTTTCCGCCAGCAGTTCCAGGCTGTCCCCGCCGCACTGCCAGACGACCGGCACAAGCAGGCTCTGACTCATGATGGCCGAGCGCTCCGTGCGGAAACGGTCAAAGAGTATGCGCTCGTGCGCCGCATGCTTATCTATGAGGACGAGCTCATCACCCTTCTCAACGACTATGTATGTGCTCAGCGCTTCGCCTATCACGCGAACAGGCTCCGCTATCGGCGTATCCGTCGTGAGTTCCGGAGCTTTGACAGGCTCCTTGACATTCGCGGGCCCCGGGGGAGACGCCGCGGGCTTCGGCTCCGGTCTTTTTTCGGGTCCGGAAACATGAAAGGGGGCGGAATAGCTTCTCACCGCCGGCTCTGCATCCGTTACCGCCTCCATGCGGTACTGTTCCGCAGTCATCGATCGGAAAAAGTCCTTTTTAGGCTCTGCCTTTCTCTCCGTCCGCGGCGGAGCGGATATGGGATCGGTCACGGGCCTGTACGCCTGTTCCGCGTGGGATATCACCTTTTCCGTGCCGGCGGACAGTTTTACCTCTGCGGTCCCTCGCTCGCTCTCGAGTGCCCCCCGGCTGGCGTAATACACCGCGTCAAATATTTTTTTCTCCTCGGAAAACTTGACCTCGTTCTTGGTCGGATGGACGTTTACATCCACACTGCCGCAGCTTATGCCGATATATATGACACAGGCGGGAAAGCGGCCGGTCAGCAGCGTGTTTTTATAGCTCTGTTCGACCGCCGCCTGAAGCGTCGCCGAGCGTATTGCGCGGCCGTTCACGAAGAAAAACTGAGCCGCGCGGTTGCCGCGCCCAGCGTGCGGCGCGGAGACAAAGCCGCGGACGGAAACCCCCTCGCTTTCCAGCTCGCAGGCGAGCATGGCCTTTGCCATATCGCGGCCGAGAAGGCTGTAAACGCAGGATTCGGCCCTGCCGTCTCCGGAGGTGAAGAATTCCTCTTTTCCGTCGCGCAGGCAGCGAACCGATATATCCGGACGGCCAAGCGCACAGCGCAGCGCGAGGTTAACGCAGTTGGTACCCTCCGCTCTGTCTGACTTGAGGAATTTTCGTCTTGCCGGAGTGTTGTAAAACAGGTCGCGCACAGTTATTGTTGTTCCCTCGGGACAGCCGGCCTCGTGCATCTCGACGATCTCGCCGTGGTCGAGCACGACGCGGGTCCCGCTCTTCGCGCCCTTTTCACGTGTCAGCAGCTCTATGCGCGAAACGGCGCTTATCGCCGCAAGAGCCTCGCCGCGGAAGCCGAGGGTCGAGATAGCTTCCAGCCCGCGCTCATCGCGCAGTTTGCTCGTCGCGTGGCGCAGAAAGGCGATGCCCGCATCCTCCGGCGACATGCCGCAGCCGTCGTCCGTGACGCGTATGAACGTCTGTCCGCCGCCGCGGATCTCGATAGTTATGCTTTTTGCGCCGGCGTCGATGGAATTTTCCATAAGCTCTTTTATAACGCTGCCGGGTCTTTCAACGACCTCTCCCGCTGCTATCATATCTGCGACCAGCGGAGAGAGTATATTAATAACGGACATTTCCTGTCCTCCCAAATCTACATAATAAAATTATGATACCACAAATACATTGAAATTTCCACCAGTAAATGATAAACTGAGTTATTCAGATCAAAACAAATATCAAAAGGATAGATACCAGCATGAGCTACACGAGAAAAGAGATTTCTGCTGAAAGGATAGCTCTTCAGCACGAGATATGCGCCCGCGTCAGGACCGCCGCGGAGGAACGCGGCGAGACAGGACTGCTCGCGCTTGTCGACACCTACGGCTGCCAGCAGAACGAGGCCGACAGCGAACATCTCCGGGGATGGCTCTCCGAGATGGGCTATGGCTTTACGGAGGACGAGTTTGAAGCGGATGTTATCGTAGTCAATACATGCGCTGTGCGCGAGCATGCAGAGATGCGCGTGCTCGGAAATGTCGGCGCGCTGAACCATACAAAAAAGAAAAAGCCTGGACAGATAATCGCAGTCTGCGGATGCATGGTGCAGCAGGAGCATATGACGCAGAAGCTCAAAAACTCCTTCCGAATAGTGGACCTGGTTTTCGGCCCGCACGAGCTATGGCGCTTTCCGGAGCTTTTCGAGCGGGTGCTCAACGAGAAAAAACGCATTTTCGCGACCGACCCGGACGACGGCGCTGTGGCCGAAGGCATGCCTGTCCGGCGTGACGGAAAGGTCAAGGCATGGCTGTCGATCATGTACGGCTGCAACAATTTCTGCTCCTACTGCATCGTGCCCTATGTCCGCGGACGCGAGCGCTCCCGCAAGCCGGAGGAGATTGTCGCCGAGGCGCGCGAACTTGTAAGCGAGGGATATAAGGATATAACTCTGCTTGGCCAGAACGTCAATTCCTACGGAAAGGACCTCGGTACAGGCGTCGACTTTGCCGACCTTCTGCGCATGATAAACGATATCCCGGGAGATTTCGTCATCCGGTTTATGACCAGCCATCCAAAGGACGCTACGGAGAAGCTGTTCAAGACCATGGCCGAGTGCGAAAAATGTGCGCGGCACATCCATCTTCCGGTCCAGGCGGGATCAAACCGCATATTGAAGCTCATGAACCGCGTCTATACTCGCGAAAAATACCTGGATACCGTCAGGCTCGCAAAAAGCTATATGCCCGATATCGTTCTTACGACGGACATAATCGTCGGCTTCCCCGGAGAAACGGATGAGGATTTCGAGGACACCCTCTCGCTCGTTTCCGAGGTCCGCTATGACGCGATGTTCACCTTCATCTATTCCAAACGCGTCGGCACTCCCGCGGCGTCTATGCCCGACCCATATTCCCGCGAGGAGAAGCAGGTCCACTTTGACCGTCTGCTCGAGCTTGCAAACGGAATTTCCGGCGAAAAACACGCCGAATATGTCGGAAAGACCTGCCGCGTGCTCGTTGACGGCGAGACTGGCGACTCCCGCTATAACCTTACAAGCCGCACAAACGGCGGCAGGCTGGTCCACCTTCTGGGTGATACCGCCCTTATCGGAACCTTCGTAAACGCCCGCATAACCGACAGCACGACTTGGGCGCTTTTTGGCGAGGTCGTTTGAATCCAAAATACAGATAGATAATTGGAGGAAGCTTTAAAATGGCCGAGCTCACCCCGATGAAAAAGCAATATAATAAGATAAAGTCAGAGTACAGCGACTGTCTGCTGTTTTTCCGTCTCGGCGACTTTTACGAGATGTTCGACGACGATGCCATCACCGCCTCGCGCGAACTGGATCTGACGCTGACCACGCGCGACAGGGGAAAGGCCAAGGAGGACCAGACGCCCATGTGCGGCGTGCCATATCACAGCAGCGAGGCGTATATCGCCCGGCTGATAGCCAAGGGCTACAAGGTCGCGATCTGCGAACAAACCGAGGACCCCAAAACCGCTATCGGCCTCGTCGACCGCGACGTTATCCGCATCATAACTCCCGGCACCGTTACGGAGAGCTCCATGCTCGACGAGGGCAGGTCAAACTACATCTGTTCCGTCTGGATAGATTCCGGCAGCGCCGCTGCAGCTTTCTGCGATATCTCTACTGGTGAATTCTGCGTCGCATCCTTCTATGAGGATTGCGCGCAGCACATTATAAATGAGCTGGGCCGCTTCTCGCCCAGAGAGGCCGTGCTCAGCGCGGGAGCTGAGGAGGATCTGTCCGTCTCCGACTTCCTTTTCCGCCGCCTTGACTGCATGATAGAAAAGGGCGAGGGCCGTTTTGACTACATGCAGGCCTGCGCGCGCGTCTGCGAGCGCTTTAACGCCCCCGACGTCGACTCTCTCGGCCTGGGGGAGGACAGCGCCGCCGTGCTGGCCGCCGGCGGGCTGCTCAGCTATATCGAGGAAACACAGAAATTCGATCTCAGCCACATCAATTCCCTCGACCTCATGTCCTCCGGACGATTTATGGAAATGGATTACACCGCCCGCCGAAACCTCGAGCTGACGGAAAACCTGCGCACGGGTGAAAAGCGCGGAAGCCTGCTCTGGGTATTGGATAAGACCCATACCCCAATGGGCGGCAGACTTCTCCGCTCATGGGTCGAGCGTCCTTTGCTGTCCCCGGTCGCGATACGCCGCCGCCTCTCCGCGGTCGGCGAGCTCTTCGACGGAAACATCCTCCGAGCGGAGTTACGCGAGATGCTGCGCGGCATAGGAGATATGCGCCGGCTTATAGGAAGGGCTGTCTACGGTTCCGCGAACGCACGCGACTTACAGGCGCTCGGTGGATATATCTCCATGCTGCCTGACATTACAAAGCTGCTCTCCGGCGCCAAGAGCGCCGCGCTGAGGGAGATCGCCAGCATGGATACTGTTCAGGAAATTGCCGAAATCCTGAGGAACGCCATATGTGACGATCCGCCGTTTTCGGTCCGCGAGGGCGGCATGCTGCGGGAGGGCTATAACGGAGAACTGGACTATCTGCGGCAGGTTCGAGACAATGGAGCCCAGATGGTCGCCGACCTCGAGCTGCGTGAGCGTGAGCGCACGGGCATCAAGAAACTGAAAGTTGGCTACAATAAGGTTTTCGGCTATTATATCGACATCCCCAAGAGCGCGGGCGGCGTGCCCGTACCTGAGGACTACATAAGAAAGCAGACTCTGGTCTCAAACGAACGCTACTTTACCCCCGAGCTCAAGGAGCTGGAAACAACGCTGCTTTCCGCGCGGGACCGCATATGCGAGCTGGAATTCAGTCTGCTTTCCGAGCTCCGCACCGCCGTGGCTCAGCAGGTCGACAGAGTGCAGCGCGCCTCCGACGCCATTGCGGAGCTGGACGTTTTCTGCGCTCTGGCTGAAGTTGCCGTCCGCTATGGATATACCATGCCGGAGGTCGACACGGGCTCCACGCTACATATAACAGAGGGCCGTCATCCGGTCGTTGAGCAGTCGCGCGACGATGTCATGTTTGTCCCAAACGACGTTTTTCTGAACGACGGGGAGGACCGCGTTGCGATTATAACCGGACCCAACATGGCAGGTAAGAGCACCTATATGCGCCAGACCGCTCTTATTGTCCTGATGGCGCAGATGGGCTCTTTTGTGCCCGCAAAGCAGGCCGTCATCGGCATTGTCGATCGCGTTTTCACGCGCATCGGAGCTTCGGACGACCTTGCCTCCGGCCAAAGCACATTCATGGTCGAAATGAACGAGGTCGCCGCGATACTGGAACACGCGACGAAAAAGAGCCTGCTCATACTTGACGAGATCGGCCGCGGCACATCCACCTTCGACGGAATGGCGATCGCCCGCGCTGTGCTCGAATACTGCGCCGACCGTCGGAAGCTGGGCGCAAAAACGATGTTTGCGACGCATTACCACGAGCTGTCTGCCCTTGAGGGCGAGCTTAACGGCGTCAGAAACTACAATATAACTGCAAAGAAGCAAAATGGCCAACTTATCTTCCTGCGCAAGATAGTGCGCGGTGCCGCGGATGACAGTTATGGTATCGAGGTTGCAAAGCTCGCCGGCGTGCCAGACAGCGTTATAACAAAGGCCAAGAGCTATCTGCGCGAGCTGGAAAGCGGCAAATCTGATATGCCCGCAAAATCCGCCGCACCTTCGGAAGGCCAGATGACGCTTGGTGACGTTGGCGCGGATGAGGTTCGCGAGCGCCTGCGCAGGCTGAGCCTCGATACGACCACGCCGCTCGAGGCGCTGAGCCTGCTCTATGAACTCAAGAGGATGGTAAACGACTGATGCCTGTCTACGAAAGACCCCCGTTCAAACTTAACATGAGCAAAACAGCCAGAATACTCGGCTGGTGCTATCTGCCGGTCCACCTGTTTGTTTTGCCGCTGCTTTTGAACATTTATTCCTTTGTCTCCGCCTCAGGGCTCAGCGACAAGATGATAAACGTCATATATTACGGCGTCGGTATTGCATATATCCTGCTGTTTATGCGCAGCTATCTGAGATCAGATTTCGACACGCTGCTGGACCATAAGATCGGGAATTTTCTCTGTCTGATCTCCGGATATTTTGTAGACATGCTGCTTTCCTATGCAGCTTTGATCGCACTTGAGCTTATAGTCGGCAGCGTAGTAAACCCGAATGAGAACGCTATCGATACAATGGCGCAGAACGATTACAATGCGGTATTCGGCCTTGCCGTTTTCCTCGCGCCTGTAGTCGAGGAAACGCTTTTTCGAGGCATTGTTTTCGGAACGCTGCGTGAAAAGAGCCGCGTGCTCGCTTATGTTGTTTCTGTGCTGCTTTTCTCGTTCTATCACATATGGCAGTATGCCGTCGCGTACTTGGACGCGTCGCTGTTTGTCTACATGATACAGTATATCCCCGTGTCCTTTGTCCTCGCGTGGCTGTATGACCGCAGCCGGTCAATATGGGTCCCTATCATCTTCCATATGCTCATAAACGCGCTTGCCATGGTCTATGCCTGAAAGCGGCAAATATCCGCCCTTGTCCAAATGGATAAGGGCGGATATTTTTTATCGCTTGCTCCAAATATTTACATTTTATAACAAAATACTCCTAAAAATGTGCCTTTATAGGGCATCTTTGAAACGAAAACACGTACCGGCAGACATGCTGGAACGTGCTTTTTTCGCGCGTTTTTACATTTTTCCGTACTTTTTCGCGCTTTTTCGCAAAATATGTCTTTTGCGAAAAAAACGGGCTTATTTTCCGGGCC
>CAZIHY010000024.1:0-26039 GCA_964539115.1 uncultured Oscillospiraceae bacterium
GCATCGCCGAATGAGAAGAAGCGGTATTTTTCGTCTATGGCAGTCTTATATGCCTTGAGCACGTTTTCCCTTCCCGCAAAAGCGGACACAAGCATTATAAGCGTGCTCTCCGGAAGATGAAAGTTGGTTATCAGCCCGTCAATACATTTGAAGCGGTACCCCGGATAGATAAAAATATTGGTCCAGCCGCTTTTGGGCTTCATTCCTCCATCGTCATCCGCAAAGCTCTCTACTGTGCGGCAGGAGGTCGTTCCGACGCAAATTACCCGGCCGCCGTTTTGCCGTGTCTCATTTATAATGCGCGCAGTCTCTTCCGGGACCATGCAGAACTCCGAGTGCATGGGATGCTCTTCTATCTCATCCTCTTTCACAGGGCGAAATGTTCCAAGACCGACATGAAGCGTGACATAGCACAGTTTGACACCCATCGCCTCTATTTCATCCAGCAGTTCCCTCGTAAAATGCAGTCCCGCAGTAGGGGCCGCAGCACTTCCGAGTTCACGGGAATATACGGTCTGATAACGCTCATTATCCTTCAGCTCCGCTTTTATATACGGCGGCAAAGGCATTCTGCCCAGCTTTTCCAGGATCTCCAGAAAGATCCCCTCATAGTGAAATTCAATAATCCTGTTGCCCCCGTCTATGACTTCCTTTACGGTCGCCGTGAGCTCTCCGTTTCCAAAGCTGAGTTCGGTTCCCGGACGGGTCTTTTTCCCGGGACGGGTCAGGCATTCCCAGCTTCCTCCACCGAGGTCGCGCAGAAGCAGGACCTCGACAGCTCCCCCCGTATGGCGCGTGCCCATAAGCCGCGCCGGAAGGACGCGCGAGTCGTTCATGACGAGACAGTCGCCGGATTTGAGGTAGTCCTTGATGTCATAAAAATGCCTGTGCTCAATATCGCCGGTCGCCCTGTCAAGATGCATAAGGCGGGAATGGTCACGCTGTTCCAACGGAGTCTGCGCTATCAGCTCCTCCGGCAGGTCAAAATTGAAATCGCTCTTCTTCAAGCCCTTTTACACTCCCTGAGAAATCGAAACACCGGTGTAATAAAATCCCAGTATCTCACGGTAATTATAGCCATAATTTTTTGCCATTGAATACGCGCCCCACTGGCTCATACCGATATTGTGGCCCCAGCCAGCGCCCGAGATAAAGTATGTATCGTCTTCTTCATTATGGGTTATCGTATAGTGCATGCTGGTATATGCGAAACCAAGCTTGCTCAAGAGAGTGATGCAGCCGGACTTCGTATAACTAGACGTTTTTCCGTTTTCATCGGTTATTGATACGCCGATCATGTTTCCGGAAGGACTATATGTACAATCAACATTTGTGACCGTGCCCAAACCAAGCTTCGCGCCCATATTCTGCGCTGTAAAGGTTTTGGACCATTTCATCACGCCGGAGGTCAAAATCTCCTCAAACGGATCTATCTTTCCGCGGCAATAACCCAACTCCGCGACCCAGACGTTCTCCGTACTCTCCGTCGCGCCGCCGTCAGACGAGAAATAATATGCGCAGCATAATGTTCCGTTATAGGTCAAATACTGGTTTCTCGTCTCGTCACAGGCCAAGTCGGTCGTCGCCGTCGCTGCATTAAGTCCACGGTACACCTGATCCTTGGCATCGTTTACAATATCGAAACCATACGCAGAATACTTGCCATAGTTATACTGCACATAGTTTCTCGCAGCTATGGCGCCGGCTTTAAGCGTCTCCAGAGGCCAGGAAGAACTCATCTCGTAGGGAATGACGCCCTTTACATAATCCTCGACATCAACAACGCTTATGACAGTGAGCCCCTCTCCGGAGTAGCGAAGGAACTCAAATCCGCCGTAATAGCGGAAGCCGGTGGACGAAAGCGAGGTCACCGCCGATCCGCTTGTTGAAACGGGCTCTATGCCAAGATTGGAGCTTGTCCCGCAGTCATATTCAAAGAGGATCTTATCCTGGCCGGCGGCTGCGACGACTACACAACGGTTGCTCGCACTATATGCCTCTCCCGAGACCCCGCGAGACGAAATAGCCGCCTCGGCGTCCGCTTTGCTCTCATAGTCGCCAAGAAGGACATAATATGTCCCGCTGTAATATGCCGGAAAGCCATCGGAATACTGCGACGCGGCGCTCTGCGCTGCACTGAAGCTGCTGTAAGTTCCGCTGAGCTTTATATGGTAGCAGCCGATGGTATAGCTTCCGAAGCTGACATTTGTGTCACGGAGCATTGTTATGCTCTTCTCAGATGTACTTCCAAGCTCATGGAATACGCGAGAACTGTCGTAATAGCCGAACTTAAATCCGCTGCCGACATAGTTTGTGAGCGTAGCATAGTCGACAGCGGTGTTATATGACGCGGTCTTATACTGCAGGCCAATCTTGACTGTGCTGTTTTTAATTGTGATCGTACCGCTGAGCGGGGCCGCAGTAACGGTCACGTCGCTGGGATCGAAGCCGGACTGTCCGTCCGTTATCTGCTGCAGTCCCGTACCCGTCATAGCATAGACAGTGTCGGCCCCCAGCTTTTCAACGCTGCCGTTTCCGCCTATCGCATAGGTCTCCGACAGTGACTGTGAGAGCGTGTTGGCAGACCCATTTACAAAAATGCTGCCGTTTGCAACTCCTATGCCGGCAAGCAGGCACAACACAAGCGCGATTGACAGCAAAATTGAAACTATTCTGTTAAAAGAGTTAAATTTCATCGCATTTTTTACCTTTCTTCCAGTTGTTTAGTGTATTGACGGTCTAAAAATGCCGTGATATGATTCTATATAAAATAATAAATAATCTGTCAATAATAGCGTCACTACGACATTGCTATTAATTATATTACATATGCGGTATGTTTTTCAAGTCTATTTCACAGTCTGGAAAAGCTTCACAATCCGCATACTACTGAAAGGATTGATTTGCGTGAAAAACTACAAGGTCGGAGTTATCGGCGCAACGGGTATGGTCGGCCAGCGGTTCGTTTCCCTTATCGAGAACCACCCCTGGTTTGATCTGAAAGTTGTCGCTGCTTCCGGCAGAAGCGCCGGCTTAACTTATGAAGAGGCCGTCGGCAACCGTTGGGCAATGGACACTCCCATACCGGAGTACGCCAAGAAACTTATTGTCAAAAACGCCGCCGAGGACATCTCCGAGATAGCCGCCGAGGTAGATTTTGTTTTTTGCGCCGTAGATATGAACAAAGCCGAGATCCTCGCGCTCGAGGAGGCTTATGCAAAAGCTGAGTGCCCCGTCATCTCCAATAACAGCGCTAACCGCTGGACCCCTGATGTTCCGATGGTAATCCCCGAGATAAACGCGGATCACATAAAGGTTATCGATGATCAGCGCAGGCGTCTCGGCACAAATCGCGGCTTCATAGCCGTCAAGTCCAACTGCTCGATCCAGAGCTATGTTCCGGCGCTCGAGCCTTTGCGTAACGAGTTCGGCATCAGCCGGATCCTTGTATGCACCTATCAGGCAATATCCGGCGCCGGAAAGACCTTCGACACATGGCCCGAGATGATCGACAACGTTATACCCTACATAGGCGGAGAAGAGGAAAAATCGGAACAGGAGCCGCTGAAGGTTTGGGGACGCATTGAAAATGGCGAGATCGTCAAGGCAGAGGCCCCGTCAATCACAGCTCAGTGCATCCGTGTTCCCGCATCTAACGGCCACATGGCCGCCGTCTTTGTCAGCTTCGACAAAAAGCCCACAAAGGAAGAAATTCTCGACCGCTGGGCAAACTTTGCCGGACGCGCACAGGAGCTTGAACTCCCCTCCGCGCCCAAACAATTTCTCCACTATTTCACTGAGGACAACAGGCCTCAGACAAAGCTTGACCGCATGCTTGAGGGCGGCATGGCGATCTCTATCGGACGTCTTCGCGAAGATACCCAGTATGATTACAAATTTGTTTGCCTTTCCCACAACACCCTGCGCGGTGCAGCCGGCGGCGGCGTTGAGCTGGCAGAGCTTCTCTGCGCGGAAGGCTATATGGACTAAATAAGGAGGAGCAATTATGAAGACACCTATTTTTAAGGGTTCCTGTACCGCAATCGTGACCCCCTATACTAAGGATGGAATCGATTACGAAAAAATGGCTGAGCTCATCGACTTCCAGTACGAGGGCGGCACCGCTGCGATCGTCGTCTGCGGAACGACCGGTGAAAACGCAACTCAGCCTGTTGACGAGCATGAAAAGCTGGTCGATTTCTGCATAAAGCACAACAACGGACGCATGAAGATCATTGCGGGCGTCGGCTCCAACGACAGCAACACCGCGCTCCGTCTTGCAACCAGCGCAAAAGCCTCCGGAGCCGATGGAATTCTGATGGTCACCCCTTATTACAACAAGACCACACAGCGCGGCCTTGTTGAGCACTTTACCTATGTCGCCGACCGCGTTGATGTTCCCATGGTGCTTTACAACGTGCCCAGCCGCACGGGTATCGGCATTGCCGCATCTACCTATAAGATCCTCTCCGGGCACCCCAATATCAACGGCATCAAGGAAGCCAGCGGCGATTTCAGCCTTTTTGCCCAGACACGTGCACTCTGCGGCGACGATCTTTATATATGGAGCGGCAATGACGACAATACTGTCCCCATGATGGCAATGGGTGCTCTGGGCGTCATCTCCGTCGCTTCCAATATCGTCCCCAAGGCGGTCGCAAAGCTTTGCCAGCTCTGCCTGGACGGCGATTTTAAGGCCGCGACCGAGTATTACTTCAAGTATGCCGACCTGTATGCAAAGCTCTTCATCGAAACCAATCCCATCCCTGTTAAGACCGCTATGAACCTTATGGGCATGAACGTTGGCCAGTTCCGTCTGCCTCTGGTAGACATGGCCCCCGAAAACCTCGAGAAGCTTAAGACCTCCCTCCGCGATCTCGATCTCATCAAATAAGACTGAGAGGTTATTGCTATGCCAAAGATAATTATTTCCGGCTGCAACGGAAGAATGGGCCAGGTCGTCACACGGATGTGCGACGAGCGCGGGTTTGAGGTCGTCGCCGGCTTTGATATCACCGCTGTTAAGAAAAACGATTATCCCGTTTACGCAGATCCAATGGAGTTTTCCGGAAACGCCGACGTCGTGATCGACTTTTCCAACCCATCCGCTATCGGCGGTCTGCTGTCCTACTGCAGGGCAAAAAGAATGCCGATCGTCATCTGTACGACCGGCTATAGCGAAGAACAGCTTGACATGATAAAGCAGGCCTCTACCGAAATACCTGTTTTCAAATCCGGCAATATGTCGGTCGGTATCAATCTGCTGACCTCACTCGTCAAAAAGGCGGCCGCTGTTCTCGGCGACAATTTTGACGTTGAAATTGTCGAGCGCCACCACCGCACAAAACTGGACGCCCCCAGCGGGACGGCCATCATGCTTGCAGATGCGGCTGCTTCCGCTCTGCCGCACGAGAGCGAGTATGTTTACGAGCGTCAAAGCGTCCGCAGACTCCGCGACAAGAAGGAGATCGGTATTTCCTCTGTCCGCGGCGGTACCATCGTCGGTGAGCATGAGGTTATCTTTGCCGGCACGGACGAAGTGATCGAGTTCAAGCATACCGCCTATTCCCGCGAGGTATTTGCAAACGGTGCCGTCACCGCCGCTGCGTTCATAGCCGATATTACCTCTCCCGGTATATACGACATGAACGACGCCCTTGCGGACATTCTGAATAAATGAAAAAAAGTCAGGAAGCTTACCTTCCTGACTTTTTATATACTATTGAGAAAGCCTTTTCCTGGCGCCTGCTTTTTATGACTACTGTGCGCTTCTCCATCTCCGACCTGCGGATAAACTCGTCTATCGCCTCTCTATTGACGCGTTCGAAATTCCATACATATTTTAAAAATTCATAGTCAAGGCGCTCGGGACAGTTGCCTCCCAATCGCTGCGGGTTTTTCCATATCCTCTGACAGCCCGCTTTTGTTTTTTACAAGAATTTTTCGCAGAATCTGCTAATTATTGTTGCGACCTCCGCTCTGGTCGTATTACCCTGCGGAACAATCGTCGAGGTGGTACGCCCCGTTATGATACCGTTTTCAATGCACCACGCTATGGCGTCCTTTGCCCACGCTGACACTGATCCCGCATCAGAAAACTTATTCAAGCTGCTGACAGACGCCGTCCCATAAGACAGGCCAAAGTTTACCGCATAGCGATAGAGGAAAACTGCCATCTGCTCACGGCTTACGTCATCGTTAGGCTTGAACAGGCCGTTTTCATATCCCAGAACAATACCGTTTTTCGCTCCCCAGGCTACTGCGGAACTATACCATTCACCGTTGGGAACGTCGCTGAAACCCGAACTCATTGAGGAAATGTCAGCCCCATGCAGGCGCGACAACACCGTCACAATCATTGCACGGCTCATATTCAGCTCCGGACAAAACAGTGTATCCGACATCCCGTTAAAGAGATTTTTCTCCGTAACATAGTTTATATAGTCTTCGGCCCAATGGCCCGCTATATCAGTGAATCCGGTATTCGGGGGCGTTACATCGGTAAGCACCGTGATCAGATTCACTATATCGACGCTGCCATATCCGTAATACTCGTCGTAACCGGGCGTGCCCAGATCATCAGCGCAGGCTATAAGCATTGCCTTGAACTCGGGCACCGTGATGCCGGGGTCAATGCATTTGGCTATGACCGCCATCGCACTTACATGGGGAACGGAAAATGATGTCCCCGATCCCTCACTGTATCCGGATTTGTCCTTCCCGAGGCTTATTATTCCCTCCCCCGGTGCGACAACACAGACACTGCTGTTATGGTTTGAAAATCCGCTGACCGTTCCGGCCTTTGAGACAGAACCAACGCCGATCACATTATCGTAAGCCGCGGGATAAAGCTTTTCAGTTCCGCCGGTATTTCCAGCGGCTGAAACAATGATTACTCCCTTATTGTCAGCATAATCAATGCACTCTTTGAGCGACGTCATGTCGCGATCAAGGCCAAGACTCAGGTTGATAACGGAGCAGTTATACTCGTCAATTGCGTAGTATATTCCTCTTATTATGTAGGAAACCGAGGTCTCCTTGCTGTCTGAGAAACACTTGATCGGTACCAGCGTAACACCATCGGTAATTCCGGAGATGCCGATCGAGTTATTCCGTTTAGCAGCGATAACTCCTGATACAAAAGTTCCATGTCCAAGGATATCTTCAACATTAGTACTGTTGTCAAGTACATTTTTTCCGGTCAGGATAGACACCCCGGCCAGGTCCTCATGACTTATATTAAGCCCTGAATCTATTATCGCGATCCTGACGCCGGAACCATTATAGCCATTATCCCAGGATGCGGAGGCGTTGATATACTCCAGATTCCACTGTTGCGAGTATAGCCTGTCATTGGGCACATCCATAAGTGTTACAGTATAATTTGGCTCTAAATATTCGACAACGCCCGCTTGGGTAAGTTCGATAACATCCTTCGCCTCAGCAGCAAGGTAAAGATTCTCTGACGCCTTGATAGCTTCCAGCCCGTCATTCGACATAAGGCGAACTCCATCGGACGTTGAAAGCTTGACGATATATCCGTCGAATTTGCCTCCCGCATCATCAGTTCCCTCAGCATAGCAGACCGGAATAACAAAAAGCGCTGTCAAAAAAGCAAGTATCAAAATAAAGCTGATTTTTCTCATTAGATGCCCCCACCAGATAAAATGCATGACATGATTGATTCCTCTAACTTGTATTTACAGTATACCTGATGATTCGACATCTTTCAATGTCATTCGGGTTAAAAGCAGTTACAAAAGGTTAACATAACTACTTTCCTGTAAATTAAATAAGTCTCCTGCAATGAACTGCAGGAGACTTGTTTTTATTTATCTATTCAGTTTTCTAAACAGGCATAGACCGCTTATGCAGGGATAAACGCGGACTTGGCAAGGTACTCATCCCAAGCCTGCTGATAATACTCAACTGCTTTGGGCAGCCCCATCTCGTTGACCTTATTGACATATTTATCCCAAGTATCATCAATAGCTATGTCACCGTTGATAACCTGTGCCGTGTACTGCATTACATAGGTCGCAATGTCATTCATAATAGAGGCGAAGTCCGAAGAGACATCTGCATTCAGCTTAACATAGCCAGCGGGGATATAGTATGCCCAGTCTCTGTCGGGATCGTTGAAGCATTCTATAACCTCTGTGTCAAGATCGGACCATCCGCCAGAATAGCGTGCAGCGTCAACAACAGCGGGAGAACCGTAAGTAGTGTAGATGTTGACTGCGACGATAAGTACATAGTCGGGGTTATTGATAACAAGATCCGTCAGCACGGGCTTGCCGTCGACCATGTTATAGGTCTCGCCTTCCTTGCCGTAGCCGGTGATCAGCTGGCCTTTCTCGGTGTAACAGAAATTGACCCACTTAAGGGCAGTCTCCAAATCGTGGCACTGGGTGGTGATGGCAGCACCGTAGATAAGCTTGGTAACTCCCTTGGAAATATGGACCTTATCCTCTGCATTAACGGTCGGCTGAGTCATGCCGCGCATCTGAACAGCGCCCTCGGTATTGTTCTCAACAGTACCTGCCGCGTCATAGGAAGAGGACCAAAGAGCTATGTTTCCCTGTGCGACAACATCCATCTGATCCATAAAGGAAACAGATGCATAGTCGCTGTAAATGAGCCCCTCGGCATACCACTTGGCAAGCATTTCAAGATAGCTGCGGTAGCCGTCGGTAACGGGGCTGAACTCTACGACGTTGTCAACCTGGATAAAGGGATGGGAGGTATAGTTGCTGGATGTATAGCTGAGAGCGCCATAGCCTCCGGAGAGCGCAAATTCCGTATCGACGCCAACGTCATTGAGCATTACGCCCTTAGATCCAAACTCGTCGCGGGCCATGCAGAGGAAATTATAAACCTCATCGTAGGTCTCAGGAACGCTTAATCCAAGCTCAGTGAGCCAATCTGCTCGATACATAAGGCCCGCAGTAGAGGGTTCGCCGCCAGGCATCAGGTAGTTGGCAGAAACGATTTTTCCCTCTGGGCTAAGAGTATACATCCAAAGGTCCTTATCCTGATCGAGCGCATCCTTATAGGCGGACAGCTCATCATTGATATAGGGCATGAGGTCAATAACTATGTCCTGCTCAACGGCATCGTCTGCACCGTTCATATAATAGCTCTCAAAACCTTTGATAAAATCTCCGTATTCCTGAGAGGCGATCATAATGTTGAACGTCTCGGATGCCTGAAGGAAAGAAACCGCATTGAGCTCAAAATGAACGTTAGTCGCTTCCTCCATATACTGGAAGTTGTAGATGTCATCTCCGGTCAGGCCATAAGGCATCGTGAACGGTTCAAGAGGATACATCATTTCAAAGCTGACAGTTTCTTCTACAAGCGGGAGGGGAACTTCAACCGGCTCTTCAGTGGGAGCTTCTGTGGGAGTTTCGGGAGTTTCTTCTTCAGGAGGATCTGTGGGGGTGTCGGTCGCGGGAGTATCTGTGGGAGTCTCTTCTTTGCTCCCACATCCTGCCGCTATAACGAATATTATCGCAACAGCCAGCAGAATTGCAAGGAACTTTTTAAGTTTCATCTTAACTCTCCTTTCAACTTTCCGCCTGCCAGGCGGGTCACACACCTTCGGTATAAAACGTTTCTATTTTTATAATACACCGATGATATAAATATATGTTTTGCACATTAATAAGTCAATATTAAAAAATATTTTTGTCTACTATCACCACAAGCGTTATGTTTTTTCTATAATTTTGACGAACCTTTTTAATGAATATTTGGTTTAATCATCCATAACAGTAAAATGGCTCCGATTCCATGAATCGGAGCCATCAATTATTCTGTCATTTTCAAAAAAGCCTCTTCATCTATAACAGCTATCCCAAGATCATTTGCCTTTTTCAGCTTTGACCCGGCACTCTCGCCAGCCAGCACATAGCTTGTCTTTTTTGACACCGAGGATGAGGTTTTTCCGCCAAAACTTTCAATTATCGCGCTTGCTTCGTCCCGTGTCATCGTGGGCAAAGTTCCAGTCAGGACGAATGTCATTCCAAGAAAACGATTATCCTTAGTCTCCTCCCTGCTGCTGAAACTCACCCCCGCCTCTCTCAGGCGCTCGATCTGGTGCAGAGACTGAGGGTTTGCCAGCCATTCGACGATATATCCCGCGGTTATCGGGCCAATATCGGGGATTTTGGTCAGTTCATCCTCACCGGCCTGCATCAGCTCATCCAATGTTTTATAGTTCTGAGCGAGCACCTTTGCTGCCTTCTGTCCGACCTGGCGTATGCCGAAGGCGCATAAAAGCCTTGCAAGTCCTCGGTCCTTACTCGCTTCGATAGATTCGATCAGGTTCTCCGAGGATTTTTTTCCCATTCTGTCAAGCTGTGCTACAGGCTCTGCTTCCAGATAATACAGGTCAGCCGGAGATGAGATGAGGCCGTTTTCTGTCAGCAACTGTACAACAGAAACGCCCAGCCCTTCGATATCCATAGCCTCACGCGAAGCAAAATGCGCTATATTTCGCAGCTTCTGTGCCGGGCACTCAAGACCCGTGCAGCGCATCGCCGCTCCATCGGCATCCCGCTCAACAGGAGAACCGCATTCCGGGCAAAAAACAGGAAGCTTATATGGAACTGTCCCCTCCGGCCGCTTGCTTTTTATGACGTCCAATACCTCGGGGATTATCTCCCCCGCCTTTTGTATAAACACAGTGTCACCGATGCGGATATCGAGATTGTCTATGAAATCCTGATTGTGCAGCGTCGCGTTGGTGACGGTCGTTCCCGCGAGCCGCACAGGGCTTACGACCGCCTTTGGCGTAAGAACGCCGGTCCTTCCGACCTGAACAACGATATTC
Organism: uncultured Oscillospiraceae bacterium; assembly: GCA_964539115.1. Lineage (GTDB taxonomy): Bacteria > Bacillota > Clostridia > Oscillospirales > Oscillospiraceae > CAKSXP01. Next base: position 10,838 of record CAZIHY010000024.1, read on the forward strand.
TCAACGACGCTCTCTTTCTTTTCCGGCGGGAATTTATAGGCTACCGCCCAGCGGGGAGCTTTAGCAGTGCTTCCAAGCAAAGTCCTTTGAGCAAGGGAGTTTATTTTTATGACCGCACCGTCTATATCAAATCGATATTTCTCCCTGCTGTCGCCTATCTCCGCAACGAGCCGGCAGCATTCGTCCATGCCATCTGCCAGCATATGCGGCACCACCTGAAATCCCATCGCCTCAAGCGCCTCAAGAGTTTCATAATGCTGTTCATACGACCTCGATGATGTCTGAATGTTGAAAACTATAATATCCAGTTTGCGCTCGCGGGCAATTCGGGGATCAAGTTGCCGCAACGAGCCGGCAGCGGCGTTTCGCGGATTGGCAAGAAGCTTCTCTCCATTGATTTCGCGCACGGAGTTGAGCTCTTCAAAAACCTCGCGGGACATATAGACCTCTCCCCTGACGGTCAGCTTTTCCGGAGCGCCGTCAAGCCGTTGGGGAAGCGACCGTATGGTTTTGAGGTTTTCGGTCACATCCTCGCCAGCAACGCCGTCGCCGCGCGTTGCTCCGCGCACGAACAGGCCGTTTTCATATTCCAGCGAGACTGAAAGCCCATCGATCTTTGGCTCAACGACATATAAATGCTCCTCCGGAAGCGCTTCGTCCATTCTCTCTCCGAAAGCACGAAGCTCCTCATAAGAAAAAACATCCGCAAGGCTTTCTAGCGGCACCTCATGCACGACAGATGAAAATCCGTTCTTGACCGTTCCTCCTACCCTCTGCGTCGGGGAATCGGTGGTTATAAGTTCGGGGTTTGCATTCTCAAGCTCTATTAGCCTGTTCATGAGTGCGTCGTACTCAAAATCGGAAATCGTTGGGGCATCGTCGTCATAATACGCTCTGTTGTGCTCAGCTATCGTTTTCCTGAGTTGTGCTATTTCCTGTTTTGTATCCATCGTCCAACTCCAAATTTAAATATGTATCCGGCACAGCGCCGACTATCACGGTCTCTGCAACGAGTATCTCACTTACTATCTGCGTTGAGAGCGTCTCCCATGGCATAAGTATATCAATGTCGACAATGATCTCCAATATTATCTGATGCTTTGTCTGATTTATCCCGGCTGAGATTATCTCATTTTTAAAATCGGCACGGGATGACGTCAGCATGATTATCTTCACAGGAACTCCCGGCCCGCGCCCAAGCAGCAGATTTATTCCCGTAAGGTTTCCCAGCGGGACGCTGATATTTAGCTCTCTGCCACCGGAATTTCCTACAATATCACTTAGAATTTCGGCGGAAAGCGTATTTATCCGCGGCATGTTCGAGGTTATCGCCGTTATCCGTCCCGCATCGTCCTTCTGAAGCGAGACAAAATAATCATACTCGAATTCGCCTTCGTCCATCATCTTTGCTATGGTGTCATTTATCTGTATCGTAATAAGATCGCTGGCGTCCGAAAGCGCCATCTCGCCCGACACCTGTCTCAAGTACAGACTGATCGGCGTTATCGCCGCCGCCAGAAAGGAAACAATAAGAATCAACATCAGTGCGCGCTTACGGCGCGGTGAAAGATACAAACGGCGTTGTCTGAATCTCGGCATAGTTGTCACCTCTATACCGATTATATGCCGCGATTCAAGCGTTCATTTCATTTATCGCGGAAATAATACCATATCTTCCGAGTTCATATGTCAAACCGCCCTGAAGATAAGCCAGATATGGCTCTTTGACCGGCCCGTCGCAGCTCAATTCGATAGATGAACCCTGGATGAAGGTTCCCGCCGCCATAATGACCTCGCAGTCATACCCGGGCATCTGCCACGGCTCCGGAGTTACATAGGCATCCACCGGCGAGCCGTGCTGTATTCCGGCACAGAACCGGCACAGGTTTTCCCGGCTTCCCAGACGCACCATCTGTATTATATCCGACCGCGGTTCCAGCGCGGAGGGCGAGGTCTCATATCCAAGCGCCTCGAGCATACCCGCGCAGAGACACGCAGTCTTGAGCGCCTGCGCAACGGTGTGCGGAGCTATCATGAATCCCTGGATCAGCGCGCGGCTGTTTCCAAGAGTCGCGCCACATTCCCCGCCGATGCCGGGGGTCGTCAGCCGCTCTGCCGCTCTTTCGACCAGCCCAGTCCTGCCAGCGACATACCCGCCCATGGGCGCAAGCCCGCCGCCGGGATTTTTGATGAGCGATCCCGCCATCAAATCGACGCCCATCTCCGTAGGCTCCCTCGTTTCACAGAATTCGCCATAGCAGTTGTCACATATGACGACCGCCGCGGGATTCACAGAGTGTACGATATGCGCTATGCGTCCAATCTCCTCAGTCGTCAGCGCACGGCGGTCGCCGTAACCGCGCGAGCGCTGGACAAGGACTGCGCCAATACTGTTACTGGCCGCAGCCTTCTCTATTGCCTCATAATCCGGGTCACCATTCAGCGCAAGCTCAATCTGCTCATAACCTATCCCGTAGAACCGGAGCGAGCCGTGTGTGTTTCCCGATATCCCGATAGCGGTCCTTATAGTGTCATACGGCGCGCCTGTTACGGACAGAAGCGTCTGTCCCGGAGCAAGTGAGGCAAACAGCGCCGCGGTTATGGCGTGGGTCCCGTTTACAAAGCCTATACGCACAAGCGCGCTCTCCGCGCCGAAGACGCACGCGAAAGCACGATCCAGCAGCTCTCGTCCGGAGTCATCGTAGCCATAGCCGGTCGTTCCCGCAAAATGAGTATCGCTCAGCCGCAGCTTACGGTAAGCCTCGATTATTTTTGCCGTGTTGTGCGCGGCTACGGCGTCGATCTGCGCAAAACGCTCTTTCAGTCTTGCCTCCGTCTGTTCGGCAAGATGCATTATCTCTGGTTTTATATTATTATACATTATTCAAAAACATCTCCGCAAGAATTGGCATTGATTCAAAGTCCGCAATTTTCGCGACGGACACAGGTGAATGGATATTGCGTATCGCACAGGAAAGCGCCGCGACAGCAGTCCCCCCTCTGCTGCGCTGGATCACGGAAGCGTCCGTTCCCCCAGCTATGCGCTTTTTCGTCTGCCAGGCAATACCATTTTCGTCCGCGAGGCGGGACAAATGCGCAACGAGGTCCCGGTTATATATGGTTCCTCCGTCCATGAACGGAATGACTATACCCCGTCCGAGCTCGCAAATCTTTTTGCCGTCATCGACCTCCGGCAGATCAGCGGCAGTCGTTCCCTCAAGGATGAGCGCAATGTCCGGGTTTATCCCAAACGCGGCGGCCGCTGCCCCGCGGCAGCCAACCTCCTCCTGAACAGAGAACACAAACCAGGTATCAACCGGAAGCTCTCGTGCAAGCAGCTTTAGCATAGCCGCACAGCCAACCCTGTCATCAAGTGCCTTTGCCTTAAGATATCCCTCGCCGAACTCATAGCACTCGCCGTCAAACGAAACCTGGTCGCCGGGCTTTACAAGCTTTTCGGCCTGTTCTCGGCTGCCCGCACCTATGTCGATATACATATCCTCGACCTTTGGCACGGTTTTCTCCTCTTCCTTGCTGACCAGGTGAAATGCCTTGATGCCGGTTATCCCCGGTATATGATCGTCGCCGACAAACACCTTCTTGCCGATGAGCACACGCCTGTCGATACCCCCGACACACGCAAATCGGAGATATCCGTCATCCCCTATGCCGGTCACGATAAGCCCGACCTCGTCCATATGCGCACAGAGCATGACAGTCTTCCCGGTGGATCTTCTTCCTCTTTTGAAAACCATTACATTGCCCATGCAGTCTGTCTTTATCACGTCGGCATAGGCGGAGGCGGCATTCATAATATACAACCTGACCTCGTCCTCATATCCCGAGACTCCGGAAAGCGAACAGAGCTTTTTGACTGTTTCAAGCATATCTGGGTCCCTCCCCATCCATGGAAATTATGACCTCCGTAAGCAGATCGGCGATCTGCTCGGCGACTTTCAGGCTGACAGTCTCGACCGGCGTGTGCATATATTTGAGCGGGAGCGAAACAACAGCCGTCGCAACACCCTCGCGGCTTATTTGCATAGGCCATGCGTTTGTTCCGCTGTTGCCACATATGACCTCCGTCTGGCACTTAACGCCGATCCTGTCGGCAGCGGCAAAAAGCTCTTTTGTAAACACCCTGTTCATGTTCGGTCCGACTCCAATGGCGGGGCCGCCGTCCAGGTCCAAAATACCGGCCTTTTTCGCGTCAGGCGTCTTACTGTGAGTCACATCGATCGCTATAGCCCAGTCAGGATTTGACGAAAACGCCCCCGCGGTCGCGCCGCGGCATCCGACCTCTTCCTGTGTGCTGAACATCGCACAGACGTCAACATTCAGGTTCTTATCCCTCAGATTGTCCATTATTTTCAGGATGATAGCCGCGCATGCGCGGTCATCAAGGGCCTTACCACAGAGCTGGCTTTCGCCGAGCCCAAATATATCCCCGCCAAACACCACTGGCGTTCCCAGCGGGACAATCTTTTCCACGTTCTCAGCAGAAAGGCCAACGTTTATAAACAGCTTGTCCGCCTCGATCGATTTGTCCATTTCACTGGGCGAAAGAACATGCGGCGGCATCGTATCAATAATACCGCGCATCGGCGGCTCAGTCATAATGACCACCTCTCGCGCGGGCAGCATCCTTGAATCTACGCCGCCAAGCATGCCGAAACGGAGAAACCCCTTTTCATATCCGGTCACAATAAGGCCGATCTCGTCCATGTGCGCGTCGAGAAGGAGCGTTTTAGCCCCCTCCCTGCCGCATCTTTTAACGCCGAATACATTACCCATGACATCGGTCCTTATCTCGTCAGCACAGCTCTCCAGCATTTTGGAAACAGCGCTCTGAACACTGTCCTCGAAGCCCGATGGTCCATTCAGTCGGCTGAGCTGTTCAATCGTGTCTCTCAGTTCCATTGATTACTCCAATTCATTTACCAATTTTTTGAACGTATTTCCGCGCTCAACAAAGTTTCTGAAATTATCGAAGGAGGAGCAGGCCGGAGACAGCAACACGACATCCCCTTCCGCTGCACCCGCCGAAGCAGCGGCGACCGTTTCCCTGTAATTTTTCGTAACAACAACAGGCAGCACAGCAGGATCATAGTACTTTGACTTCAGCACAGCTGCCTTTATAGCTTCCGCTGTTTCGCCGCAGAGGAAAAGTTTCTTTACCCGCAGACAGATCTCGTCGCCAAGCTCGTCAAAGGGTATGTGTTTGTCATGTCCTCCCGCGATAAGTATGACCTTTTTGTCAAAAGAACGCAGTCCGGCGATGGTTCGGGTCGGGCTTGAAGCGATGCTGTCGTTTATATAATCGACTCCGCGCAGAGTACGCACGAGTTCCAACCTGTGTTCAACGCCGCCGAAATCCATTGCAACGCGCCTTCTCGTGTCATCTGAGACGAGGCCTCGCGTCGCGGAAAACGCCGCCAGATAGTTCTCTATATTATGCACGCCGGGGATGCGGATATCCGAAGCAGGCATTAGCTCGCGCACTTTTCCATCATCCGCGATATAAATTGCGCCATCCTTCGCGAAAGCCCCGTTTTCGACAGTTTCCCTGCGGCTGAATAGACTTATCTTTGACTTTGCCTCAGAGGCAAAACCACTTGTTATCCCGTTGTCAGCATTGAGTACGAGCAAATCGTCCGGCCCTTGTCGCGTAAATACGTTTTTCTTCGACTTCTGGTAATCTTCGTAGCTCGGATGAACGTCCAGATGATTTGGAGATACGTTGGTTATAACAGCGACGTCCGGCCTGCACTTCATGCTGTGCAGCTGGAAGGAACTGAGTTCCAGAACTGCAAAGTCCGACGGCTTCATTGAGTCCACATCGCAGAGCAGCGGTTTTCCAATATTGCCGCCAAGGTGGACAGTATAACCCTCTGCCTTGAGAAGTTCGGATATAACCGTGGTCGTGGTCGTCTTGCCATCCGAACCCGTGACCGCAATGATGCGGCAGGGACACAACTCAAAGAAAGCCTCCATCTCGGAGGTGACGACCGCCCCGCGCTCCTTAGCCGCGACAAGCTCCGGCACAAACGGATGTAGTCCCGGCGTTCTGAACAAGACGTCCTGATACAGGTTTGAAAGATAACCCTCTCCGAGGGAGAATTTTGCGCCGAGCGAGGATAACTTTTCCCCGGCCTCGCCCAGTTCTTCCATCTTTCGCTTATCGCAGACTGTGACGTCGCAGCCGTTCTCGAGCAATTTTTCCGCAAGCGGTGTATTGCTTACGCCGGCGCCTATGACAGCTATGCTTTTGCCGCTCAGTGCGGTTATATATGAATTAAGCGTTTTTCTTTCCAAATTATACACACCTTCCTAGCCAAAATATTATATAACCAAAGCTTTTTAATTTCAATATATTCCGCCCGATCGATGTTGACAACACCCCTTTGAGAGGATAAAATACACAAAGCGAGCAGGCCGAACAGCCGCGGGCATAAGGCGAAAGCCTGTGCGTGAGGAAAGTCCGGGCTCCACAGGGCAAGGATAACGGGTAACGCCCGCCGAAGGCGACTTCAGGACAAGTGCAACAGAGATATACCGCCGTGTCTTCGAGCCTAAACCATGTCAACTATTTATGCCCACATATTACAGGGCGAAGGTGGTATTCAGGCTGTGGGTGCGGTAAGGGTGGAAAGGCGAGGTAAGAGCTCACCCGCTGGCATGGAAGTGTTCAGTGCTGTAAACTCTATCCGGAGCAACACCGTGGAGGGGACAGACAGGCCGGCCCGGCCGTCCCCGAGGAGGTGGCTTGAGCGTGCCGGCAACGGTACGCCTAGACAGATGGCTGTTCAAGACAGAACCCGGCTTACAGACCTGCTCGTAAACTATACGCCCCGAAACGTCGACCATCATTTTTCAATCGTCCGCAGCGCGGACATGCGAAGGATGACGCCGGCACGGGGAGCAAGTTGGACCCGGTGTGAATATATTCGCACCGGGTCCCCGCATGATATGGGTGCAGATTTACAGTCTGCAGGCGCTATCCCGTCAAACAGTATTTCTCCCTCATACAACCACCGATGCCAATGAGAGTCTCTCACCCAGATATGCTGTCACTTCAAGAAAAAGTAAAGATCAGAATTGAGGTCATATTTATCCCTAAGAAAAGGAGGAAAAGCGTATGATACTCTGCATTGTTTCCGCTCCATGCAAAGCCAATTAGGATAGGGCTGCATGGAGCAGGTGACGCTATCCTGCCGGCTTTGCATCTTTTGATACCATCGCAAACAAAAAGGAGCAAAGTCAAAATGAAAAAACTAATAAATGATTTTACTGAAATGCGCAGTTATCTTCTGCTGTGGGCGACGCAGACGCTATCCGGGCTTGGCAGCGCCATGACGGGCTATGCGCTGGTGATATGGTCATATACACAAAAGGGCTCGGCACTGGCGACAGCACTTCTGATGGTGTGTTCCTATGCACCCTATGTGATATGCAGCGTCTTCGCTGGAGCACTCAGCGACCGTTGGGACAAGAAAAACACACTCCTGGCCTGTGACTCCACGGCGGCGCTGTGTACCATTGTGGTGCTGTTTCTGCTTAAAACCGGCCAACTCCGCATATGGCACCTGTACATAGTCAACGCCGTTTCCGGGCTGATGAACACAATACAGCAGCCCTCGTCCGAGGTCGTCACGACATCTATCCTTCCACGGAAGCATTACCAGAAGGTTGGCAGCCTGCGCTACCTTTCCAGTTCTTTTAATTCCATTCTGACACCGGTCTTAGCCACGGCGGTGCTGGAACTTGGCGGTATGGATATGGTGATCGCCATTGACCTTTGCAGCTTTGCAGCCGCATTCCTTGTGCTGCTGTTTTTCATCCCGATTCCGCATGTACATTCTGAAAACGGAAAAAAGGAAAACCTGCTGAGCAGCGCTGGAGAGGGTATCCGCTGGCTGAAAGATAATCCTGGCATCTATCATCTTATGCTGTTTCTCGCCGCCATCAATCTTGTGGCATCCATGTACAATGCGGCTTTTCCGGCAATGATGCTGTCAAAACCGGAGGACGGTGAGCGGGCCATGGGTATTGTCAACACTGTGATAGGTATAGCTACGCTGTCCGGAAGCATTCTGGCGTCGTTCATGAAAACACCCAAAAGCCGCGTGAAAGCCATATGGATATGCCTGATGCTGTCTATGAGCACGGAGAACTTTTTCCTTGCATTCGGGCGAAGCGTTCCCGTTTGGTGTTTCGGCGCATTCCTGGGCTGGGTCGCCATCCCCTTTATGAACACCAATCTGGATGCAATTTTCCGGCTCACGATACCGGAGGACATCCAGGGGCGAGTCTTTGCGGCTCGGAACTCTTTCCAATTCTTTACTATACCAGTGGGATATTTTCTGGGCGGGCTGCTGGTTGACCGGATATTTGAGCCGGTCATGACGCAGCAAGAGGCAAACAGTATCCTGACTATGTGCTTTGGTACGGGTAAAGGCAGCGGAGCAGCATTTTTCTTTTGTGTGCTGTGGCTTCTGGGAGCCGGTGTCTGCTTGATGTTCCGTAAAAACAGGCATATCTGGGATATGGAAAAACAGGACAAAAATAAATAAAAAAGACACGCTGCGGTATATTTTCCACAGCGTGTCCTGATTTTTGCGATCCATTCGTTTATCAGAGCTTTATGTCAGGTCCTTCTTCCGCATATATCTCTGCAATAAAAGACGCCCAGTTAGTGTATTCCTTTATGCAGTGGCCAAACAGTGAGCGCGGCGCGATCTCGGGAACGCTTTCTCCATCGGGGACCAGCTTTATGATATTCCCCTCATCGTCGACGCCGTAGCCCATCCAGAAATGGGATACCATCGTAACGCCGCCGTCCTCTTCAATTATCTTGTGCGCCATTATGGCCGGCGTGCTGCTCATGCCATTGCCGCAGACCATTGCCGTGCAGCCTTTGCCGCCGATCTTGGCCATATCAAAACCCAAGTCAGAGGGCTTTTTGAAGCTTATGACCAGAGCATCTGCTCCAAGGCCAATATCCTCAAGAATGTCGTGCTTTACGCCCCAGCTCTTCTCCTCCATCGGGACATTTGGATCAAGTATGTATTCGACATTGTCCGCGCGGGCATGGAAATGATCGTCATGGTCCCACAGCTTATATCGAAGATCAGGGCCTATGCAGTGCCAGGCAAACCACCAGTTGAACATATCCTTTGTTACGCCCGGCATAAACTGTGTGTTCGCGACAAATCCTGTCCCATCCGGTGCAACGCAGAAACCGGTTTTGAGATATCCGGTATCCTCATCCAGAAAGCGGCCCCTCTCTGCTATCGGCATTGCCAAAGATGAGTCAGCGGGAGCGCCATCGCGTATTTTCAGCTTTTCCTCGGCAACCGGGGCCAGATCACGGTAAAAGTATTTGACATAGGGCAGTGTTTTTTCCTGTTCGGTAAGCGGAACCATTGTCATTCCTCCTAGTGTTTTTTCGGTTTGTGTATATTATACTGCAATCAGCTCAAAAAGCAAAGATATCTATGGACAAAAGTATAAAAGTAATATATATTTTATAAAAATTTGTCTGCATGCCACATATTTCTGATCGCCGCCGGAGAAATATTATGAAACAGGCTCTTACCCCTGGAAGAATTACAGCGCGCTTGATGTTTGCCGCCTATCTGACATTTATAATAGCTTGTAATGAAGCCGCACATCGGGAATGGCTCGACAATTTGTACTCCGACAGGACCATTGAGGAGAATTCGCAGTATGTCTTTCTCAGCCAGCGCTGTTTTCTATCTCTATGCCGTTCGCTCAGACGGTACTGAACTTGTTCAGATCTGGTCATCTTCCATGCAATAACACTGGGGCGAATCCAAACTTCAATATGTAATAAACCTCATCTGACTGCTAAGTCGCAAAAAACTGAACCCATTGAAAAATAAGCAAAAACCTTGGAGCTATTGCAGCACCAAGGTTTTTGTTATGGAGCGGGTGAAGGGAATCGAACCCTCGTATTCAGCTTGGGAAGCTGATGTTCTGCCATTGAACTACACCCGCGTGCAGTGTATTATAGCACGCCTTTTTCTGTTATGCAAGTGTAAAAATGCAGCGCAATACAACATTTACCGCTTGATAGAGCGGCCGTATACAGTTACACTCTGCACATGCAAAGGAGATGATACCATGTTAAAAAAACTAACTGCGCTGCTAATCTTCCTATGCCTTGTACTTGCCGCTCCAACAGCGACTGCTGTAAATGTATATGTTGACGGCAAGCTGGTCACAAGCGGCGCCAACATATACGACGGCTCTACATATGTACCGCTCAGAGCGCTCTGCGGCGCGCTTTGCTCATCCCCTACCATCTCGTGGAATGGCACGACGGCGTCTGTCAGCACACGCTCGCTTTCGCTTTCCGCCACGCCGGGCAGCACATACATAAACGCCAATGGCCGGCTGCTCTATACTCCGCTTGGGGTAAAGCTTATAAACGGAACTACCCTTGTCCCCGTGCGTCCGCTGGCCAAGGCTACAGGCGCCACTATCACTTGGGATGCTGCGTCACAGAACGTGTATCTCAGCAAAGGCAGCGGATATATCACCTCCGGAGACCAGTTTTACAACTCCGACGATCTTTACTGGCTCTCGCGCATTATAAGTGCCGAAAGCCAGGGAGAGCCGCTTGAGGGTAAAATAGCGGTCGGCGCTGTGGTCCTTAACCGAGTTGCCAGCTCGCTGTATCCTAACACAATTTATGACGTGATTTTTGACAAACAGTATGCCGTTCAGTTCGAGCCAGCCTACAACGGCACGATCTACGACACCCCTACAAACGAAAGCATCATTGCTGCCAAGCTCTGCCTCGACGGCACAAACAACGTCAGCAACAGCCTGTATTTCCTCAACACTGCCACTGCCAGCAGTCTTTGGATAACAAACAACCGCACCTATGTTACAACGATAGGAAATCACAGTTTCTATTCCTAATTTGGAATAATTTTCACAAGTCGGTACATGATATGTACATCCCAGAAAAACATTTCAGGAGGTACATTAAATGACCAAACGTGCAAAGATGGCTGCGCTGTTAATTGCGGCAGCAATGTGTTTTTCCCTGATCGTCATCCCGGCGTCCGCAGATGAATCCGCGCCCGTGGCTGAAAATCTTGAGCTTACGACTTACCGCGGAGTTTCCATCGGCGGAAAGCTTGAAGCGACTGACCCGGCGGATCTGGAGTTGAGCTTTGAAATAACAACCGAGCCGGTCAAGGGAAAGGTCGAGCTTCAAGACGACGGCTCCTTCGTCTACACCCCAAACGACGGCAAGAAGGGTCGCGACTATTTCGGATACCGCGTAACAAACAGTGACGGCGTTTCCTCTCAGGAAGCGACCGTGATCATCCGAATCGAGAAGCAGAAAACTTCCGTCACCTATTCCGACATGAGCGGAAACAGCAGCAACTATGCAGCTGTCCTGCTTGCGGAAAAAGGCGTCTATATCGGCAAGTGCATCGGTGGTAATTATGTATTTTCCCCCGATGATGAGATGACCCGCGCAGAATTTTTGTCCATGTGCATGAGCTTGGGTCAAGTTGATCTGATAAGCGGAGTTAAGAGCACCGGATTTTCCGATGACAGCGAAATTCCTGCATGGGCAAAACCCTGTGTTTCAACTGCACTGCTCAACGGGTATATAAGCGGCTCTGTATCGGACGGCAAGACTGTTTTTGAAGCAGAGCGTACAATAACCCGCGCAGAGGCGGCCGTCATGCTCAGCAAGGTGCTCGGTATAACTAATATCGTATCTGTCGCACAGTATGACAACGATATCGTTCCTGCATGGGCATCTGCCCAGACTGCTGGCCTCGAGGCACGCAATATCATAAACACATCCGACGGCATGTATGAAACTCTGACCCGTGCCGAAGCCGCCGAGATCCTCGCAAGCGCAATAGAATATCTCTCCGAACAGTAATCCTGATAACCTTTTCAGTTCCTGTCACCGGATACAGATCATTCAAATCCCCGTGTGTGGCAAAGTGCCCCACACGGGGATTTCCTTGACTTTTGCTAAACTGCGGATATAATATATATATACCTCTAATAGTATAAGGAGGCTTTCTGATGAAGCAGTGCATGGATTCCGAGAATCTCCACAGGAGACTGAGAAAAATAATTGGACAGGTTCAGGCGATCGACCGTATGGTGGATGAGGACGTCCCCTGTGAGGACGTCCTGTCACAGCTCAATGCGGCAAAATCCGCGCTGCACAAATGCGGACAGGTCGTGTTGGAGGGACATATCAGGCACTGTGTCCGCGACGGCATTGAACATGGAGATGCAGACAAGACTATTGAGAGCTTTACCAAAGCTGTTGAGCGTTTTTCCAACATGGGATAACACACAGTTCCGGCCGTTTTTTCGGCCGGAATATTTTTTGCCGCCTTGACAACGCATACACCTATATGTATACTATACCCATACCCCGTTCGGTATAAGGTGGTTGTAGTATATGAAAGCAATTATCGAAAAGCTGGAGCACCTGCTAGAGCTCGGCGGGACAAAAAGGGATATCACCCTTCTCGCTATCTCCGGCGTCGCCCTGATCATCAGCATTTTTGATTTGATACCGCTGCCCTTCGACGCAGCCTGGGTAGCGATCATCCTATGCGGCATTCCCATTATCCTGGAGGCAATCATTGGGCTTGTTACCGCCTTTGACATCAAGGCGGACGTACTTGTTTCCCTGGCCTTGATAGCCTCTGTATGCATTCGTGAGGATTTCGCCGCCGGCGAGGTCGCCTTTATAATGCAGCTTGGCGCACTGCTGGAGGACCTTACTGTTGCAAGGGCAAGAGCCGGTATCGAAAAGCTCGTGCACCTTACTCCGCAAACGGCGAGAGTCATAAAAGACAGCGCTGAGAGTATAATTCCCGCAGAGCAGGTCAGAGTCGGAGACATCCTGAGGGTCCTCCCCGGGGAGGGCATAGCCGTAGACGGCGTTATTACCTCGGGTCAAACCTCTATCAACCAGGCCGTTATGACCGGCGAATCGCTGCCTGTTGACAAATCGGTTGGCGACGAGGTATCCAGCGGTACCGTCAACCAGTTCGGAGCCTTTGAAATGAGGGCGACGAGAGTCGGAGAGGACAGTTCCATCCAACGTATGATAAGGCTTGTGCAGTCAGCGGACGCGGGCAAGGCCAAAATCGTCGGCATGGCTGACCGATGGGCAACGTGGATCGTTGTAATCGCGCTGTCCGCCGCTGCGCTGACTTGGGCCATTACCGGCGAAATCATACGTGCAGTAACTATCCTGGTTGTATTCTGCCCCTGCGCTCTCGTTTTGGCCACTCCGACAGCTATTATGGCCGCTATCGGAAACGCCGCGAAACGCGGCTTTCTCGTCCGTGAGGGTGACGCGTTGGAACGGCTTGCAAAGGTCGGAAGAATCGCATTTGATAAGACCGGCACGCTGACCTATGGAACGCCGAAAGTTGTGGCTGTTGAAACTGTCGGCGAAAAATCCTCAAAGGACGATCTCTATGCCCTCACAGCAGCTGTCGAGCAGTTGTCTGAACACCCTCTCGGAAAGGCTATTACCTCCTGCTACAGACAGAGCGCCTCTGAGCCCGTCATGCAGGCAGCAGATTTCCACATGCACGTCGGCCGCGGTGTTTCAGCCGTTGTCAATGGAAAAGAGATTTTCGCGGGAAGTTCAGATTTTATGGATGAGCTGAAAATTGAATTGCCGCAGTCCAATACAGCTGAAGAATATGCGGCGCAGGGCTGTACTGTAACATACGTCGCCGTCGAAGGCGAACTTGCCGGATATGTCGTACTTTCAGATACTCTGCGCGAAGAAAGCGCAGATATGATTGCCTCACTCCGCGCGCTCGGCGTTCAGCCCGTTCTGCTTACCGGCGACAATGAGAATGCCGCGGCAAACATTGCCGGCCAGCTGCATATAAGCGAGGTCCACGCAAAATGTCTCCCCGAGGATAAGCTCAATTACATAGAACAGTGTCAAAATGGCGGCTGTCCCGTGTGCATGATAGGTGACGGAATCAACGACGCCCCTGCTCTCAAAAAAGCTATGGTCGGAATAGCAATGGGCGGAGTCGGCAGCGACATAGCCGTTGACGCCGCGGACATTGCGCTCATTGACGACGAGGTCAGGCAGCTGCCGCATCTGTTCGCTTTGTCAAAGCGCATGATGAAGACGATAAAGCTAAATCTGATATTCTCCATGACACTGAACTTCCTCGCGATCGCCCTTGCGATAACAGGCGTTCTCAACCCAGTAGTAGGCGCACTGGTCCATAACGCAGGTTCCGTATTGGTTATAATAAATTCCGCATTGCTGCTAAAGTGGAAGAAATAATAATATTAATATATAAAACAACAAAGGAGGGCCGAATTGGGAGGCTACATAAGGAAGTAGCTTCTTTCCTCGGCTAGTATAGCGGCTTGCCGATACAGACATCATTTGCACATAATCACGCTCTGGAAGCGGTATGAGTTGCTCATGCCGCTTCTTTTTCCTAACTGCGCAGTAGAATTTTCACAAATCCATGCTATAATTGCTTCATATCTGAGCGGCAAATCGGGATTTAAGGAGGGAGCATGATGAATCGCAACATTGCAAAAGCAGGAGCTTTGATCGTCGTCTTTTCAGTTCTTCTGTTTGCCGTCTGCATGCTGATCCCTTTTAACTTTGGAAGCTATTTTGTGTGTATGCTGCTGGCCATCGGATATGTGATGATGGCGGCGGGATTCAGCTGTGAAAGCGATGCAGAGCACCGAGTTGCGGCAAAAGCAGGTATGGCATTCGCAGTCATCTACGCCACATTGATCCTATTGGTGTATTTCGCGCAAACGACAACCGTTCGGCTTGACACGATGACTGACGAAGCTGTAAGGTTGCTGGATTATTCCAGAGGTGGACTGATGTTCAGCTATGACCTGCTGGGCTATGGCATGATGGCGCTATCGACATTCTTTTTGGGGCTAACCATACGTGGGCACAATCCTGTGGATAAATGGTTGAAACGCCTGATGATCATCCATGGCATTTTCTTCTTTGGCTGTTTTATCATGCCCATGACGGGCGTGTTCAGTTCAATGGCTGGCGGGGAAACAAGCATGGGCGGCGTCATCGCACTGGAATGCTGGTGCGCCTACTTTCTCCCCGTGGGGATTTTGGCCTTTGCCCATTTCCGTTCTGACAGATAAATTC